>JAXIHJ010000006.1:0-12696 GCA_034189755.1 Planctomycetota bacterium
GGTTTCTGACGCCCGTGAGCATGTAGGGCACGTGGTAGCCCCAGTCGATTTCCTTCTGTAGCGGCAGTATGTGCTCGGCGATGCAGTCCAGCAGCGGCACGAGGTCGAACTTCGGATTTTTCAGGAACCCCAGCAGCAGTTCCAGCGGGCAGTTTCCGGCGCCCCGACCCAGGCCGTAGAGCGTCCCGTCAACAAAATTGGCGCCCTTGATAACACCCTCGACGGTGTTGGCGAAGGCCAACTGCTGCATGTTGTGCATGTGCACGCCGACCTGCTTGGTCTTCAGGTACATCTGGTAGGTTTCAACGAGAAAATGAACCTCTTCGCTGTACAGCGCGCCGAAGCTGTCGACTATGTACACCGCCTTCGCCTGTGTTTCTTCCTCGAGCTGCTGGAGAGCCTCTCGCAGTGCCGGCCCGCCCTCGTGCGAGATGGCCATGATGTTGATGGTGCATTCATGGCCCTGTTGCACGGCCGCCCGTGCCAGGCAAATAGCCTTGTCCACGTCCTTGACGTACGTAGCCACGCGGATCATGTCCACGACGGACTTTTCACTCGAGAGGATATCGTCGGGCGAAGATTTGTGGGCGTCCATCATCACCGCCAGCTTTGTGCCGCGCGGGTCGATGCCGTCGGTGGCCTTGACCATAAACTCTTCGTCACAGAACCGCCACGGGCCGAACTCGTCTTCCGACAGCAGCTTTTTGCTGTTGCGGTAGCCCAGCTCGACGTAGTCCACGCCTGATGCGCAGGCCGCCTCGTAAGCCGCCCGGACGGTTTCCAGTGTGAAGTCCGAGTTGTTCATCAATCCGCCGTCGCGGATGGTGCAATCTACAACCTTAATCTCTGGGCGAAACATCATTCGCTTCTCCTGTTTACTGCGTTACCACAACAGAACCAATGGAATGCTTAATAATACCCAAAGACGGCCGAATTGTCGATTGCAGTTTAAGAGCACCAGGCTGAGCTTGTTTTTCGGCCCGCTGCCTCAGGCAAAATGAAGCTGCCCGAAGAACTCCGGCACGTGGAAGTCGGGCTTGCGGCTGTCGATCCAATTCCAGCAGGCGAATTGCGGGTCGGTGTTGCCGCCGCAGCGGTAGAAGTTTCCTCGCCAGACATCGCCGGAATGAGGCCGGACGCGCCGGCCTGTCAACTCGCTCAGCACGTCAAACGGAACGGCCGCAGCCACCCACCAGGCCCGGTCGGTCCCAGATTCGTTCTTCGTCGGCCCCGGCACCGAGGCCGCGATGTCGATGCGCTCAGCCAGTGCCGGCGAGATAAGCCTTCGGTTGTCAATGGACGGGCCGAAACCGATATGGAACACGCCGCAGCAGTTCACCTCCAGGTTGAAATAGTCCGGCCGGGCTTGCGGCTCCGTCGCCGCAAAAAACTCCACGCAACTGTCCTTGCAAACCGGCCCGTTCAGCCTGGTCGTTCGGCAATGGATGTGCCTGTCGCGGCAGCGGAACTGTGCATAGATCGCCTCCTGATCGTAAAGAAGGCGAACCGTGGTGGGCTGTTTAGACCCGCCGACATGCCACGGATAGTTGTCCACTCGCACAACACATCCACGTGCCCACGGCGTGCCGGCAATTCGCCCGCACAGCGGGACAGGCTCCGACACCGGGCAAATGGTATATCTGCGAATGATTTTGCGCGCCGGGCCGGCTGATTTTGCGGTGCGGGCAGCAGGCACGTCTATTCTTCCTCGACCTTGATGATGGACCGGACATCGCAGCCGGCGAGCTTGTCCCGGCCGTTCAGGAAGCAAAGCTCAACGACGAAAGCTGCGCCCACGATTTGCCCGCCCAGCCGTTTTACCAAATCGCACGCGGCGGCCATGGTTCCGCCGGTGGCCAGCAGGTCATCGATCATCAAGACCTTCTGCCCGGCCTGAATCGCGTCGGCGTGCATCTCGATTTCGTCCGTGCCGTACTCCAGCTCGTACTGCTGAGAGATGGTCTCGGCGGGCAGCTTGCCCGGCTTGCGAATCGGCACGAAACCCGCGTCGAGCCTGGCTGCAACCAGCGGGGCGAAAATGAACCCCCTGCTCTCGATGCCGGTAACGATCTCGACGCCCTTATCGCAAAATGGCTCGCAAAGGCGAGCGACGGCCTCGGCAAGCGCCTGGGGATCGGCAAGCAGAGGCGTGATATCCTTGAAAACAATGCCCTTCTTCGGGAAGTCCGGCACGTCTCGAATGAGTTTTTCCAATGCGGTCATTGTGGCCCACTCGTAGTTGTCTGGCGGCGTTGCGGCGGCACGTAAGCGCCGTCGAAGTACAACCGCTTGGCTATCAGGTAGAAAGAAAACATATCGCGTTGAAGCGTCCGCAGCACGTCTCGCCGCGAACCGGAGGCCTTGATTTTTTCCACGTTCATATCGTCGATACGAAACAGCAGCGGCCGGCCCAGCGGAGGATAGACAATCGCCCGGTCGCGCCGGACAAAGCCCAGGGCGTAATCTTCATGCAGGAATGCAAACCCATCGCCCGGCTCGACGGCCAGCAGGTTTCGCCCGAGAAAACAATGCTCAAACGTCCCGCCCAGCAGCGACAGTATGGTTGGTGGAATATCGGTCTGGCTTGCGACCACGTCGGAGGCGCCCGGCGTGATAATGCCGGGCGCATAGATCAGCAGCGGAATGCGATAGCTCGGCAGGTCCAAAATCCGCCGCTGATCCCAGTTTCGCCCGTGGTCGGCCACCAGGACAAAAATGGTCCGCTTGAAATACTGCGCCGTGCGGGCCATGCGGAAAAACTGCCCCAGCGCCCAGTCGGCGTAGCGGAAGCCGTTGATGCGCTTGATTTTCTCATCGTCGCCCGGCAACAACTCGCACCGTCCGGTCGGCAGGTCATACGGCTCATGGTTGGAGACGGTCAGGACGGCTGCGAAGAACTTTTTCCCGGCCCTGTCCAGTTGCAGGAACGTCGCATGGGCTTTTTTGAGCATCATCTCGTCCGGCACGCCCCAGTTTCCGGCCAGGCCGTTGGAGGCAATCTGTTCCTGCCCGATAACCGTCTCGACACCGTTGCCGGAGAGAAAGCCTCGCATGTTGTCGAAGTTCGGATCGCCGCCGTAGATAAACAGCGTGCGGTAGCCGCGATTTCGAAAGATGCCTGGCAGGGTCAAAAATTTCCCCTGCGCCAAAGGCCGCTTGAGGATGGTCTGGCCTCGAAGGTCCGGATGCCCGCACAGCGTGCCCATCATGCCGCGGTTGGTCCGCCCGCCGACACCGTAGACCCGATTAAAAAACATTCCCTCTCGGCATAGCGCGTCGAAGTTGGGCGTGTGGGTAGGCGAGTAGCCCATCGCCCCGACCGGCTTGCCGGCCATGGATTCCATGAGGATGAGCACCATGTTGTAATCCATCTGCCGGCGGTGCGTCTCAACCCGCCGCCAGAACGGGTTGCCCCGGACGCCTTGTGGCGCGTCGCCGGGTTGGAACACCAGCTTCTTGGCGACTTCAACGGCCAGCCGGTCAGGCGGAAAAGGAAACAACTCGTTTTCATCGTGGCCGTCGTTCAGGTGCGACCGCGTAGCCTTGGCAAGCGTAAAGACGTTATTCATCGTAAGCTGAATAACAACCCGGTTGTCGCTGAAATAGGCCGCCTCCTGCCGAAGCGATCGCCGGCCCAGGCCGCCGCGGCAGGCCGTTATGCACAAGGCGGCTGACACGACCGCCAGCACAACCCGCTGCCAAAGTCGTCGTTCGGCAGGCCCAGGCCCCAGCCGGAACAGCCGGCTGAAGGCGCGCCGGCCCAGGTACATCAGAGCTATAAAACCAATCGGTACAAGCCAGGCCGGATAGGTGCCCCAGATATACATCGCCACTTCCTTTGGGTGCATGGCATGGTCGGCGACCATCCAGTTCAGCCGGGCGCCGAAATGCAGAAAAAACGCCGCACCGACAACCTCAACCACAGCGGCCAGAGCAACTATCGTTACGGCGTAGGTGGCCACAGCCTGGCGGAACCGAGGCCGGGCGAAGGCGCGCCGCGGCGCCAGCGACAACACCAGAGCCAGCGGCAGCAACATGTAGCCTATCGGCATGGCGTCATAGCGCATGCCCACCACAAAACAGCGGGTGATCCCTGCGGCGCCGATATCGACCAGCCAGTTGCCCCGGGCCAGCAGCAGACCGGCACGGAAGCCCGCAAAAAGAACCAACAGAACCACAGCGGTTATCCACAGGGGGCGGATTCGCTGGCTCAAAAGCCAGGCTAAAACGTCCCGGCCTCGCGCCGCAATCGCCCGGCCTGAGACTTTATCATCTTGTAAAGAGGTACCCGACATTATGAAACGATATAACCTCGGTTTCGTTGCGTAACAAAAAGTGGGCCGCCCTTCGTGCACAATCACAGCACACTGGAGGCAATAGGATAGGCCAGCACCCGCCGCCGGGTCAATAGGCTTGCGGCTTCTTGCGATAGACAATCCGCCCGGGCGGGGTTATCGTATTAGCTGGGACTTTCCATTCAATTCGCATGAAAGGCAGCATATGTCCGGCGCACCGGAGACGTTAAGATGTGCGAGGGAAACCCAAAGTGATGATCTGTTTGCCTCCCGAAGCGGCTGGATTTTGGTAATTGCCTCCAGCCCAGTCTGAAAGGTTGAAAATAATACAGCCCAGGGCAACGCCCTGGGTCAGGGATGCAAAAAAAGAATCAAGCCCTGAAAGGGCGCAATAGGACTTTGTGAAACTTTGCGAAACGAGTTATTTCGCCCTTTCAGGGCTTGGCTGGGAGGGGAAGCATTGTTTCCCAAGGCGTTGCCTTGGGCTGTATTATTTCAGCCCTTCAGGCTGCATTTCGCCGCCTCGTTGGTTGATTCGATGCTTTCATTGCACAAGCAGTTGTCTGTGGCGAGGATGGAGCACGACAAGACGTTCATCCAGCGGCAGTTCGCGGCTTAATCTGTAATACCGCTACTCTTCTTCCAGGATTTGCTTCAGGTCGGCCAGTGCTTTCTTTTCCAGTTGGCGAACACGTTCGCGTGTCAGGCCGATAATCTTGCCTATTTCCTTGAACGTCCGGAGCGGGCCGGTATAGCCGTCCAGAGCGAAGCGGAGTTCAAGTATCTTTCGCTCGCGCGGCTCGAGGCGTTGAAGCAGCGCCGCGACAAAGGGCGCATTGTCGGCTTGCAGCATGCCCTGTTCAGGCAGTGCAGCATCGGTGTCGGCGACCATCTCAGAGATAGCCTGTGTCTCATCGGTGTCCATCTGGCTGGGCGCGTTGACGGCCAGCATGCCCTGCCTGATGATATCGGCCTTCTTGTGGCTGATTTTCATCTTCCTGGCCATTTCTTCGGTTGTAGCCGGCCGGCCGAGTGTGTTCTCCAGTGCCCGGGCGGCACGCCGCCACTTGGTGATGAGCTTCAGGAGATAGGCTGGAATGTGAATCGGCTGCCCGGCGTTTATCATCGCACGCTTGATAGACTGCTTAATCCACCATGCGGCATACGTGCTGAACCGTACGCCGGCTTCCGGGTCGAACTGCTCAATAGCTCGCATCAGCCCGAGATTGCCTTCGGCGACGAGGTCGCTCAGCGTCATGCCGGGGTTGCCGTATTCCTTGGCGATCTTAACCACCAGCCTAAGGTTCGCATGAATCATCTGCTCGCGGGCAACCGGGTCGGAGTGTTCGCGGATGCGCCTGGCCAACTGCCGCTCCTGCTTGGCCGTCAGCAGCGGCGTCGATTTGATCTGCTCCAGATACCAGCCTAGTTCCGATTTAGAAACGGTCCTCGCCATTAAGGGGCCTCCTGTTCTCATGGCAGCGCCGAGACACTAATACTCAATGCGCTGTTATGAAAATCGGACGCTTCAGGTGGGCACTTAAGTAAGGGTGGAATCCGGAGCTTAATCAAAGTGCAGGGAGTCGAAGCGGTTGGCGACGGCAGATTTGTGATTTGCCCACCCCCGCCCCAAAAACACAAGCCAGCAGCTCTGCCGGCCCGCCTACCCCTGCCTGCCCTACCGGTCAGATAGGCAGGTACCGGAAGGTGGGCAGGTCGTGGCTCGCTAACCTGCGAACATTGTGCTAGAAGCCATCCCAAAACCTCATTTGAGCTGCGAACGGGTCTTTTCGCGCCCGAGCGGCGTCCGGCTGTATCGGCGTATCACTGCGGATACGCCTGCTTCGCCGTCCTTGCCGGCCCGCGAAAATCCCTCGTTCTCGCCTGCAAAGCAAGTTTTGGGATGACTTCTACTCAGGTTTGTCTTCCGGCTCGGATTTCTCTTCCGGTTCGGGTTTTTCTTGCGGCTCTGGTTCAGGTGCCGGTTTCCGGTCCTGGCCGCGGACTGTGCTGATAACCTGGTCAGCCCCCTCGCCCAGCAGCCCGCCTTCTCCGGCCAGCCCGCCACGGCGTTTAACCGGCGTCCCGGCGCCCGGCTCGGCGTCGCCTTCTTCCTCGGCCGCCCACTGGGCACGCTTGAGGCTCAGCCCGATCTTCCGCTCGTCGGTGTCCACGCGGAGGATCTTGACTTCAAGCTCCTCGCCGACCTTGACGATGTCCTGCGGGCTTTCGACCTTCTGGTCGGACAGCTCCGAGACGTGCAGCAGGCCTTCCAGGTGCTCTTCCAGTTCGACAAAAACGCCGAAGTTAGTGATTTTCGTAACCTTGCCCTTGACAATCTGGCCGGGCAGATAGTGTTCCGGAATCTGCCGCAGCCAGGGGTCTTCGGTGAGCTGCTTGATGCCCAGGGCGACTCGCATTTTTTCCTCGTCCACAGCCAGCACAACGCACCGGACCTCCTGGCCTTTCTTGAGCAGCTCGGAAGGATGCGCTATTTTCCGCGTCCAGGACAGGTCGGAAACGTGCAGCAGCCCGTCGATGCCTTCTTCTATCTCGACGAACGCGCCGTAGTTGGTCATGTTGCGAATTTTGCCGTTGATGACAGTTCCCGGCGGGTATTTTTCCTTCACCAGCGTCCAGGGGTTGACCTCGGCTTGCTTGATGCCGAGCGATATTTCCTGCTTGTCCTTCTCGATACCCAGGACAATCACTTCAATCTCGTCGCCGACGCTGACGATCTCGGATGGGTGGTTGATCCTTCGGGTCCAGCTCATCTCGGAGATATGCACCAGACCCTCCAGGCCCTCCTCCAGCTTGATGAAAGCGCCGTACGACATCAGGTTGACAACCGTGCCCTTCACGCGTGTGTTCACGGGGTATTTCTGCTCGACGTCTTCCCACGGGCTTGGGCTTTTCTGCTTCAGGCCCAGCGCGATTTTTTCCTTCTCATGATCGACGTTCAGGACGACTACTTCGACCTCCTCGTCGATCTTGACTATTTCAGACGGATGGTTGATGCGGCCCCAGCTCATGTCGGTGATATGCAGCAGCCCATCGATGCCGCCGAGGTCCATAAAGACCCCGAACTCGGCGATGTTCTTGACGATGCCCTTGCGGAGCTGGCCGACCTCGATCTCGGCCATCAGCTTGTCTTTCGCCTCTGCGCGGCGCTCTTCGATCAGCTTTCGGCGGGAAATCACGATATTGCGGCGATCTTCATCGATCTTGAGAATTTTTGACTCTATCTGCTTGCCAATGAAATCGCCGATTTCACCGGGGCGGCGAATGTCCACCTGGCTGGCCGGCAGAAACGCCGGTACGCCGATGTCCACCAGAAGCCCGCCCTTGATCTTGCGGGTAACCACGCCCGTAACCACATCGCCCTCTTTGTTGGTGGTGAGAATCCGCTCCCAGCCGCGAATCCGGTCAGCCTTACGTTTGGAAAGCACCACCAGCCCGCTGTCGGATTCGACGGCTTCCAGAAAAACCTCGACCTCCTGACCCGGCTCGATGCTGCTGCGATCATCGAATTCGTTAACGTCGACGGAGCCTTCAGACTTGAGGCCCACTTCGATAATAACCTCGTTGCCGATAACGCTGACCACGTGGCCGGAAAGGATCGTGCCAGGCTGGTGCGTGGTGGTTTCCTGAACGACATCCCCAAAAACATCCTGGTTGAATTCGGTTCCCAGCGCCTCGGACAGTTGCTTTTGTACTTCCTCGTCGCTGACATTTAGAGATTGAATAAGATTTCGATCGACCATTTGTTACCTGAAAAACCATTTAGCCTTCTTACCGCGGCGAAGGCCCCGGCTGCCGTCAAACCGGGCGCCGCGCCCGCCTGTTCACCTCTCAACACCCGGCGGTCGGCGGCTGGACCATCCAGCCTATATTGCCCGCTGTGCCCTGGCTTCTCGCACACCGAGCGCGAACAAGTTTTTTACTTTAACCCCTGCGGCTCGGCCGGACAAGAAGATTTGTTGCAAATGTCAAAAGCTCAGCCGGGCCGTTGAGAGTTGAGATATGAACTCCACGCCGGTACGATGTGAAAATCCGGGTAACGAGAGACGCGAGAAAGACCATGAAAATGAAACGCAGCTTCAGACCGGCGGTTCCGGCTACGTTCATGCTGGCGATAATTACACTTGCCGCGGACGCCGCGCCGAGGTCCAAGTCGCCTGCCGCGACGAGCCGCCCGGCCGGGGTCTCCTACGGCAAGGCGGAACAAATTGCCATTCTCGCCAACAAGCAGGTCCACGAAAGCAGCGGGCTGGCGTGTGGCCGGGCAAACAAGGACATCTTCTGGACCCACAACGATTCCGGCGACAAGGCGCGGGTCTTTGCATTCAACGGGCGAGGCGAGCACCTGGCCACTTACAACGTCCCCGGCGCCAAGGCGCGGGACTGGGAGGACATGTGCTCGTTCAGGCTGGCCCGTCGGAGCGTGTTGCTGATCGGTGACGTCGGCGACAATGCCAGCAAGCGAGACCATTGCACACTATACGCAATCAATGAGCCGCGCCTGAACCCTCAACGCAGGAACGCACAGGGCTCGGCGAGTCTGCTCCAGACCATTCATTTTCGCTATTCGCAAGGCCCGCAGAACTGCGAGTCGATCGCGTTCGACGTTGCAAGCCGAACCATTTACATCATCACGAAAGTTTTCGGCCTGCGGTGCAATGTCTACGCCCTGCCCTGGCCAAAGCGCCCTGAGGCCAGGACCGTCGTCATCAAGCCTGTTGCCACATTGGCCATCCCCCCGGCCACCGCGATGGATATTTCCTCCGACGGCCGGCGGGCGGTCGTGCTGACCTACGGCCCGGCTTACGAATACACCCGCACCGGCGGGCAAACCTGGGCGGAAGCCTTCGCCGGCAAGCCACGTTTTCTGCCGATGCCGGGACGCAGGCAGGGAGAGTCGATTTGCTACGGCCCGGACGGCAAAAAACTGTACCTGACCAGCGAGAAGCTGCCCACGCCGCTTTGGCGGATTCCAGTCCTGCAGGCCGAACCGTTGAAACGGCCCGGCGGGGCCAAGTAGTGTACCCCGCCTCGGCTGGAGCGAGCACCGAAAGCCAAAAAAAGTTTCTATTCAGCCCATTGCAGTTTTTCCAAAATGATGTATAATGGCACCTCGCTCGAAAATCGCTCGCACCCTGGTCAAGAGGCTGTAACGTGTTTTTTTTACGATTTGCTGCGCCTCTTGCCGGGGCCTAAAAAGGGTATTGGTAAAAAGCAGCAGACGAAACCGGGTGCAGGAACCTTTGCTCAAGTTCGCAGCCTGCCGACGGTAAGCCTGTTGCGGCATCAGGAGGAGCAAAAATGCTCAGCAGGAGATATGCTCAGGCAGTATGCGTAGCGGTTGTTCTCGCCTTATCCTTCCTTCCAACCACGGCGTTAGCCGATGCACTCATCGACGGCGAGGGGGATGATTCCGGCTGGGGCATCGCTCTAGACGGCACAACGGCGATAGGCTTTACACTCATCGACGTGGACCTGTCGGCCGGTGAGGTCATACTGTCGCTGGAGAAGGATTTCGGCCCGCCGGAAGATGACGACGGCGAACTGGAATTCCCCGTCGCGCACGTCATGTTCAACCAGCGCCTGGACGACGCCAATACCGTCGGCCGGATTATCATCCGCTCCGAGTCGATCGCCAACAGCAGCGGATACGACTGGACGAACTTTCGCTGGTCGATTTTCCAGACGGGTGTAGCGCAGTTCAGCATCAGCGGCTCGGCCGGCTGGAACGTCTCGCCGTTTACGACGAAGACCTGGCAGGACATCGACAGCGGCGACCCGGACCTGGCGGGCGAACTGCTGGCCGACGGCGGGAAGGTGCTGGCCGGCACGACGTACACGCCAAGCGGCGACCTGGTGATTATCACGGACCTAACCGGTGCCGCCGCCAGCTTTTCGCTCAAGCAGACCGTCGTTCCCGAACCTGCTTCCGCGATAGTGCTGTTGCTGGGCGCGATTGCGATGTGCCGGCGGCGGAAGGGATAAACGCCGTCTTTATGTTATTATAACAGTTCACGTTTCGGTGCGGTGGGACTGTATAGCCCACGGTATTCCGGTCCCACAGCAGAACCCCACAAAAAAATTCCACCTCGATTGGCCCGGAGGCCGACTGAATCTTACGCTCCTCCTTGAAGCCTTAAATCCGGCCACTATTGGATTGAAGCCTCGCATTGTGCCGAAAACCAGTCAAGGGTCGTCGCGCCGCAAGGTGTCGTCAGCCGGAGGTTCCTTAGGAGGAGCGAAAGATGAAAACACGCATCACAGCCGCCGCAGTCGCACTTCTGTTGTGCTCCCTTGCCTGCCCCGTTTACGCCGACGTCGTAATCGATCTGATTGATCCGATTACGGGGGCCGATTCCGGCTGGAGCGCCATCCTGGCCGACGACATCCACAACGGGATCGTCGTGGACAAGGTGCGCAGCTCGTACGTCCGGATCGAGATCAGCAAGGATTTCTACCTGCCGCCGGTCAATGGATGTTTCCCGCCGAACACCATTATCTTCCAGCAGCGGCTTGTCGACGCACTGACGGTCCCGACCATCCAGATTACCGACGAGACCATCTTCAACAACACCGGCGTCGACTGGACGGATTATCACTGGGAGATTCTCGGCGCCAGCGCCGCGTTTGACAAGGCGGCCACCGACAAGAGCGGCTTTTCCATCAACCCGTTCACGAACAAGACGTGGGGCGCAGTCCAGACCGGTTGGGGGCCAGACCACCGCATCAGCCTCAACGTCGACGGTGGCGTTGTAGCCGACGGCGAATGGTTTCTGCCGGGCCTGGCCCAAGGAAAGCTCTACATCGACACCGACCTGTCCGGCTGCTGCACCGAGTTCGCCCTCATGCAGTGCCCGACGCCGGAGCCGGGCACGCTGCTAATCCTGGCCGGCGGCGCCGCCATCGGCCTGTTCCGCCGCAACCGCCGACGGATATAAGAACGCAACAAAAAACCACGACCTGTTTTCCAACAACCGGCGAGATCGTCCAACGACGGCCTCGCCGGTTGTTTTTATGCCTGGGCCCGAAAGGCCCCGCTATTTGCCGGCGAGTTCCTTCATGACGGCTGCGTCGCGTGCGGAAAGGTCCGGAAATTCCGCGTCAGTACCAACGTTGGGGCGGCGGCGCCAACTGCGGGCGCAGCGGGCGTATTTTTCCCGCGTGTCGAGAACTTCCACCTCGACATCGACACCTTCCGGCAGCTCGCCGCTGCGCTCCATGCGGGCATAACCCACGCCGAGAATGTCTTCCAGTTCTCGCAGATACGTCTCGATGAACTTCGCGGCGGCGTCGGTTACCTTGAAGACGACCTCGGCATCCAGCGGGTTTTTGACGCCGGCGTTTCGCAGCGCCTCCAGCTTGACGAGTCCGATGTCGCGTAGCTCCATCAGCCGGCCCCAGACGTACGCCGGACCGGCCTGGAGATTGTCGCTGCTGAACATGCCCAGGTCGGGGTTGACCGGCCGGAGGTCCTCGATCAGCTCCAACACTTGCTCGTCGCAGTCGGGCAGTGCAGCCAGGTGGACGCTGTGCGGCTGACGGTGCGGCAGGAACGGAATATGCCGCCAGGCCTCCTCGGCGGTGTGAGGCAGGACGGGCGCCAGCAGCCTCACCAGCGTAACGAGCATCTCGTGGATAACGGTCTGGCTGGCCCGCCGACGCACCGCATCGGGCGACTCGCAGTACAGCCGGTCTTTGACGGCCGACAGATAGATGCTCGATGCCTGCACCGTGCAGAACTCGTACATCAGCCTCGCCGCGCGGTGGAACTCGTAGCCGTCGTAGGCCGACCGCACGTCGCGGATGAGTTCGTGCAGTTGCATTCTCATCCATCGGTCGATGGAGTGGTCGGCCGGGTCGGCTGCATGTCTGGCCGGGTCGAAATCAAAACACGCGCCCATGGCAAACCGGAGCGTATTGCGGATTTTGCGATAGGCGTCTTCGGTCTGGGCGACAAGCTCCTCCGAGCAGCGAACGTCATCCTGGTAGTTCTGCGATGCGATCCACAGCCGGAGTATGTCGGCGCCGCGCTTATCGAGCTGAGCGATGACGTCGATGGCGTTGCCCAGCGACTTGCTCATTTTATGTCCGTCGGCGGTAACGACAAAGCCGTGGGTCAGCACCGTCTTGAACGGCGGCGAGCCTGTTGAACCAAGGGCCGGCAACAGCGAAAGCTGGAACCACCCGCGGTGCTGGTCAGAGCCTTCGAGGTACAGGTCTACGGGGACCTCGTCGGCCAGCCCGCGGGCCAGGGCAACGGCAAACCAGCTTGAGCCGGACTCAAACCACACGTCGAATATGTCCACACCGGCGACAAGCTCGGCCGGCTGAAATTTTTCCGGCCCGGTTACGTCCGGGTCGTCGGCCGGGGCGTAGGCGC
>JAXIHJ010000060.1:0-3605 GCA_034189755.1 Planctomycetota bacterium
CCCTGAAAGGGAACCTGCTGCCATCCCTCTTTATAAGGATAACCTCATCCCCCTGTCGAACATGCCCATCCGCAGCGCCAGCAGCGCCTGGCCGATGGTGTTGTTGATCTTGTGCGCGCCGGTGTGGTTCATGTCCTCGCGCTTGAGGTATATCTTCGCCCCACCAAGCTGCTCGGTAAGCCGGCCGGCAAACGTCATCTCGCTGGGCCGGCCTGCTATCTCGCGCAGGCAGCGGTCCAGCTCGGCACGGAAGGCCTCGTCGGCCATCGCCGCCTCGTACTCGCGCGTGAGCTGCGCAAGTGCAGCCATCAGCGTCTCGGGCACGAACTGACCGCCGAACGGCCCGAAGTAACCGTGATCCGGAACGTGCTCCACGGGCTTTTGTTTTTTGTCCTTTGCCATGCAAGGTCTTCCTGATTCCAGGGCGGCAGTTGCCTTATCGTATGCTCCGCGCCGCACGAGGGCAAGCCCGCTGCCCGTGCCTAAGGGGGGGATATCAAGTCTGCGGCAGTCGACAGGTGATTCTTACCACCCGCCGCCTCCACCGCCGCCGCCACCGCCGCCGGATGAGCCTCCCCCGCCGGAGCCGCTGGTCGAGCCGGGGGACGCCGAAGCCGCAGACAACGCGCCGGAAAACGAACTGCCCAGCGACGAGGCAAAGCCGACCGCCCCGACAGTCGCCCACGCCGTGCCGTGATACCAGCCAGGCTCGTACCCGTCCTTGCCGGCGGCGGCCAGCACGTCGGCGAACTTTTCCGCCCAGGCGTTCTCCACGTCCAGGGCCAGGGCGTAGGGCAGATATGCCTCGAACAACTCAATCGTTCGTTTCGGCCGACGAGAGCCTCCGACCAGTTGCGGCAGCGCCTGGGCGCCGTCGCCGGTTGTGGCCAGGTACATCTGAAAGCCTTCTATCCGGTCCATGACCTGGCGGCCGGTTACCGTAGGCCTCTTCAGCAGGTGGGCGAACCGGACATTGACCAGTCCCAGGGCCAGCAGGACAGGCAGCAGCCAGATCGACGTCATGGACACCAGCATAGTCAAGACGAATACCTCAGCCGCGACGAACGGGACGGCGAAGAGTGTCATCCCCACAGCCGCCTTGATCTTGTTGGCCCTGCCGGCCCGAACGGCTTTCCACATGACGATTACCTGGCGGACGAGGAAAAACACGCCGATGCTCCAGCCCCCCAGCCAGAGCGCCATGAATCCGACGGCGGGATGATCGTCCACCAACATGCCCACCACCGCGACGCCCAGGAGCGTCAGCACGGACATCGCCACGCCCGCGATAAGGTGCCGCCGGTTGGTGAAGAAATAGCGGCGGTCGTATTGGCCGGCCAGGGCCTTTTTCAGTTTGTCGGCGGCGCCCCGGAACGTGGCGTGTTTGGTGCTGTCCAGTTCGATGGTTTTGCGGCTGCGGCCCAGCAGGCGGCGGGCGACTTTCGCCTCGCCGGGGGACAGGCCCGCCTCGTCGGCGCCGTCGTTGCGGACGAGGCTGTAATCGCCGTCGTCGTCTTCAATCGTCAGGTATTTCTTAACAGCCAGGCTAATCAGCGTCGCGGCGAAGCAGGTCTTGTCGTAGCCCATCTTCAGTATGTACCGCATCGCGGCGGGAGAGAGGTTGTCCGGCGGGTCGAACAGCGGGATGATCAGCCCCTTCGCCGGATCGCACCCCACCTGCGACCAGGCCACCGTAAAGTACACCGTTACGGCAACCAGCCCGATCAGCGCGACTGCAACTCGGCCGTTGTCGAGCAGGAAATACCACAACTTCTCGTCGGCGGTCGGCTCGGTGACGAAGCCCTTAGGCCAGGTAACGACAATCGTCAAGCCTTCCTCGCGGTTCAGCGGGCCTGTGGTCTGGAACACGGCCCGGCCGAGCGAATCGAGAAAGGACCGGTAGTTCTGCCCCTTGGCGCCTTCCGGGCCTGTGTAGGCCTCGTGGCCGACCTTCGCGGCCGCTGCGCCGGCCGGCAGCGTTACGGTCGCCGATGCCCTCTCGATGCGAAACGCCCACTCGTTGCCCGTAACGTTCCAGTACAGCTCGTCATGGTCCTTAAAGAAACCCAACTGGCGGTTCGTGCGGTAGGTGAGCTTGTAGGTGTAAACGCCGGGCCTGAGAAGGACGTTCTTCCGGCCGATGTATATCCGCTTGAAAGGAGGCCGGTTCTCCGTGTGATACGCCTCCGGCCTGCCGTTACGCTCGACGCGGACGATCCGGCACGGAACGATCACACGCGACCGATGCCGCCCGACGTAGCGAACGGGAAAGTCGCGGTAAATGCCACGCTTTATCTCTTTGCCGGTCGCGCGAACCTGGATGGTCTCGGTTACCGTCAGCCAGCCGTCTTTGTGTACCGTAATATCGCTGTGGTAATTGAGGATTCGTTCCTGGGCCGCCGCAGCCGCAGCCAGGGCGCCAAGCGTTACCAAAAGCCATACCGCCGGTTTCCATAGCATCATTCTGTCTCCACCACAGGCGCATGATGTTCAGACGTCGTAACAATCTGGAAAAACTCCTCCCGCCCGAAGCCGAAAAGCCCGGCTACGAAATTGGACGGGAACGACTCGACCTGAATGTTGTAATCCCGCACGGCGCCGTTGTAATACCGCCGGGCCATCTGGAGCGAGTCCTCGACTTCGGTGAGTTGTTGCTGAAGGTCGAGAAAGTTCCGGTCGGCCTTGAGTTGCGGATAGGCCTCCGCCAGCGCGAACAGGCGCTTCAGGCCGTCGGTAAGCGAGTTTTCGCCGTCCTGCCGCCGGCTGAGCTGCTCGGTCGAGCGGCTGAGGTTACGCAGCTCGGCGAGATGTTCGAAGGTCGCCTTTTCGTGGGCGCTGTAGGTCCGGACGGCGTCGAGAAGCTTGGGAATCAGGTCATGCCGTCTCTTGAGCTGGACGTCGATACCGCTGAAACCCTCCCGCAGCAGGTTTCGGCTGCGGACCATGCGGTTGAAGGCCACGGCAATCCACAGCCCCAGCGCAGCGGCGAGGACTATCAGCGTGCTCCAGAGCAGGTCCATAGGCCCAGCAAAGCCGAACACCGGGCCGATGTCAAGAATCCGCCTCAGCCTGCCGAAAGGTTTTGCACTGGGGCGGTGCGGACGTATAATCTCTGCCTTAGCACAGGCCCCTGGACGCTACGGACAAAGGACCAACCCTCATGGCCAAAAAGAAGCTGAGCATCATCGGAGCAGGCAACGTCGGCGCGACGTGCGCCGTCTGGGCGGCGAAGCGCGAGCTTGGCGACGTCGTCCTGTTGGACATCGTTGAAGGCCTGGCCGCCGGCAAGGCGTTGGATTTGTACGAGGCAAGCCCGGTGGAGTCTTTCGACGCGAAGTTCACCGGCACTACCGACTACGCCGCTACGGCCGGCAGCGACGTTGTTATCATCACCTCCGGCCTGCCTCGCAAACCCGGCATGAGCCGCGACGACCTGACCGAAGCCAACACGAAGATTGTCAAAGACGTAGCCGCCCGTGCCGCGAAACACTCACCGGATGCGGTGCTGATTGTGGTTTCCAACCCGCTGGATGCTATGGTGTACGTTGCACATCGGGCAAGCGGCTTTGAGGCGCGCCGCGTGCTGGGTCAGGCCGGTGTGCTGG
>JAXIHJ010000061.1:0-8899 GCA_034189755.1 Planctomycetota bacterium
CGACCATAGAGAGTTGTCATTGCTTTTGCAGTATGGTCTGCCGCCGGAACAATCGCAGTTCGATCACCCTGAAAAGATTACGCCGCCGTTCCGTGATCGAAAGTCCCAGAACTATCGGCGTGTTCTGGAGTGGATCAACTCACTGAGCGGACCGCTGCACCCGGACTACCGTACGACGTACAAGCCGCCATTTAAGTTAAAGACAGGCTCTGGCGGCTTACCGTTGCTGCCACCGGCAACGACCAAACCGGCGGAAGAAGGTTTTTTCGACTGACATCCTGCCGGAATCGAGTTCACCAGCAACAACGGCCAAAGTGTGCAAGTTGTCCTGACAATCATGCTGATCGGCGCTATTGCCGCCGCGAGCGTCTCCTTCGTGGTCATGGGCCTTGCCCAGATGCGCCGCACGCGAGCCTTGGCCCGGCGGGCACATGGGGCCGGTCTGAAATTCTCCGGGGACGACCCCTTCGACATGCCGCGAAGGTACGCGAATTTTTCGTTGATTGCCCTGGGGCACAGTCCCCAAGCGCACAATGTCTCCTACGGCCGACTGGCGGGCTGGCTTGTTCGAACGTTTGACTTCCACTATGAAATAGGCCACGGGCCGAGACGAATAACGCGCCATTACAGCGTTGTCGTCGCCGAGACAGACCTCGACTTGCCGGCGGTAACAATATGGAATAACCGCGACGCCGAGTATGCTCCATTGGCCATCCGACAGAGCGGCAATCACGTCGCCTGCTGGACGTTTATCGGTGACGAGCGGCTGGCCCGGACGATCGCGCACGTAGGCTGGCCACTGGCCGAAAGCGGTTTCAGCGCCGAGACATGCGGCAGTGTGGTCATGTTCTGTATATGCGCCCGTCGGTCCACTAAGCGAACAAGCCGACTGCTCGATGTTGCTACGGCCGTGCTGCGAACGCTCAGTGAGATGCCCGGCAGCGACCCGCCCGAAACCACCGAAAGACCGCAACCGGCTTTGCCGGAAGGCCGGTAAAACTATCAGGTTGTTGCAAACGGCCTGCTGTCGTGATAGAAGAGAAAGTCAACGTCCCCGCCAAGGGCGGGGCGGCGGCCTAAAGTGGGAGATGCAAACGTGCAAAGAAGCAGAGACCTAATTTTCGGGGCCTTGGTTGCGGCCTGTCTGGTAGGCATGTTGACGGTGGCGGGATGCTCGGCGTCTAAGTCGCGTCGGGCCAGGCAGAATATCCTGGAAGAGGTTCTCGAAGCCCAGCGGCTCGTCAACAAGGCGCTGGCCCTGCTGGCGAGTCCTGTATATGCAGTCGGCGATAAGTATGCACCTTTTACGACCTCGACGCTGGTCGGTCCGGGCGAAGGGCTGAAAATCCTGCCGGGAACGGCGTTGAATCCCAATGCCTGGCAGGCCCTGCAACAGGCTGAAGACGGCCTTTCAGCCGTCCTGGCGGAAAACGCCGAGGCCAGGCCTGAAGACCGAGCGATGGGGCAGTCGATGCTGGCGAGGGTTGCGTCATTGAAGGGCGACTATCAGGCGACCATCGCTGCTGCGGCACGCGACCGGGCCGGTGAGGCGCTTCGGGAGGCACAGAAGGCGCTCGGCCTTATGGAGTTTCAGCTTTCGTTGTGCAAGTACTTCCACGGGCTGGCGAACCTGACTGACAAAGAACTGCGGCAGATGATTTCAAACGCCAAAGCCGACGTGCAAAAGTTCACCACTGCCTCAGCGGACGTCCGGGCAAAAATCGACAGGCTGACAAAGGACCGTGACGCTCTTTTGGCGACGAATGAGGAGCGGATCGCGGCAGCGCGAAATCTTCGCATCGAAAGCCGCCTCGCCTCCGGCCAAAAGAGTCTCGACCTGCTGCAGGACGCACTGAAAATCGAAAGCCAAGTCAGCAGCAATGCCTCCAAGATCGGTGGGATAGAAAGCCAAATCACCTCCGGCAAAACTGAGGCGAAAACCGTTCACCTGGACCTTACTTCGGCGAAGGCTCGCCTTGACGTCTCCGGCGCCGTCCTCAAGGCCAGGAAGCAGCAATTTGGCTCGGCCGATGAGACGAAAACCAAGCTGCTCGGTACAATCGCCGAGGCGCAAAAACATCTGGAGCGGTTGGCCGAGCGAACATTCAGCGCGTGCGCCGCCGCTGCCGAAGCCGAGACCGCCGCTGCTAACGCTTACGAACTGGCCCGCAAGCAGCTTAAAGCCGCTGCCGAGGCGCTGCACGACCACGCCAGTGCGGAGGCCATGGCGGAGCAGGCTGACGTGTTGATGGCTATGGCGGAACTGAACGTTCGCAGGCTGGAGCTTCAGATCGACAGCAGTCGCCTGGCCAAGCAAATTCAATCGCTCTGGGCCGAGATGGATCCCCCTCGGAATGTGCCGCCGGCCCTTGCTCGCGCCGGAGACTACCTCGCCGAACCGGCGATGGTTCGCCAAACCGCCGAGGCACAATACGAAGAAGCCGCCAAGCTTTATAAAAAAGCCATGTCGAAGGTGCGGCGCGAGCTGCAGTGGGCCTATCAGGGACAGTTGGCTGCGGCGTATATACGTCTGTACCACTTGTCCAATCGGGCCGATTCGCTGGAAGAGGCGCGGGCGGTGCTGCAAGAGGCGTTCGAAGGTCGGGAGAATTCCCCGCACCTGGCCTCGGTGGCGGAGCTTCAGCGCATGGTGAACGACCTGGCCGAATAATAACCTTCGGTTCAAAGGCGGCTTTGCGGAGGTCTGCTTGTGCGAGCTTTGGCGCAGTTGCCGACGCGTGATGGGGGATAACACTCGATTTTGCCTGGTTGTAAAAGCCCAAATCATTGTTGAACTGTTGCTCCGACGGCAGCGCGGCACGGATCTTGCATGGTATAATGGTGTTGGCGCATCAGTCTTTTTGAGGATATCAGCCGATGCGTAAGTACCAGAACAAGTGCATAGGCGAATTGGCTTTGGAACTGGCGGCTGGGCTTAGCCGGTTGCGGAAGGGATACATCGACGCCGCTGAGGCTTTGGCCCGGGTTATCGACCCCGCCCGGCAGTACCCTTATGAGTTTGTCGTCTATCGTCTGACGGGATATCGGCCTCGTCCTAAGAAGTCGCGAGCGTCCATGAGCGGCGACAAGCTTCGGCTGGACCTGCTCCAGCTTATGCTGGACGTCTGCGACAGCATGGAACTTTGCGTCGGCGACTACGCCGAGCGGGTTTCCGACACGCCGCAACTAGCCAGGCGATTCAGTGTCTCCAGCAAGACGGTTCAGCGATGGCGCGGCCAGGGTTTGCCGGCCAGGCGACTGGTGTTCCCGGACGGCAAACGTCGACTTGCATTTCTTGAAAGCTCCGTGGGTTGGTTTGTGGCGAGCCGTCGCCGGCAGGTGTCTCGCTCCATGCGTTTTTCCAAGCTTAAGCCGCAGGAGCGAAGGGAAATCATCCAGAAGGCCAAGCGCATAGCGAAATTCACCCGTTGCACTCTCGGCGAAGTAGCCAAGCGTCTGGCCGCCCGCACCGGCCGTGCCGCCGAAACCATACGCTACACCATACGAAGGCATGACAAGCTGAACCCTCAAGAGGCCGTTTTCCCTCACATGGACGCACCGCTCCGCGAGAGGCAAAGGAGTGTCATTTACCAGAGCTTCCTCCGCGGCGCATCCGTGCCGGTCCTGGCCAGGCGATATCGCCGCACCAGGGGCAGCATATATCGCATCGTCAACGAAATACGCGCCCGGCAACTGATCGACCGGCCCATTCCCTACATGCACAACTCGCAGTTTGACATGCCCAACGCCGATGAACTTATCCTTTCCACCCAGCCTGACGAGCCGGACGAACAAGGCAAAAAAGCCGCTCGACCGCCTGCCGACCTGCCCGCCTATCTCCGGTCGCTATATGAAGTTCCGCTGCTTAGCCGACAACGCGAACAGAACCTGTTCCGCCGATACAACTACCTCAAGCACAAAGCCGACAAGCTCCGCAAGCTGATCGATGTCAATCGTATCCGCACCGACCAGCTTCAGCAGATCGAGGCGTTGCTGTTGCAGGCGAACGCCGTTAAGAACCAACTCATCCGCGCCAACCTTCGCCTGGTCGTATCCATAGCCAAGAAGCACCTCGGCGGGGCACAGACGCTCTTCGAACTAATCAGCGACGGAAACGTCTCGCTCATGGCGGCTGTCGAAAAGTTCGACTACGCACGCGGCAACCGGTTCAGCACCTACGCCTCGTGGGCCATCATGAGAAACTTCGCCCGCTCAGTACCGAAGGAGCAATACCGCCTCGACCGCTTCGCCACAGGCGCCGATGAAATCCTCGACATCGCCGGCGGCCTGCAGAACTACGACCCCGACGAGGTCAACATCCCGGAGCTGCGAGAAAGCATCGACATAGTGCTGGCGCAACTGTCGGCCAGGGAGCGGGCCATACTCATCGACCGCTACGGCCTGGACGGAACCGGCGCCGCCAAGACGCTTCAGCAGCTTAGCCGGCGGCTCGGCATCAGCAAGGAGCGAGTCCGCCAGATCGAGCGGAAGGCCATCTCAAAGCTGAGAAAAATCATGCACCCGCAAAAGGTCGGCATGCCGGCCTGATGACGATACGCCTCATGGTCGTAAATTTTTTTGCTCTCTCCTTTATTTTGTAGCTAAGAAGCCGGCGGATTTTGCCGACAATAAATGGTACGAGGCGGAGATCGGGGACCGAGGCGTAATATAAGCCGAAGCGGGAGGGTCCAGCATGGACCGCCGCCATTCTCGAAGGGGCTTCACGAAGCTGACGGGGATCGTAGTCGCCACACTGTTTGTAGCCGTGATAATCGCCCTGTTGCAGGCTGCGCCCCCACCCAGGCCGGCGGCCAGACCGACCGGTAGACCAGCGGCCAGACCGGCAGCCAGGGCCGCCGCGCGAACGCATCGGCGGGCCGTGCGCCGACGATACCGCCGCCCGCTTATCATTCGACGCTACGGCCGCAGTGTGGTGGTGGCCGGCAGCGGCACGGTGGTTCGAGAGGTTGCCGCCGGCGTGGTTGTCGCTGGCGCCTCTGACCTGAAGCCGGTTCCCCCTGCGAGCTCCACGGCCGCATCGGCCGCTTACAGGGTCGTTGGGGTCGGCTCTGACTCTACAGCCACGCTCGATATTAACGGTGATGAGGTCGCCGTCCGCCTGCTCGGCGTCGAGCCGGCACTGCCCGAAAACGCCGGCGAAGCCGACGAGCAGCGGCTCCATGCGTTTCTCGCAAACCTGTTGGCCGGCGAGTTCGTATATGTCCAGATGGATACCAACCTCGCCGAGCGAGACGCCGGCGGCAATACGGTGGCATACCTTTATCGTGCGCCGGACAAGCTGCTGGTGAACCTGGAGCTGATTCGCCGCGGCTACGCGCTGGCCGCGACAGACTATGATTATGAACATCGGGAGCTGTTCAGCTTCTACGAGTCCAAGGCCCGCGCCGACGGCAAGGGTATCTGGAAACCCGCTGCAATCAGCGCGAAGACGAACAAGTAATTCCCTGAGCCAGGATTGGTTACACTGCATGCCGGATACTCTCCCGCATATTCTTCTTTGTAACCAGTCGGAAGATGCACAGGTCATTGCTGCGGGCTTCCCATAGCTGGCCGAGGGTTTCCTTTTCGCTGGTGTCTTCGTTCAGCAGATGGCTACCCTTGTATTCGACCACGAAGAACCGGCCATCCTTCAGTTTGGCGACAAAATCCGGGTAGAACTTGTCTGTCGAAGTCTGCAGCCAGAAAGAGAACTGGTCCCGCTCAAGGTTCCGCACCCAGAAGTCCACTTCTGGCAGGCTGTCGATCAAGGCGGCGCAATCGGCTTCTTCGCCGTTCATCGCTGCTGGGATTTCGTAATAGTGCTTGTTGAACCGGATCGGTCCGTCGTAAAGCGTCGGGGCGGGGTACTGATTCAGCGGAAACGTGAAGCACAGTTCCGGACTGACTTCCACCGGCGGCTGAGTGCCCGGCAGCAGCATCTGTTCGTAAGCCTGTTTGGCGGAGGTTTTGCGAAGCGACCGTATTTTTTCCGCGACGGCATCACGCAGCCGGAAGCGATTTGCCAGCAGTTGCTCCAGGCTGAAGCCTCGCTTGGTTTCCAGGTCGCCGACTAACTTCCGCATGTACAGCCCGGCCTCAACCTGGGTGATATCCGGATGATTAATGGCCCGGTCCAGCCAGACGGCCAGATCGGTTTCCGTCTTCGGACCGTGTACGTCTAGGAAAGACAGTTGCCGGTGCAACGTCTCGGTAAAACTCGACCAGCCAATCTTCCCGTTCTCAACGTCAATGTCCGCTCCCGTTTCCGGCCCGGTCGGAATCGAGAACTCCGCCTCTGTCAATAGCGAATCGCATTCGGAAAGTTTCCAGAACGCCTCCCGGAACTGATCTTCGAACAACTCCAACTGGCCATCTTCCCGCACAGCCAGCATTGGAATGGAAAGTTTTTCGCCCATCGCCGCCGGCCAGGCGTCTTCGCCGCGACTCTTGCGGGCCAGCCTCACGATGGCATTCTTGTCGTCGTCACCCTCGAAGGCTTTTTTCCATTCATTCTCATCGGCCTGGGTAATTGCCGGGCCTGTGTACTGGATAACGGTTGCCCCGGTCTCCTTTACCGGAGCGATATTGACATGCTCCTTGAGTGATTCGGGAATCTTCTCGGCCTCCGGTGCGGTTGAGACAATCTCCGTTACCGGTTGCCACAAAGGCAAATCCAACGGCAAGTCGAACTGCGGAGCGGGCTTGATGTTCTGCCTGGCCTCATACGGGTTGAACCCACTGTCAATCAGGGCGTCGGTCAGGGCATTGGCTGCATCGACAAATCCCTGCGAGGTTACATAAGCGTAAGCATGGTTCAGTACATCTTGTTTCTTCCGGTAAGCGTGCGGCATTCGCAGCACCCGGCCCATGATCTGCTCCACGGCCGTCCGGCTGGTAAGGTTCGAGACGCTGCAAAGCACATAAGCGAACGGGCAATCCCAGCCCTCGCGCAGTTTATCGACCGTGATGATGAACCGCACCGGACAGTTGGGGTCCAGAACGTCCACGCCTTCCAGTTCATTTTTATTACCCGTGGCGATGAGAATCTGCTCTTCAGGCACGCCGAAATCGTCCAGCAGCGACTGTTTGAGCACATCGAACGTGATATGGCCCGTTCCCTTCCGCTGGGCCTGGAGTAGTACAACCGGCCTGATATACTCGCCACTGGTTTGCTGTTCAGCCTGTGCGGCCTTTTCCAACTCCGCCTGCATCGCAAGGGCTTCCTGAACGGCCTCTTTCCATTGCGGGCGCGTACGCAGGCGAATCGGCAGTTTAATCATCTCCTCGGCCTTGAGTTCCATCGCCGAGACGTGCGTCAGAACGTTGCTATCGGCAGCAGGCGTAGCCGTCAACTCGATGATGCACGATGGGTTGAACCGCGCCAGCGTCTCGAACGACAGCGGCGTGCGGGCGTTGTGTGCCTCGTCCACGATTATTACAGGCCGGTGCAACTTAAAGACATTCGCCAGGGACCGCGCGGGCTTGCCGGATTCCATCTTGTCCAGCACCGCTAATTGCCCGGCCGAGAGATTCTCGAAATGGTCCATCAACTGGCCGTTGTCTTCGGCGTAAATTTTCCTGCCTTCCCTGTCGCCCACGCGCGGAGCTTGAATTGTCGAGACGATCACTACCGTATCTGCCGACAGCGTCCCCGGCTTAACCGACAGGGCCGACGGCATGTCCATAACCGTTACGCATCCGCCGAAGTCCTTATCCAGCGCCTGGCGGTATGGATGGCGCTTATCCCGCAAAGCATCTATTGTCTGGGAGACGATCTGCGTCGTCGGCGCAAGCCAGAGCACAACGCATTTGTCCGCCAGCAGCAATTCCCTCGTCGCTACGCCAACGGCATGGCTGGCCATGACCGTCTTTCCTCCGCCGGTCGGCACACGCAGACAGACATACGGCAGACCCGGCAGGTCCGCCACATCCTGATAAGGCCGGTTCGTATGCTCGTAAAACGCCAGTTTCGCCGCACCAAGTTTATTCGTCTGCCGGAAGAACTCGGCCAGTTCGTCCAGACACCGCTGTTGATATTCTTTCAACTGAAACACTGGAGTTACCCTTCGGAAAGGTTTTCTGGATCGGTCAGCCACATGCTGATGAGTCCCCCCTTGGGAATCTTCCTGCATGAGAGGCCCAAATCCTCGCGCATTGCACGCATAATGGAATCCACTACAAATATCACTTTATGTGGTTTCCCGTCTGACCCGGAGAGGCCCTTGAACTTTGCATATTCCAGAATTACGTCGCGTGAACCCCACAGAAGGAGATCTTTCTGGAAGGCGATGGTCCATTTCTTGATCGCATCTTCTTCTGCTAGCAGTTTGCTCGGTTGTTCAACAAGCTTGGCATAGAAATCAATAAACTTTTCGTACACCAGAATCTTACGTTCGCGGTGTGATTCATGGATGCTTCGTCGTGAGATAGCTCGCTGATTCCATGCATTGACCAGTATACCCACCGCTACCCGGTCTGCTGGCGGCACGGCACGGAGCTGGTTTTCCGGCTGGTGGATGAATGGTTTATCGCCATGGATGACGTCCGCCAGGCGATGATGGATTTGACCCGCAAAATCCGCTGGATTCCCGACTATGGTCTGCAGCATGAGCTGGACTGGCTGAAGAATATGCACGACTGGATGATTTCCAAGAAACGCTATTGGGGACTGGCGCTGCCGATTTATGAGTGCCCCGCCTGCGGTGAAATTACAGTCATCGGCGGAAAAGAGGAGCTGCAGGCGCGGGCGGTGGCAGGCTGGGAGGAATTCGAAGGTCATTCGCCGCACCGACCCTGGATCGACCGGGTCAAAATCCGCTGCGAAAAATGCGGTGCAGTGGTATCGCGGGTCGAGGATGTGGGCAATCCCTGGCTGGATGCCGGCATTGTCCCCTATTCG
>JAXIHJ010000062.1:0-7178 GCA_034189755.1 Planctomycetota bacterium
TTCCTCTCTTTCTTCTTTTGCATGGTCTACTACTACCAATAACAAAGGACTATATCTCTCTATCGTTTTAATTGAACCTCCCGCCGCAGCCGTCGGCGCAGCAGCCATGCGCGACCAGGACCACAAAAACGCATGTGTTGAAAAAATCAAGGCCTCGCGAGTAAAACTGACCGGTGAACTGGAGGCGATGGGGTTCCGTATCTGGCCGAGCCAGTCGAACTTTCTGCTGATCCGCCCGCCCGAAGGCGACGCCGCCAGGCTTTACGAAGCCCTAAGGAAAAACGGGATACTCGTCCGATACTTCAATCAACCCGGCCTGCGGGACAAGCTCCGCGTTACGATCGGCACAGACCGGCAGAACGCCGCCCTGATCGATGCGGCCAGGGGCCTGGTCGGAGCATAGGGTATACAAAATTTTTTCAAGAGGATGCAAATGAGCAGACGGACCGCCACAATCAAACGCGAAACGAAAGAGACCAAAATAGAGCTGTCGCTCGATCTGGACGGGACCGGACGGGCGGACGTGCAGACCGGCGTGGGGTTCCTCGATCACATGCTGGACCACCTTGCCAAGCACAGCCTTTCGGACCTGACCGTCAAGGCCGGCGGCGATACGGAAGTGGACGACCATCACAGCACGGAAGACATCGGAATATGCACGGGCCAGGCCATCGCCGAGGCTCTGGGCGAGAAGGTGGGCATCCGCCGCTACGGCTGGGCCAAGGTGCCGATGGAAGAGGCCCTGGCGAACGTCGCGGTGGATCTGTCAGGGCGGGCGGCAGTTGTGTTCAACGTCAAATTCACCGGCGAGAAGATAGGAACCTTCGACACCCAGCTCGTTGAGGAGTTCTTTAATGCCCTGGCCCGCCAGGGCGGCATGAATCTCCATGTCGATGTGCCGTACGGCACAAACGACCATCACATAGCCGAGGCGATCTTCAAGGCCTTTGCCCAGGCGCTGCGACAAGCCAAGGCTATCGACCGGAACCGCAAAGGCGAAGTCCCCTCCACCAAGGGCACGCTGTAAGAATCGCACGGCTCAAGCCATCGCATCTCAGCGGCGATTTTTGTGCTTCCACAGCATTCCGACGGCACCGAGCGCCAGCAAGACTACCGTGCCGGGTTCGGGCACAGCCGGTGAACCGCCGGACCAGGTAATCTGGCTGCCGTTGCCAAGTGTAATCTGGCCGCTGGCAAAGACGTTGCCCTCCAGCACCATGCCGTTTCCGGCCCCGAAGTTGCCGCCGAAAACGCAGATGCTGGCTGCAAGGTCCGCACCGTTACCCAGCCAGATGTCGCTGTTGTAGGCGTTGATAGTCAGGCTGCCGACGCCGGATTTCACAAAATGCACGTCATGGCCGGTGCTGAAGGCGTTCAGCACGTTCAGCACCACGTCGCCGCCGGAAGTATCCACGTTGACCTGTCCGTCGTGGTCCATCCAGAAGGTCTTCAACGTGTACTCGCCGGCTGACAGGTTCAAAGTTGCGTGGTGACCGAAACCGACTTCCCGATACGCGCCGGGGTCCAGCGCAAAGACGCTGTTGTTGCCTCGCCAGATGTTCCGCGAGCCGTGGTCGCCGTGGCTAGGCGCGTTCATGTCGAGCACCGATGAGCTTCCCATATCTGGCACAGTCACACTGCCCGGGTCCCGCGAACCGGTAATGGTAACATTGCCGCCGGTGGACAGTGTCCTGCCGATGCCGGGCCGGGCGTCGCCGGTAATAGTGGAGTCGCGATCGATCCAGATATTATGGTTGCCCCGAACGTTGCCGGTGATATCGGCGTTGCGACCGATGCCGATCTGCTGGCTGGCGGCGGTAACGTTGCCGACTACCGTCGCGTCTCTGCCGAAGGAAACGCCCTTGCCGGTCCAGTCGCCGACGAGGTCCAGGTTTCGGTCCGCCGATGCCGACTTCTCGGCCATCACCGTACCCCGAACCACCGCGTCCCGCCCCAGGTAGATGTTTTCAAAAGAGTAAATGCCGCCGAGATGTACCTCTTTATCGGCGGTAACGCTTTTCTTGGCGGCTATGGCGGCATCCACCACCGTTGCCTTGCCGAGATAAATCCCCTTGCCCGCACGCAGTGCAAGCTCATCGATCGGGATGGGGTCGGCAATAGCGCAAGAAGGGCCAACCGTCCAGAGTAAGGTCATTGCAACCGCTGTAAGAGTAATTTTGAGCATTGCCGCTTTTCTCACGTCTGTTCCTCCTGGGGCGTTTGATTACGGATTCCATCATTCCCAGCCACCTTTGAGCGGCTGGGCCAAAGGAAAGTTAGGATTCAGCCGGCAGTTAAGCTAAATTCGTCCGAAGATTTTTTCGCCCGCACTTGGCTGCCTTGACGGGGGGCTAAAGGAGGCATATAAGGGCTAAACCGGAATGAATCACCATCGACCGATTATGCTGATTTTGCTTGTTTGCCTGGCCCTGCGGGTGGGGTTTTTCCTGGCCGCCCGGCCCTGGGATGAGCAGGTCC
Source organism: Planctomycetota bacterium (assembly GCA_034189755.1). Lineage (GTDB taxonomy): Bacteria > Planctomycetota > Phycisphaerae > SM23-33 > SM23-33 > JAXIHJ01. The sequence continues at coordinate 2,479 of JAXIHJ010000062.1, forward strand.
AAACCGAGACGGTTCTTCATGCCGACGCCGCCGGCTACGACGAGTTGGCCAAGGCGATGCTGGCCGAGGGCCGGTTCGGCAGCGGTCGGCTTTCCGCGCTGCGGACGCCGGCCTATCCACTCTTCATCGCCGGCAGTTACGCGCTGTTCGGGCCGCGACCGTGGACGGTACTGCTGTTGCAGATCCTGTTCGATGCAGCATCCTGCGGCCTGCTGTATGCGGCCTTGGTCAGCGTCCTTTCACGTAAGGCGGCGCTGGTGGCCGCCGTATTCTATGCCGCCGACCCATTTCTGATTTTGCACTGCTCGATGCTGCTGGCTGAGACTCTGTTCGTGTTCTTCTGCGTGGCGGGCCTGTTCTTCCTCTCGCGTGCGCTTCGCGCCCCGCCGGCGGCGGCCTCGGTCTGGCCGGCTGCCGGGGCGGGGCTTGCGTTCGGCCTGGCGGCGCTGAGCCGGCCGGTGGCGGTCTACCTGCCCGTTGTGATCGCAGCCGTTCTGTTGATTGTCCTGTGGCGGCGCCGGAAGGTTTGGCTGCTGAACATGGCCGCCTTCGCAGCCGTCTTCGCAGCGACCGTCATACCATGGTGCATCCGCAATTGGCTTGCCTACGACGCGTTTTCGCTGTCAAGCTCCGGCCAGTACAACCTGCTGGTGCTGCACGCGGCGGTGATGGAAGCCTCCCGTCGAAGTCAGCCGTACGAAACCGTCAAGCAGGCGATGCTGGCCGAGGCCGACGAGCAGATGGCCGGCGACGGAATAAACCCGGACCGCGCAAACGAGTTCCAAAAGGCGACATACTGGAAGCGGCTGGCTATGCAATATATTCGTCGGCGCCCCGGTACGTTTGCCAAATACTGCGGACGGGGTGTGGTTCATTCATTTTGCAACCTCTCGACGGGCGAATTTTCGCGCGTGCTTGACCTGCCGCGGGCCGAGCAAGGATCTGGCACCTTTGACATCAAGGCGTATCCGAATCTTATCGAGGCCGCCGGTGCGTGGTTCAGCCGCAAGTCGGCCTGTGAGATCGTCGTCGGCTTCATCGTGCTGGTGTTCCTGCTGCTGAGTGTGGGCTGTTCGGCCTTTGGGCTTGCGACGGCCTGGAGCGGGAGAACGTGGGGGCTTCTGCTGCCGTGCCTGGCGGTTGCTGCTTATTTTATCCTGATTGCCGGACCGGCCGGTCTGGCCAGGTTCCGCCTGCCGGCTGTGCCTTTCTATCTGCCCTTCGCCGGTGCGGGCGCCGTCTGGTTGGCCGGGCGACTGCGTAAAGACACCCAGCAACGGACGGATACATGAGCCGGCAAAACGCACACAGGAACATTCACCGTTTTCACGTGCCGCATCTGTCGGCGCCGCGCGTGGCGCTGCCGACCGACGAGGCCCACCACGCTCGCGGCGTGCTCCGGCTGCAAGCCGACTCGGAGGTGGAGCTTTTCGACGGCAACGGCAAAGCCACATGTGGGCGAATCGAACAACTGACCCGCCGCGAGGTCGTTGTCGCCGTCGGACCGATAACCCAAGTCCATCGCATCGGGCCTGAGGTGCACCTGGCCTTCGCCGTGCCGAAGGGCAGGCGGCTGGGCTGGCTGCTGGAAAAGGCCACCGAGCTGGGCGCAGCCGGCCTTAGGCCGGTCCGGTTCACGCGCAGCGTCGCGGGCAAAGGTTCGCCACTGACAGCCGAGCATCGCCGCCGCTGGTTGTCGCACTGCCTGGCCGCCGCAAAGCAGTCCGGCCTGAACTTCCTGCCGGAAATGCCGCAGCCACACGACCCGCTGCCGCTGGAGCAGTACCTGGCCGAAACAGGCTCCGACCGGTCGGCCTCTGCAATCCGTCTGCTGGGCGATACAGCCAACGACTCCGTTCCGCTTGCCGAATCACTACAGGGCAAGACACTCACCCGCCCTGCCGCGATCCATGCTCTGATAGGTCCTGAAGGCGGCTTGACGGACACGGAGCGAGCCGCGGCGCTGGCCGCCGGCTTTGTGCCGGTACGCATCGGTCAAACGGTGCTCCGTGTCGAAACGGCCGCCATCGCCCTACTGGCCGGCACATCGGTCCTGGCCAAGTGACAGCGAAAAACGCTTCACTTGCAGCAGTGTTGCTGTAGAATTCGCGGTTATGGAAACCGCCGAGCAAGATCGTCCGGTAACGTTCAGTTTCATCTCGCCTGTCTATAATGAGGCCGACGGGCTGGAGGAACTCACACGCCGGCTGACGGCTGTAGCCGAGCAGCTCGGCGAGCCGTACGAGATAATCTTTGTCAATGACGGCTCGACCGACGAGAGCGGCGCGGTGCTTCGCCGGCTGGCGGACCGGGACAGGCGAATCAAGATTGTCGAGTTTTCTCGCAACTTCGGCCATCAGGTAGCGGTAACGGCCGGCTACGACCACGCCGCCGGGCGGGCGGTCATCTCGCTCGACGCCGACTGCCAGCACCCGCCGGAGATGATCCCTCAACTAATCGATCGCTGGCGGGAGGGCTACGAGGTGGTCTATACCGTCCGGCAGGACACCGAGGGCATCTCGGCGTTCCGTCGCGGCCTGGGCAGGCTGGCGTATCGGCTGATCAGGCTGTGCTCAGGCGTAGAGCTGACCGACCAGGCGGACTTCCGCCTGCTGGACGCCGGGGCCGTCGCGGCGGTTCGTTCGGCGCGTGAGCATGCTCGGCTGGTTCGCGGGCTGGTGCGGTGGGTCGGCTTTCGGCAAGTGTCCGTGCCCTACAAGGCCGGGCAGCGGGCAGCGGGAAAAAGCAGCTACTCGCTGCGGCAGTTGGCAGGCATGTTGGCTGCGGGCGTGTTCAACTATTCGGTCAGGCCGCTCCGGCTGGCGCCGATGATCGGGGCAATTATGCTCGCGGTGGTGGCGGTGTACACTGTGGTCTCGCTTCTGCTCTGGCCGTTCGGCATCTCAGCCGGTGGCTGGACGCACGTGGTGATGATGATGCTGGGCCTGTTCGGTCTCCAGTTCATGCTAATAGGCCTGCTGGGCGAATACATAGGCCGCATCTTCGAGGAGGCCAAGGCCCGCCCGCTCTACGTTGTCCGCGAGAGAATCGGTTTTGCCAAGCCCGAAGCCGGCGCCGGCCCAAGTGAAACCAAAGCCGACCGCAAATCAGGCCGGTTCTGCGTCTACACGTAGGCGCCGTCTCACTCCTCTGCCGGTTTGACACTGCTGAACAGCAGCCAGATGCTTTCTTCCTCAAATGCGTGGCGGGTGGGATACTTGAACGTCCGCGGCGGGCTTTCAGTCATCGCCACCGCGCCGCGATTGACCATCGCTGTTTCAGCATAGCGAATAAGGTCGCAGACCAGCATCACGAAGTTGTCGGCCGAGCGATTGCCGGCCTTCTCGCCGAGGTAAGTGTAGCGGAACTTATCGGCCAGAATGTGGTATCGCGACGCGCCGCCGTCCAGGAAGATCTCCAGTACGAGGTTGGACACGTTCTTTTCACTGTGCTTTATATCTGTCTCGACCACGGGCACGCTCATGCCGCATCGGGCTATTCCCACCATGCGGTGGCGTATGCGTGTTTTCGCCACGCGTTTGAATTCCGTCAGGTTGACGCCGCCTGCCGCGATGAGCGCGACGCGCGACCAGTCAGTGGGTGTCGGCCGGTTGAGCGAGTCGTACAGTATGAGCTGCTCAGCCAGTGCATCGGCCTGCATGATCCGCTTACGAGCGGCCAGTACCGGCAGGTTCCGCTCATCGACGACATGCGCCTCGACGCCATGATTTTTCAGTACAAGCTGGAGCGTGTTGGCGTCGTCAAGCGACAGGCTACTCACCAGTATGCCGAAGGCGTCCCTGGCCATCAGGGCTGCGTCGTTGTCCGTCAGTTGAGGCAGCGACTGAAATGCGACCCGCAGCGATTCGACGGGGGGCACATCCAGCGTTGTCTGCACAACCGCGTAAGACATGGCCAGGCCTTTCTAAACGGGTCTGCCAGATAATATAACACCGCAACGGACGACAAAACAGACCCGCCCGCCGTTCGTGCCGGACGAAAAAACCACTTTCCGACGGTTTTGGGAATCCGGTTTTCGGTTTTGACTTTTGACAGACTGCCTCGACGGATTTATCCTGCCGTTTGACGCGAAGTCTTCGATACCTCGATTATGAAAGGAAACATCCTGTGGCTGAGGCGAAGAAAGACGTCGAATGGGTGCTGAAACAGTGCAGGGACCTGAAGGTCGAATTTATTCGCATGTGGTTCACCGACGTGCTTGGCGTGCTCAAGAGCTTCACCATCACGCCGGGCCAACTGCAAGGCGCGCTGACCGAGGGCATGGGCTTTGACGGCTCCAGTATCGAGGGCTTCGCCCGGATCGAGGAGTCGGACATGATAGCCTTTCCCGATCCGAACACCTTTGCGATTCTGCCCTGGCGTCCCCAGGACGGCGTCGTAGCCAAGTTGACCTGCGACGTTCGCTTTCCCGACGGCCGGCCTTACGACGGCGACCCGCGATACGTCCTGCGCAGGCTGCTGGCCAGGGCCGCCGAAAAGGGCTACACCTTCTACGTCGGCCCGGAGCTGGAATACTTCTACTTCCAGGACAGCAGCCCCGGCCTGAACGTGCTCGACAAGGCGGGCTACTTCGGCGTTACGCCGGAAAACCTGGCCGCCGACCTGCGCCGCCAGACGGTGCAGATGCTCCAGGCCATGGGCATCGAGGTGGAGTACAGCCACCACGAAGTAGCGCCCAG
>JAXIHJ010000063.1:0-11204 GCA_034189755.1 Planctomycetota bacterium
GCTGCTAGGCCGGCTTGCCCGCTTGGTCTTTTGCGGCGGCCTGGCCTTTAATGCGTCCCGAAGCTTTTCCAATTGGCTGCGGACAAACGTATCCGGCATCGCAAGCCTGCCCACACGCGTCTGCAGAATTGAGACCTGAAGCTTCTTGTCCGGCGTGAAGGAAAAGGAAAAGTCGGCTGATATGACCTTGTCGTATTTGGAAGAGTGAACCATGAACGTCAAAACGTCCTTGCTGAGCTTGAGAGTCGGCGTGGTGAGTCCTATGCGCCGCATCGCCTTGTGCACCACTCCCGCCTTGCCGCCGGGCATGTTGGCTGCAATCTCGTCCAACGAAGCAAGGTATGCGTTCAACTGATCCTGCGTGAGCGACCAGAGATAAGGTTCATGCTGCTGTGCGTCATTGCCGAAATCCTGGATGCGGCGGACAAACTGCTTCGCTGCCTGCTGCTTTTCGCCGTCTGACAGATATGGCGGAATATATGCCTGCGGCGTCTCGTTGGCGGCGATGTAAAGCCCGGCGGAAACCAAAATAACTCCGCCGGTCAGCAAAATGGCAATCGACTTGAGCACCACAAGAACCGTCTTCATGCTATGCTCCCGGGCTATGCAGCAGGACGTTTATGGTTCTGAGAAAAAATCCCTGACCAGCCGGCGATACTCAGGCGGAATTTGACCTTTGGACAGGGCCTCTGACGCGCTCCGGCGAGCGGCCTGCCAAGCCTGGTTGTAGGAAACGAACGTTGCTCTTGTGGCAGCAGGGGCGGAAACGCCGGCGGTTGAGCTTGCGGATCCGGGCTCCCATACACGGACGTACTGCAAGCCGTCGCCGTTGTCGGCATCCCGGCCGTTGGGCCCGCCGGGTGGATGAGAGCCTCCGGCGGTTCCGCTTCTCTGGGTCGGCTCGATGCCTTCTGCCGCAGCCTGCAATTGCTCGGCAATGGTGATATAGGTCTCCTCGCCGGCGGCTTTGAGCGCTTCGTCCAGACGGGCGAGACTTTCGGCGAGCAGCTTGTCGTCTTTTTCTTCCATCGCCGTTGCCGCGGCGGACAAAGGCTCGACGATTGCCGGCACGTCCGGGGCTTGCTTTGCAATCCGCCTGAGGTCCTGAGCCAGTTTCTGCCTCTCAGCCGGAGTCATGTTTTCAGCCGACAGGGCGATTTGCCGGACTGTAGAATCAGGTTCGGTCGGCCTGAATGTCGGCAAAAATGCCAGCGTCGCGTTCAGCAGCACTGCCAGGGCGACCGCTCCGGTCGTAGCCCGGCTGCGATGCCACAGTGACAACTTCAGTAATTGGTGCGTGTCGGCGGCAGCCAGTGCCTGTGCGGCGACGGCCTCGGCGAAAACCTTGTCGCCGTCGGCCAGACCGGCAAGCTCAGCCGCCGTGCTGAACCGCTCACCAAGCCGGCAGCGCATGTCCAGAAGGATCGCCGCCTGTTGGACGGTTACGCCTTGCCAAACCACCGCCACGGTTCCCAGAAGTGCTCCCAGAGGCATGAGAATCACGGGCAGCATCGCTTTGGGCAGCGACTCATACCAGCCGACCGCCAGTGAGGCCTCGCCCGCAGCGCCGATGACAATGAAAACTCCAGCCACCAGGCCGCCCAGTTGCCGGGTCAGGCCCAGCGCCGCCCACGCCGCCGGCAGCAGCACCACTGCCGCGCCCAGGACAATCGGCAGGGCGGCTAATCCTGCCGCCGCCAACGGATACACGGAAGCCACCGCCCAGCCCAATTGCAAAGCCGCCGCAGCGATGCCTGCCGCAACGGACAAAACCGCAGCCGATTCCACGGATCGCCTCAGCAGCAGCCTTCTCGCCGTTGTACGCAGAACGGTATGTAAATCTTGTAGCGCCAAAGTGTTGCTCCCGGCAGCCATGCAGCCCTGAGTCCGAGTAGTCAAACAGACACGCTACGTGCATTATCCCCTAGCCGGGACGGCTGAATCAAGCCGGCAGGACTAAAAAGCGCTTGACCGCGACGCCGTCGGACGTATGATGCATCGGTTAAGGGTATCGCGGGCGTAGCTCAGTGGTAGAGCGTCACGTTGCCAACGTGAATGTCGTGAGTTCAAATCTCATCGCCCGCTTTGGGCTGGAATTTAGGCTATTCGACGGGGTGCATTGGAGTGGAAGCGCAAAGTCGAAAGCCCTGCGGCTTGTAAAATTTCTCATGTACGTTTTCGGGCCATAGGGTGGGCGCGGTCGTAAACCTGCTTGAGCCGGCGGGTGGTCAGGTGGGTGTAGATTTGCGTGGTCGAGAGGCTCTCATGGCCGAGCATTTCCTGAACGCTTCTTAAATCGGCGCCGGCGTTGAGCATGTGTGTAGCAAAGCTGTGCCGCAACATGTGCGGGCTTACGTGCACGGCGATGCCGGCCTGCCGGGTGTGCTTGTCCAGATTTCTGCGGATTGACCGGTCTGACAGCCGCTTGCCTGACTTGTTCACGAACAGCGCCCCTCGCTTGGCGGCGCCGAAGGTGGCGGTTCGTTTGGCGAGGTAAGCCTCGATGGCCTGGACCGCCCTTGAACCCAGCGGGACGAGCCGCTCCTTCTTGCCCTTGCCGCGGATCCGCAAAGCCTCGGAGAACTCGTCGAGATCCTCACGATTCATGGCCACCAGCTCGCTGACGCGCAGGCCCGCCGAGTAAAGTGTTTCGATTATGGCCCGGTCACGCGCTCCGGTAAGCGTGGTGGTGTCGGGTGCGGCCAGCAAAGCCTCTATCTGCTGAATGTCGAGATGCTTCGGGAGGCGCTTGTCCTGCCGGGGCGTGCGGATGACACTAACCGGCGAGGTGGTCAGCACGTTCGTTCTTACGAGATATTTGTAGAAGCTTCGCAGGCTGGCCAGCTTGCGAGCGATGGTGGATTTGGAATAATTGCTGTTTCGCATCATCACCAGGTAGGCCCGCACGTCCATCGGCGCAACGGCCAGGAGCTTTTTCTTAAGCGTTCCGGCCGGCAGGTCGTCAGCCGGCGGAAGCTGCTCGGCGGTAGCGGCCTGTCCGGCGGCGAGGAACCGGCAAAACTGCACCAGGTCGGTCGCGTACGACCGAATCGTGTGCGGGGAGAAGTTGCGTTCAGCGTCCAGGGCGTCGAGGAATCTCGATATGACGGGAAGTTTTAGCATCCGCCGTCCGTGGCATTTTTGGCGCCCGGGGCAACACCTTGCAGTCTAGGCCCGGGCGATCAGTGGCTTTGCCGGGCCACCGGGCTGATGACATTTTGGCACTCGGTAGCAGCACGCTGGGCGACCTGGAGGCTCAGCGTTGCCGCGTCCAGCCAGGTCAGGTTTGTTTCGGAATCGTCAGCCAACCGAATAATCTCATTGATAATCTGGTCCTCGCAGCCGCTGGAGTAACGAAACAGATAGCGGCATCCGCCTTTAGCCAGGCTCAGTTTGTTGGTCTTCATGACAAAACCTTCCTGCAAAACCTTCTATCGGATGTATCGGATACTAAGCGGTCGGACTCCAGCCGATTAAGATAGTGAAGCAGGAACAGGGGGGACTGGTCGTGTAATTCCACACTTCGAACAGGCAGAGCGAATGTGAGGAACCTTTAATCCCGCCCGGTGAGATGGATGGCGTTTTTGCCGGTTTTTTTGACGGCCTTCAGCGCTTCATCGGCCGCCCGGAGCAGTTGCCGGCAAGTCTGCCCGTCGCGGGGGAAGGCGGCCAGTCCGCCGGAGATAGTCAGCGCGCCGCGTGCCTCCGGGCCTAGCGAAGGGAACTCATGGCCCGCTACAAGCTGGCGGAACCGCTCGGCCAGGGCGTAGGCGGTCTCAATAGGCCGGCTGTCCGGCACCCGCGGACGGTCCGTGCCCCAGAACAAAACGGCGAACTCATCGCCGCCGATCCGCGCGACGATGTCCTGCAAACGTGAGGTCCGCTTCATCAGCGAGGCTGTCTCACGGAGAATCTCATCACCTGCGGCGTGTCCGTATTTGTCGTTGTAGCGCTTGAAGTTGTCGATGTCGTACAGCAGCAGCGTAACGCGGAAATCGCAACGCCGGGCGCTGGTGAGAATATGGTCGGTCAGATGGTAGAAATATCGCCGGTTGTACGCCCCGGTCAGATGATCGGTTATCGCCAGGCGGTGCAGTGATTCGGTCCGTTGCGCCGCAGCCGTCAGGGCCGGCAGGCAGGCCCGCAGACTTCGAAGAAAAGGTTCAGCAGATGACGGTGACCTGTCGGAAGGATTCTTACTCACGAGCACGCGCGGCGGATCGCCGGCGGCGAGCAGCAGCGGGGTGGTTGCATCGTCGATCTCATCGGCGTTGACCCAGCGCACCTCCATGCCAAGCCGTTGCTCGAGCAGTTCTGCGAGGCTGGTTTGCAAGGCCTTGGAATTCCGTACGCCTTCGAGAAGATTCGACAGCTCATGGGGGCTTAGTAAGGCCTCGGCCGACGAGGCGGCCGGCGGTGCACCGCCCTGTGAAGCCGCACGCCGAAGCCTGGCCAGGTCGTCGCGAGTCGGCGGGTAAAGAAAATAGTCATCCAGCAGACTGCCGACCAGCGGGCGAACCTGGGACTCGCCGGCGACGGAGCATAACGCGAACAGCCCCGCGTTACGCTGCAGTCGTCGGGACGCGCGGCACAGGCCTGCCAGTTCCGCCTGCGGTGCGGTCAGTATGACCGCCGGCCAGCGCCGCCGGCCCATCGCCGTCAGCGCATCATATGGGTCGGTTCGATGTGTAACCCGATCGCCGTCCAGGGCGTCGGCAAGCTCCCGGCCCACGGCCTCATCGCCCAGCAGGAGTATGTTGCCGGAATCGTTCACGACTCATCCTCGAGCAGTGCAGCCAGTTCTTCGGGCGTCAGCACATCTTCGGTTGACAAGGTCGGCGGTTCGGCCTGTTTTTTAGGCCCATCGCCGGTGAGAGCCTGTGGTTTTCGCGGTGGCCGTTTTGGTTTATCCGCTGTCGGCTTCTTGGCAGGTGTAAGCACCACGCGCGGTGGTTGGGCCGGTTCGGGCGTTGTTTTCTCGGCCTTTTGCGCCGGGGCTTCGACGGCGGCTTCGGGCCTGGCATCGGGCGTTCGGGCCAGTCGGGTCAGCACATTGGGCAGATCGTCGATTGAAACTAACCTCACGCCGCTGAGCTGCTCGGCGGTCAACCCAGCCGGCAGCGAGCCGACGGCCAAAACCTCCACGTCCATCTCGCGTGCGATCTTCAGCAGGCGCAGGTGCCGCAGACTCAGCATCTGCAAATCGACCACCATTGCCGCCGTCGGGGCCGCCAGAAGCTCCGCAGCCGCTTCGTACGCGCTGGAAACGTGTACGCACCCGGTTAACCGAGGGCACAACACATCGCCGGCGGATGAGAAAATCACCACACGCAAACTAGCAGAAGATATAGCGCCACCGTCCATGAGTTGATGGTTCCTCCAGTCAACTACACCAATTCTACCGCAAGAGGCCGATTTCGTCAAATCGCATACGGTCTGGTGGATGGGCGCGTATTAATTTCGGTGGTTTTCATCCCGCTCGCTTAGCGCTCGCGGCTAGTATGGATATGGTTCACATGCTCAACGGTACTAGCCGCGAGTGGAAACGAGCGGGCAAGTATTTGAAAAGCATCGAGCGGGACAGCGAGTTGTCTTTGCCGCGGGCGGCTGTTATAGTTGATTTATCATGGGCAAGGGTGAAGCACAAAGCGGCGAACGACAGCGCAACCTGTGGGCGCCGTGGCGGATGGAATACATTGACGCGCTGAACGACGGCGATGAAAGCTGCTTTCTGTGTCGCTATCGCGACGAGCCGGAAAACGACCAGGCCAATCTCGTGCTGTGGCGAGGCCAAAAGAGTTTTGTGATGATGAACCGCTTTCCCTACACCGGCGGGCACAGCATGATCGCGCCGTACGAACACCAGGCCGGCCTGGCCGACCTGGCCGACCAGACGCTTACTGAAATGGTCCGGTTTGTGCGCGATCTGGAGTCGCTGCTGTCCGAAGCCCTGAACGCCGAGGGATTCAACGTGGGACTGAACGTCGGCCGATGCGCCGGTGCGGGTCTGCCGGGGCATCTGCACGCCCACGTTGTGCCGCGATGGCCGGGCGATACCAATTTCGTCACCGTTCTCGGCGGCGTCCGCGTCATTCCGCAATCACTTCAGGAAACCTGGACCTTGCTTCGCGAAACCAGTCAAGAGCTGAACCTGCCGAGGCTTTAGGATTTTTGGGGTCATCTGATGGCTTCTAATGTTCCGACACCGCGTGAACGCTTCGAGACTGAGCACGTCCGGCTGCTGGGGCCTTACGCCGTCACCGAGGCCGCTTCCGGCGGCCGGGCCGATCCGGAGCCGCCGCATTACTATCGCACGTGCTTTCAGCGGGACCGGGACCGCATCGTGCACTGTTCGGCCTTCCGGCGGCTGGACTTCAAGACGCAGGTCTTCGTGCCGCACGAGCACGATCATTTTCGCACGCGGCTGACCCACACGCTGGAGGTCGCTCAGATCGGCAGAACACTCGGCAGGACGCTGCGGCTGAACGAAGACCTCATAGAGGCCGTCGCACTGGCGCACGATTTGGGGCATCCGCCGTTCGGCCACGGCGGCGAAGACGTGCTGAATGAGTTAATGGCCGGCCACGGCCACTTCGAACACAACCGCCAGTCGCTCCGCGTTGTGGACTATCTGGAACACCCCTATCCGGGATTTCGAGGCCTGAATCTCACGCGTGTGGTCCGCCAGTGTATAGCCAAGCACCAGACGCGATATGACTCGCCCGCCTGCCCCGAATTCGACGCGAATACGCCTGCGCCGCTGGAGGGCCAGTTGGTGGACTTGGCCGACGAGATCGCCTACGTTTCGGCCGATCTCGAAGACGCGCTGGCGGCCGAATGGATCAAGATAGAACAACTTAGCGGGTTGAAGCTTTGGCAACAGGCATGGCAGGCGGCTAAAGCCGACGCGCCGAATGCCCGAATGATTCACAAGCGAGTGCGGGCCTGCAAGGCGGTGCTGGCGGCCATGGCTGACGACCTGCTGAGAACCACCGAGGCCAACATCCAGGAACTGAACGCCGACTCGCTTCTCGCCGCGCAAAAGGCCCCGCGGCGCATCGTAGCGTTTTCACAGCCCATGGCCGAGGCGGTGCGCCAAATGCAGGAATTTCTGTTGGAGCGGGTGTATCTACATTCGGCCAACGCCGAGCAGGACCGTCGAGCCGGACGAATCGTCCGCGAGCTGTTCGCCGCATATCTGGCCGATACGAAACTGCTGCCAAAGCGATATCAAGCCCGCATCGAAGCCGACAGCCTTCATCGCGTTGTCTGCGACTACGTCGCCGGCATGACGGATCGCTTCTGCACCATGGAACATAAACGTATCTGCGGCTGTTGCAGCTCGCAATAAATATACTCTTCGCCCATACCCGTCAATGGACGGGTCTAATCTTCCTTCTCTTGTTCGCCGTCTTCGCCTTCCTTCGGCGTCTCTTCGGCGGTTTCTTCGGCCGCCTCTGAAGTTTCACCTTCGGCTATCGGTTCTTCCTCGGCCTCTTCGATGTAGACGTCATCGAGGTCGGTAGCGTCCACCTTGCGCCGCAGCAGGTAGTAGATTACGGTAGTGCTGGATGCCGCATAGGACAGTCCGAACGCCATAACCGTCGCCGCGACGAGGAACACCCATATACCGATGAGAAATGCTCCAATGCCTTGCGTGCCGGTCATGGCAGCCGTGCTCCAGTTGCCGAAGAGCGAGTCGAACGTCGGCGCAGTCCACATCACGTCGAGCTTATCGGCGTCGGCCGACAGCCTGGCCCCGCCGCCGGCTACGCCCCATTTGACTAGGCTGTGCGTGCATATCAGGGCTATGTACACGAAGAGCCGGACGAACATGTAGCAGACGACGCCGTAGAACAGCGCGATCAGGCCGTACAGGCCCGTGCGCCACGGCTTGGCGAATACATACGAATAGCTCCGGCTGATGGCGTCGAAACTGTCCGAGCCTTCCACCGCAATAGTCGGGTACATCAGGCCGGCCCCGCCGATCAGCCCCACCAGCAGGAACGCCACCAGCAGCCCGGCGATAATCGCCAGGAAGAACAGTACGCCCATGATAATATTGCCGATGAACCACACGCTCCCGATCAGCCCGCCCAGCGTCATCAGACCGGCCATGAACAGAATGATAGCAATCGGAATCAGCGGTGCGGTGAGGAAGCTCAGAAACTTGCCGGCTGAGAACTTCAGCGCCTGGACCGCGGAGATTTTCTCTTCACGTGCGAAATGGAGTGCGGCGATGCGGTTGACAGCCCCGCCGAACAAGGCGCACGAGGCCAGACAAATCAACAGGAAGAGAATCGCATATACCCAATGTTGACAGATTAGCCAGCCGAGACCGTGAACAGCCATGAGCACCCAGTAAACAAACCCGGGCGGATCGTCCATCGGGGTCGAGCCGCGCCACGCCCGGTCCGCAGGCAGCGCATTATCGCTAACCGCGATGGGCTGAATCCGCTTGGCGTTCATCATGGTCTTATAACTGTCCAGCCCGCCGAGAATGTTTCGATGATATACAGCAGAGACCGCCTTGCCGATGCACTTGTTTTCGTAGGCCATCAGGCTGGAGAAGATTTTCAGGCCTCGAATCTGCGACACCGCTTTGTTAAAGTCCCTCACCCGGATGGAGATTGCGACCATGGCCTTGTCATAATTGGCTTCGAGGGCATCTTCGGCTTTTTCTCTTTCTTCTTTGTCGCCGATTTTGTTGATTTCACCTTCGGCCTGGTCATAACTGGACTCCAGCAGAACCTCGATGCGACTTATCTCTTCGTCGAATTTGTCCTCGGCCTCTTCCAGCATGTCCGACCAGCCGTCTTCTTTTGACCTTTCGAGGATTTCCTGCCAACTGGGCGCACTGTAAGCAGTGCCGCTGTCCTCTTTAGTGTTGAGCTCGGCCAATTGCCTGGCCAGGGCGTTGCTGAGGTGGCTGCTGGGACCGCGCATTTCCTGCCTGTAGGCGCTGAGGTTCCGCCGCTGGTTTTCAGCGTTGGCCAGGAACATGGCGGCGTTATCCAGCCGCCTGTCTTTCCAGTTCTCAATGGTAAGATCGAAGGCTTCGCTGGAGTTTTGAACGTATTCTGGAATTTCCTGGTACTTGGCGTATCCTCCCCAGGTGCTCCAGACCACGTCCAGCACCCACCCGCTGAGGAAAACCACGATGATGGCCGCAAGCGACAGCATCAACTTGCTGGGATGAACCGCCATTCGGAAGCTCTTGAAGATATGGCTAAAGCTGAATACTTCGTTCCAGTTGACCTGCCTTAATTCGTTTTGTTCATCAGCCATTGCCTTTCCCTTTCATATATCAAGTGTTTCCCTGCCGGGTCTTGCAGGTACCCTGTTGCGATGTTGCACTTTATTGACCTGATTTTTTCCACCCGCCGGTTACAAACCCACCCCACACACTGACAGCCTGAAATTATACCCCTGGGGTACACCGCTGCAAAGAAATTCCGAGCGCGTGGGGATGAGGCTTTTTCGAGTCTTACGAGTCTTTAGTCTTGCCCTTGTCGGGGGCGGGTTTTGGTTTGGCGGCGGGCTTGTCGCCGTTGGACGCTTTTGGTGACGTGGGTTTTTCCTTCTCAGCCGCTTTTTTGTAAGAATCGCTTCGGTAATCGGTTTGGTAGAATCCGCTGCCCTTGAAGATGACTGCCCCGCCGGCGGAAATCAGCCTGCGGACTGCCCGTCGGCCGCAGAGCGGGCACTTGCGAACCGGCGCAGCCGTAATCGACTGGAATTTCTCAAACGTCTTTCCACAGGCGTTACATTTGTATTCATACGTGGGCATGACTTGCTATGGGCTTTCTTCCTGTTGTTGTTCCTGTTGGTCCGGGGCCTTGGCGACGATGACACGGGCCGGGCGGATGGTCCGCCCCTTGAGCTGATAACCCCGCTGGACCTCCTTGAGCACCGTCATGGGCGGCGAGGCGTCGGTGGCCTGCTGCATCAGGGCCAAATGCTTCTCCGGGTCGAACATTTTGCCCTCAGCCTCGATGATGCCCAGGCCGAATCTTCCCAGCGTTTCCAGCGCCTTGTCATGGACCAGTTGCATGCCGGCCAGCAGCGGGTCGTCGGCGTCGTGATTTGTGCCGGCTGTGCCCAAGGCTCGTTCCATGTCGTCCAGCACAGCCAGCATCGATTTAATCAGGTCCTCATTGGCGAACTCTCTGGCCTGTTCGATGTCGCGCTGGACGCGTCTCTGATAATTGAGATAGTCGGCTGAGACTCGCTGAAGCCGGGCCATCAGGTCGTCGCGTTCGGCACGGGGGGGCTTGACGCCCTCGGCCTCCTGCGTGCCGGCCGCTTCAGCCTGCACCTGCCTGTCGGCCGATTTCACGCCGCTGTCCTTCGATTTCTTTTTCGACTTGCTCACCTGAAATTCCCTGCCTTGCTGAACGTTATTTCTTCGATGCGAAGGTTTCCTTTAGCTTTTCGAAGAAGCTCTTTCTCTGCGGTGTTACGTTGTCCTCTTCGGTCTTTGCATAATCCGTCAGTATCTCTCGCTGCCTGGCGTTGAGTTTTTGGGGTACCTCGATGAATACCTGTATGTATTGATTAGCCGGCTTGCCGGTTCGCTGGTTTGGCAGGCCTCGCTTTTTCATCTCGAAGACCCGGCCGTTCTGCGTGCCGGCGGGCATCTTCAGCTCTTCGGTGCCGGCCAACGTGGGCACCTGCACCTTGCCGCCGAGTGCTGCCTGGGAAAAGCTAATCGGCACATGGCAGAACAAATCGTCGCCGCGCCGTTTCAGCAGTGCGTGTTCGACGACTCGCACGTAGCAGTGCAAATCGCCACGATCGGTTCCAGCGGCGGCGGGCTCGCCCTCGCCGCGAATGCGAACGACCTGGCCTTCACGAACGCCCGGCGGGATGTGCACGGTGAGGATTCGCTTTTTCCGCTGTCTGCCGGTGCCGCGACACTTCGGGCAGGGGTCTGTCACGATCGTGCCTTTGCCTTTGCACCTGGGGCAGTTCGTTACGCGAACGCTGACGCCGAAAAAGCTTTGCACCTGCTGCTGGACTTGGCCGTAACCGCTGCATGTGGCGCACCGCTGCGGCGAAGTGCCCGGCTTGGCGCCGCTGCCGCTGCAGTGATCGCAAAAATCCACTCGCTCGAATTCCAGCGTCTTGTCAACGCCGGTAACGACCTGCTCCAACGTCAGCTCCACCTCGGTTTCCAGGTCCAGCCCGCGGCTGGAGGCCCG
>JAXIHJ010000064.1:0-13009 GCA_034189755.1 Planctomycetota bacterium
CGATTTCCTCAAGGTCCGATTTTTGATAGACGGCGAGTTTCTCAAAAAGGAAGGTCATACTCGTTTTCTCTTGAAAGTAGATAGTAGAGAAGGAGACTGCAGGAGAAGCCGATTCGTTTATGGGCGTATCTGTCCGCGCGAAAGCGTTTCTTCTTATCTATTTTCTACCTTCTCCTGCTCTATTTTTTGCGGCTGAGCCGCAAAAAATCGGGGCGAGAGGATTTGAACCTCCGGCCTCCTGCTCCCAAAGCAGGCGCTCTAGCCAAGCTGAGCTACGCCCCGGATGGTCATACTGCGGTTGAATTCTTGCAGTTTACGTATCGTCCGTCAAGGACCGCTTGCAGCTTCAATTCGGGCTGTGGAACCGCTTCGGAGTTTTTGTGGCGAGGTTTTTTGAATTTGAACGCGAACGGTGCGGTTACTTCCGCTTCTTCAATTGTTTTTCCAGGTCGCGTATCTGCTCGCACAGCTCTTTTGGGATCTGATTTTTGTCTGAGTCGCTCGCCGCGGTTTGCTTTTTCGCAGACTTGTGGGTTTCTTTGGCCTCAGGTGGCGTTTCGGCTACGGGCAGGTTACCCAGCGGCGCGGTGGTAACCGCCTGCACCAGTCCGTCGCAAAAGCTGACCGTAATCTTCTCCGGCGTCTTCAGCCAGACCGCTGACTGGAACTGCACCCACTGGCCGTCGCTTCGGCGTTCGTTTCGCGTGGTGACGATTGCCGGCAGGCCGAGCAGGTCTTCAACGTCGCGGCGCGACATGCCGCGACGAATCATCCGTGTCAGGCTCGTCTTCGAGCCGGAAGGTTCGGCTGCCTGTTGCGGCGGGGTGTTGCTTTGGCGGTCTGCACGGGTCGCTTCGCCGTCGGCTGCGTCGGCCCCTTTAGGCTTGAGACTGCGGAGGAGCCTTATCGGCTCCTTGAGCATGCCTTCGCTCATGTACACCATAAAACCCACGACCATGAGCATGCCGACCGCCAGTGAAATTGTTGTTGTCTTGCCGGACATGAATCTCGTTTTTAAAAACCGTGCGCGTGTGCGGATCCGTATGTATCTTATCGGCTTTATCCGCAGCCGGGCTGAGCAAGGGAGAAAATAAGATCAGCTCCGCAGTTGCGTGGGCCTGTGGCGTGGTGCGTTTTTTGATATTTTTGGTATGTGTATAACGCTACGACTTGGTTTCCTGGTCCGTCGGAGCGGCAGCGTTTTTCGTAAAGCCTACCTGTCCCGTCGCGCAGAGCTTCAGGGCCTGTTCGACAGGCAGGTCCAACTTTTGAACGTGTTTTTTGGGCACGTACAGCACCGGCCCGCCGATCATGTATGCCAGCGGCACGTAGATGGCGACCATTTCCTGCTGCTCCGGTTCGCTCAGCCCGGCCGGCGTTTCGGTAGTCAGGATCGCCAGCATGCCAAGCTGCTCGCCCGGCGGGCTGTACAGGACCGTCTGGCCCATGCGATGCGATTCCTGCCGGCCGAAGAGCTTAAGCAGGTCGCGGACGGATTCGTAGATGGTCTTCACGCCGGGGACGTGCTGAAAAAGCCTTTCCACCAGGCCTATCAGTGAGCGGAATATCCAGAAATGCGTCGCCAGGCCCACCAGGAACACCAGCACAATCAGGATTCCCGCCCCGATGCCGTGAAGCTCATCCAGTTTCCGCCAGTCATGGAGCTGGAACCTGTCCCATAAGGGCGCAAGGGCGGACTTGCCGATTTCATCGAACCAGACGCCGGCTGAGAAAATCACCCAGACCGTGATTGCAAACGGCACGATGACGATGATTCCGGCGAGGAAGATTTGGATTATTTTTTTCATGGGTGTTCTCCTGTCTGCTTTGTTCCCGGCTGGGCTTAGCTTTCAAGAAAAACGTCGAAACAGGCCAGGGCCTGGCTTTCGGTGTCGGCGAATTCGAAGAGCTTGTCGGTTGATGTAATCTTAAAAATTTCTCGTAATTTCGGGCGGAACCCGGCGAGTATGACCCTGCCCTTGATGGCCTTAGCCTTGGTCCGCATCGCAATCAGCACGCTCAGCATGGAAGACGACAAAAAGCGGACCGAGCTGAAGTCCAGCAGGACCTTGCGCTGGGCCTGCTGGTCCACCAGGGCGTGGAGTTCGTCGCTGATGGCCTTGACGGTCGGCCCGTCGAGAATCGAAGCATTGCGGAAGTTAACGACCGTTACGTCACCCAGTTGTGTAATGACCAGTCCGCTGGAGGGCATGGCAAGTCCTTTTTACCAGGATGCTTCTGTGAGTTCACGTTACACGGTACAACGATATTGTAGTATAAGCCGACCGCTCGTTAAATCAGGAATGAGTTAAATCCTCGCCCGATGCAGCGATCAGCTCAAATCGAAGATTGACTGCGTCTTGATGAGCGTCAAATCTGCCGGGAATGCGTGGAACGCGAAGACGTGCAGCCCGTTCGGCTTGGCCTCGTAATGAATGTAGGTAAATGGAATCAGCGACCGTACCATCCACCTGGGAAACGGCACGAACAGCCCGTGACGGCCGCCCTGTCGGGCCAGCTCGTGGTGGGTCTTTGAATAAACGGCCGGGCTCATCACTTCGACCTGGAAGTTCATCATGTAATTGATGCCGTCGGTGTGCTTCCGCTCGTGCACCTTCTCGCCGCGGAAGGGCGTCTCCATAATCAGGCCTCGCGCAGGAAGCTCGGCCTCCTCGCCGGCGATCAACTCTACCATCGCCGCCTGACCGCGATAAAACCCGATCATGTGGGTGCATCCGGTTACCCAGATTTGTGCCTCGTAGCCGCCTTTGACAATGTGATGATCGTCATAAATCTTGAACAGCTCCGGGTGCAGCGGGCGCTCGTAAAGGTAAAATCGCAAACTCGAAACGCATTGTTTTTGAACGGTACTCATCGAACTGACTTTCTCCTGGTTCCCAAGTGTATTATACACGAATTTGCCTAAACGACAAGGGAAGACGGCTCTTCGGCGGGGCGAATCGGGAAAAATTTTACAGGTCGGCCGACCGGCACGGCGTTTTCAGCCTGCGTCGAGGTAATTACCGTTTTGGCAGCTGATGTTCCGGCATGGCCGGGCTGGGGTGCCTGATATGCCATCGCTGGCGATAGGTTACGACCGCGTACAGTACCGCAAAATAGGTCAGAAACCCCAGCACCAGCCCCACCATGAGGCTGCCCAGCCACAGCGGCAGGAAGATCGGCCAGGTGGCCTGCCACCACGCCTGGATTCGGGGAATGATGTGCCCCTGAAAGTGCGAGGCGCGTGCGAAGGCCCTTTCAAATTCGTCCCAGGAGTACTTCCAGCCGAACAGCCAACTGCCGACGAGGAAGTTCGG
This sequence comes from Planctomycetota bacterium, assembly GCA_034189755.1. Taxonomy (GTDB): domain Bacteria; phylum Planctomycetota; class Phycisphaerae; order SM23-33; family SM23-33; genus JAXIHJ01. Next base: position 3,318 of record JAXIHJ010000064.1, read on the forward strand.
ACCGTAAATCGGAAAGATAGTCAGCGGGTTGGAAAACCATACGAAGGGCAGGCCTACGAGCTTGTTGGCCCGCAGCAGCATGGCCAGGGCCACGGTTAGAATCATCTGGAAGCCGATGGTCGGCGTCCAGGCTATAAAAATGCCTATAGCCACGCCCAGCGCGATGCGGTGCGGCGTGTCGTCCACGTGGAGCACGCGGTAGATGAAAAACCTCTTCGCGCGATTCATGACGTACCGTATCGGCATCAGGTTTTTTCCCGTTGAAGCAGGCTTTCCTTTGCAGCGGCGATGACGTCGGCCGGTTTGATAAGCTGCATACACGTAATGTGCCGGCAGCGGCGTTTGAGGCATCCGCGGCAGGGCACGTCGGCGATAATAGCGCGGCCCAGCAGGTACGGCCCGGTGTGCTCGGGGCGCGTCGGGCCTATAAGGGTAATCGAATCGACGCCGACGGCCGGAGCGATAAACTTGGCTGCCGAGTCGCAGCAAATTACGCCTGCCGAAGCGGCGATAAGCCCGACCATCTGCTGAATGTCCGTCCGTCCGCCGAGATTTATGACCCCGGAGCCCAGCCCCTCGGCGACCGCGTCGCACAGCAGCCGCTCAGCCTGTGCGGGCGAACCGCTCAGGACGACCGGCACTTCTTTGGCCAGCTCGGCGGCCACCGCCCGCCAGTGCCGCACGGGGTACTGCTTGGTCGCCCATCGAGTCGGTACCGAGCAGACGATAAAGTCGCCGCTTCGCAGTCCGTGCTGCCGGGTGAGTTGCTCGGCGAACCGCCGGCCGGCATCCGTAACCTGAAGTGTCATGTCCTGCTCGCCGGCGTCGATGCCGAGCGAACGGGCCAGCTCAATGTTGCGATCGACGGTGTGCCGGCTGTGTGCTTCGACGCGGTGCGTGTAGAACACCGATGCGCCTTCCCGTGCATCGGCAAAGCCCACTCGCAGCGGCGCCTTCGTCGCGGCGGTCAGCAGACCGCTGCGCAGCAGTCCCTGAAGGTCGATTACCCAGTCGAATCCGCCGTTGCGCAGTGTCTTGCGAAGTCGCAGTACTGCACCGGCGGCTGCCGGCGACCGCCATGCTCTGGCCAGGTGTCTTCGATCAAAGATGATAGCCTCGTCCAGGTCGCCGTCCTGTTCGATGAGCAGCCGGTAGGCTTCGTCGATCAGCCAGGCAATACGGACCTCCCGGCCGAAGGTCCGCCTCAGGCCGCGCAGGACGGGCATGGCCGTTACCACGTCGCCCAGTGCGCTGGGTTTGATAATCAGCACGTGTTGAGGCCTGGCTGGAGTAATGTTGCAGGTCTTGGCGGTCATTAGCCTGGCCTCCGGACAGCTTTTTGGCGCCTTCGACGAGAGCGAATCTGGTCCCTGAGCTTCCGGGCCGACCACCGCTCCAACAGCCGCCAGTAAGGCTTGAAATGGATCCGCCCGCTGCCGGGACGGCGAAGGTAGCCCAACAGCATTCTCAGCCGGCCGGCGTGGTTGACCACGTTGGACTCCAGCAGCGAAACGTTCAGCCGCATCAGGCCCTGGAAGCGGTTTCGCATGGTGATGCGTCGTTTGCATCTTAGCCCGTCCAAATCCAGCAGGACGACCTCCGGTGATGCGCCGGGCGACCATGAGATTAACAGGTTCGCGGCCTTCAGGTCGCGATGGGCAAAATGGTTGTCGTGCAGCCGCTGCAACAATTTGCCCAACTGCCAGAGCACCTGCTGTCCGAGGCGGCGCTGCTGCGGGACGGTCAGCGGTGTATCTCCGCGTGGCGGCCGGGCCAGCCAGGTGTTCAGGAACTTGTTCAGAGGCGTCGCGTGCACCGCCTCGGTTATCAGGATGCTGTCGAGCAGAAACGGTCCGCACCGCCTTTCCAGTGAGGCCAGCGGCAGCGAGGTGGCAATCCGCCTGGTCAGCAGCATGTGGCCTAGCTTAAAGGCGCGAATCGGGCGGGCCGGACGGAGACAGTCGACCAGGACCTTCCAGAGATGTTTGCGGCGGGGACGCTTGATGAAGACTTCCACCTCATTCCGGCCCACGGTAAGCCTGCGGCGGACGATTAGGCCGCTGCCGGAATCCTTGATTATCTCGGCGTCGCCGCCTTGAAGCAGCGCTGCGGGCTTTGCCAGAACGCTTCGCCACGCCTCGGTGTCGAAAACAAGCTTCGCCGCTAGCGAACCGGCCATCCATCGCTTGGAGGCCAGCACGACGTGCCCTCGCCAGCCGCCGGGCAGCTTGATGCTATGAAAGTATTGGTTGTTCCCGGTAACGCGGCGGTTGCGCTGGGCATACTGCCGATGCTTGTGGAGGTGGGCGAAGTGCTCGATCATGAACTGCCAGCCTCGAAGCGTGCCGGCGGCGCCGCTGGCGCGAAGGTAGTGCTTCAGGAATCGAAGCCGCTCGCTCCGTGTGGTGAATTGAAATCGGTCGTAATATAGTTGGGCCAGGTTGGCTGCCATAGCCCTGCGTGAAAGCCGGCGCCTTCGCCTGGCGCGGTGAAGGTCGGATACGGCCAGGTCCACCGCATCGCTGTCGGTGCGGATGAGGATGTTGCCGCAGTGAAGGTCCTGGTGTATGACACCGACGGCGTGCATTCGACCGATGGTTTTAGCCAGTACGACGATGGCCTGCTGGATGGCTTGTCGGCCCGCCCGCCCGCGAGAAAGCTGCCTGATGTGCCATTGGTCGGCTTGCTCGCTGGGCGTTACGGCGCGGGTGGCCAGCCATTCAACCGACTTGTCGCACATTGTCGCCAGCGGCTGAGCCGTCGGGACACCGTGCGAGCGGAGATAAAGCATGAAACGCATCTCGCTCCTGGCGTCGGACAGGCCCACTGCACGCGTCAAACGATGCAGCAGCGAGCGGCTGTGAAAGTGCTTCAGAAAAATCTTCGCCCCGTCGACGACGCCACGATAGACGGTCCGCGACGCGTTGTGCTTGACCTGCCGCCAGTGATCCTTATCAGGCCGGCTGAGCAGCCCCAGCCGCTTGGCCAGGATCACGCGGGCGCCGTCGTCGGCGAAAATGACCTTGCCAAGGCTGTCCGCCGGTGAATTGTCGGTTTCAATGGTCCGGGGCATCGGTCTTATCCGTCAAGCCGGCGGTCAGCACAGCGTAAATCCTATGGAGCTTTCTGCGGCAGGCGTCCGGCGAAAAAAAACGTTGCGCCTGCTGCTGAGCTGCCCGCCCCAGCCGTTTTGCCAGGTCCGGTTCTTCCAGTAGTCGCAGCACGGCCGTGGCCGCTGCATGTGGATTACCCGGCGGCACAAGCAGCGCCGCCCGGCCGTCGGCAACGCATTGGGTCGCTTCCGGCGTGGCTGAGCAAACGATGGGCAGCCCGGCCGCCATCGCCGCGGCCAGGGTTGAGACGCCGCAGTCGCGACGCTGAAGGAACACAGCCACGTCCGCCGCAGCCAAGGCGTCCGCCAGGTCGATCCTGTCTTCCGTTAGGAACACGTCGCCGTCGTAGCCTGTTGTAGCGGCAAAGGATTTCACACCGGCCCGCGCGGGCCCGCCGCCGGGCAGCAGAAGCCGAACGTCCGAAAGAATCTGGCGAAGGATTCCATGAACCCACGAAGCGATCTTGTGGCCGGCGGCCGGCGTCATCTCAGCGGGGGCGACGATAAGCCGCTCCGCGTCGCTGAGGCCCAGATGCCGGCGCGTACGTAAGCGGCGTTCGTCCTTGTTGTCGATAAGTTCGGCAGCCGGCGGCAGCACATGAACCGCCTCATCGGGCGCTCCCCGGCCCAGCAGCGCACGCCGGGCAACTTGCATCGGCACGCCAACGTGGAACCTGCCCCGGCTGAGCGATTTGACCATGTCTGACAGTGTGTTTTTCGGCGGCAGGTTAGGGATCGAGACCAGCGGTTTCCGGCCGGTTTGGCGCCCGGCCAGGCAGCCGGCGCGGGTTGCGTCGAGCGACCATGTGTGGATGAGGTCTACGCGCCCGGCGAGGCTGCGCATTCGCCGGCCGCACAATACCGCCGATCCGAGGGGGCGGTGAACCTGCTTGATCTGTGGGCCAAGGCCCCGATATCGCGGCGCCACCCCTGCCGAGGCGACCACGTCGTCGGCGCCCGCCAGCAGGGACAACTGGGCCAGGGCCTCGGCCGCCGTGGCCGTGTCGATAATATGCAGCACACGCATCATGGTGGGAATCATACGTTGCAACGCCGACCCACACAAGCAGCCAACGCTGCCAGAATGAAAACCTTGGCCACAGTGCGGCGATTCAGTAAGAACCGCCGGCCTTTACGTGGCCGTCGAAATAGGTGTATTCCGTAATCGGCACGTCGATGGACATCTTCAGTGCGGTGCGCCCCTCGATGCGCCGGATCAGGAACGGCCCTTCGTAGATGATCTCGTTCTCGTACCAGAACCGGATGCTGCCTGAGACGTTGTTCATGTGCCGGGCGGAGCGGTTTTTCACTTGGAAGGTGGCTTTTATGCCGTCGCCGCTGCGGATGACCTCGATGTCGTCCACTGAGATGTCCTGGTCCATCTTGATGCGTTCCAGGGTGGTCTCGGGCAGATGCTCCTCGTAAAACTGCGCCTGTTTCAGGGTGGCGCTGAGTTCTCGCTCCAGTTGCTTGCAGCGGTCGTAGTAGTACTGGGCGCTTTTCTTCGGCGCGTTGTCTGCCTCGCCCGCCCCTGCATAACCGGGCAGTCCCTTGGCGATGGCTTTATTCCGCTGGAAGCGATTGACCTCCTCCAAATCACGGTTTTTTACCTTCAGTGCGTTATTCTGACGCACCGTGTCGGCCAGTTCATCTTTGACGGTGCTTACATGCATCCACGAAACCACCGCTATGAGGAACATAACCACGCACATCACGCCCAGAACGATTGCGGCGACGTTCATCTTCGTTGGTGTTCTGCGGTACGTGCCGTGAGTCTGATCCTGTTGCATTCTAGAGACCTTTCCGCCCACAATATTTATGCGCGCACCGGCTGCCGAAGTCAACCGGCTTAGGGACTCTTATAACAAACCCGGCGCTTCCGGTGTACAATTAGCGGTGAAAGGAAACACTCATGAGCGAACTGACCAGAACAACGCTGGCTATTGATCTCGGCCTGCTGGAGAAATTCGACGCGTGGCTGGCCGGCCACGGCTACACGAACCGCAGCGAGGCCATGCGAGATTTAATACATGGTGCGCTGACGGAAAGTAAGTGGGACAACCCCCGGGCGAAGGTGGCCGCTACGCTGAGCGTCATCTACGATCATGGCGAACGCGCACTTGCCCAGCGGGTTACACACCTTCAGCACGCCGACCACCACGCCGTCCTGTGCAGCCAGCACATTCATCTGGACCACGACCGTTGCCTGGAGGTAATTATCATGCGTGGCACGGCGGCCCAGCTTCGCCGCCTGGCGGACAACATCATTTCCACCCGTGGCGTACGCGCAGGCAAACTGACGCTTATGAGCACAAATCTCTGAACAGGCGGCGACGTGCCATATCGCTTGTTAATCCTGATGGACATAAGCCCACGGAAAGCTTTCCGTGGGCTATAGGATAATTTATGAAGTTAATGTTCCTCACGAGACGCTGCGATTTTTCGTGAAGTGCTTAACCCGACCCCAGCCGTTCGATCCGAAATACCGCCGGCCAAAGGCCCGTAATCTGCTCCGGAGAATAACTTGCAGCCGGATACGCACTGTTAAGCGGCTGGAGACGAATCGTTTGGGCGTCGTCCATGTAAAATCTCTTGAAGGTGGTCGAGTTGTCGTGGCCGAAGCGGACGAAACAATCGTCGCCGCTGCGGGCGGGCGTGTTCGGCGAGAATATGACGATGTCGCCCTGATGGTAGTTAGGCTCCATGGAGTCGCCCACCACTCGGGTGGCGAAAGCTTGCGGGTCATGCAAGTCGGGACAGCGAATGTATTCGTCGGCCACCGACGGGGGATAATCCAGGTCGGTAAAATCGCTCGGATAGCCCGCCGCCACCTTGTTGATGACCGGCACGACCGTACCGGCCGACAAAGGTTTGATGTTGCCGCCGGCGTCCTGCGCCGGCGAGCCAACCAATGCGTCGAGGTCGATACCCCCGCCTGCCTTCCTGGGGCCGTTAGCCAGTAACTCCTTCAGCACGCTGCGAAGCTTCTGGACCTCGGCCTCGAGCATTTCATGTTCCTGCCGGACGTCAACGGGTGTGCGGGCCATGTGGGCCAGCCTGGTCAACTCGCCGGGCGGAAAGTTCAACGCAGATTCCAAACTCTTGAGAATGCCGTCGGTAGGGGGGTTCTTCGCCTTGGCGGTCTCTATGTTCGACAGGTACGGCTTGGATATCCTTACCTGGGCGGCCAGTTGATCCTGCGTTAGCGAAAGCGCCTCACGGCGCTTGCGGATAATCTTGCCGAGACTCATTGTTCAAATTCCCCTTAATCTGATTGGTTGCACAAGCAGCTAACTCCCTAAGTTCAGGACTATCCTAGACATTCTTCGGTTTGCAACAAGGAAAATAGCAAAAAAAGTTGCTGAAATAGAAAATTTAACCAAAAATATGTTGACTTTGTATGTTATTTAATTATCATACAGAATATAAAGATTGTCAATCGGGTCTATATGGGTGTTCATTAGTGATGGGTGGCCTCGCAGGCAAATCAGTTATAACCCCCTTGGAAATAATAAGTTAATATGCCTTTGTCGCTGAGGGAAAATATCGTTCAGTCCCGCAGATTGCCTCAGGATGAGGAGATTCTGTGCGGCAGGGCGGAATTGCTGGCGCCGGCCGACAGGGACCTGGTCATGGCGGTTTTGATTCGCAATGAATCGCCCCGCCTGCTGGGAAGGCTTAGCGGCCTGGGTTCCCGGGCGGTTAGAGAACGAGTCAAGCGGCTGGGGCGGCGGCTTTGCAGCCGACGGTTCCTGGATGCCGCCAGGGCGCTGGCGTATTTGGCGCCGGAAGATGCCAGGCTTGCGAGGCTGTGGTTCTGTCAGGCCGTCCCGCAGCGGGAAATTTGCCGGAGGATGGACATCAGTATCCATAGCCTTCGGAGAAGATTGGATCGTCTCAGCGCCCAGATTGCGACGCTCCGGCGCGTCTTTCAAAATGGTCGGGCGGTGGTTCATCGAGGTGGAGGAAGGTGAAGTGAATCTGATAAAGCTTTCGACCTTTTCGTTTGTCTGCGGGGTACATCTTGTCGAGGGCCTTTCGCAGCGCGGTGAGATTTTCAAATCCGTCCTGCCGCGCGTCGGCATCGGACAGTTTGGCCTGTCCCACGCAGCGGACCTTATCGATTCGCAGTTTTCCGAGGCCGGAAATGCGACATACGGCGCCCTCGCGCACATGGGGCCGACGCCAGTAGCGGAGTGTGGTGGTCTTTCGGCCGCTGCGAATGGCGTCGAAGAACATCTTCTTCATCAGGAGCATGGCAATGTCCTTAAAGTCCCGGTCGATGGTCGTCCCCAAGAAGCCTGATTGGACCGTCCGTGTCAATGCGGAAATTCGGCGGACCATTTCCGCCGGCTCGGACGCAGCCTGCGTAGCGGCTATGTTCGGCCTGTCGCGGACCAGGCGTGAGCGGCTGTATGACAATTTTGAACTGACGATCCGCCCGGGCGAGATTATCGCGGTGGTGGGACCGTCGGGTTCGGGCAAGAGCGTGCTGCTGCGCCACGTCGCCAGGCAGGTTCCCGATGCCATCCGGCTGCGGGCCGACGGGCTGAGACGCTGCGAGCAGCCGGCGGTGTCCATGCTGCGGGGCGGCGAGTTGTCGCAGCGGCTGGAGGTGCTCTCACGTTGTGGATTGGCCGAGGCGACGGCGCTGGTAACTGCGGCGAAGGGACTTTCCGGCGGGCAGTTGCACCGTCTGGCCTTGGCGCTGGCGCTGCACCGGGCGCGTCGTCGCAACCGGCCGACGCTGGTGGTGGCCGATGAGTTTGCCGCCTTGCTGGACCGGACGACCGCGGACATGTTGTGTCGCAGGCTCCGAAGGCTCGTCAGCGGTTCGGCTGTGGCGATTCTGTTGGCCACTCCGCGTATTGAGCTGCTGGCTGAACTTCACCCGGATGGCACAATCATAAAGTCCCTGGGCGGCCCCGCCTGTACGGTAAAGCCGACCCGCCGTTGCAAAAACGCACCGGCCGTCTCGGACCCCGGGCTATGGGCGATCCGCCGGGGAACGATTGCCGATTACAAGCCGTTGGCCGGGTTTCATTATCTCGCCGGGCCGCCGGCGGCGCACAAGCGTGTCTACGTGATTCGCAGGCCCCGTCGAGGCTCAAACGCGGACCGGCTGGCCCTGCCGGAGTTGGCGGGTGTTTTGGTCGTCTCTCCGCCGGTGTTGCAATGCCGCGGGAGGAATGTTGCCACTGACGGGCGATATGTTCCGTCGCACGGCCTCCGCACGCGCCGCCAGGCCGCCGCGCTGCTGAACGCCGAGATAGAGACTATATCCCGCGTCGTGGTTCACCCGATCTTTCGCGGCTGCGGATTGGCCGTGCGCCTGGTCCGCCATGCGCTGGGCTGCGCCGAGACGCCCTGGATGGAGGCCCTGGCGGCTATGGGCGGTTTGCATCCGTTCCTGGAAAAGGCCGGCATGACCGCCCACGGCCGCTTCTGCGGCTGCACTAAAAAGTACTTCTACTACCTCTCGCGGACCCGTCGGGCGCAGGTGACTAAGGGCGAATGACCCGGTCCGGAATTGCCCGGAAGGAGAAATCAGTGTCTCGCAAGAACGGCATCGGGCCGTCGGATGTACAGCCCTGGCCGGGGGAAACCGGCGGGGCGCCGCGCACGGCCGCTGAATTACAGCGATTCGTCCGGTCGGCCTTCAGGCTGCATATTCCGAACCGGGCGATCTGTCCCGGCCATGACGCGCCGCTGGATTATCTTTCCGCGAGCTTTCTGGGCCAGGAGGACTTGCTGGTATGGGCCAATCGCGGCGGCGGCAAAACGTTGCTGGCGGCGGTGGCGACCATTCTGGACGCCGTCTTTCATGCACCGTCGCAGATTCGCGTTCTGGGCGGCAGCTTCGACCAGTCCGACCGCCTGGCCGAATACATTCGAGAAATGCTTCTGATGCATCCGGGGTTGGTGGCCGATCGCATGACGCGCCAGGTGTGTCGGTTGGCCGGTGGCTCAGAGATTCGCATGTTGGCCCAGTCGCAGCGGGCGGTTCGAGGCCTGCACGTTCAGAAAATCCGCTGCGACGAGGTGGACCTGTTCGACAGCGAGGTCTGGCGGGCGGTTCAGTTTGTTACGCGGTCGGCCGGGCGGACACGCGGGTCTATCGAGGTGCTGTCAACGCTGCACCGAAGCGGCGGTCTGATGCAGCATTTGGTGGCCGAAGCAGCCGCCGGCAGCCAGCCACCGCCTGACGACGAAACCCCAGACTCGGAAGTAGTATCGCCGGCTCCGGGTTATCGGCTTATCAAGTGGTGCCTGTGGGAAGTGATCCAGCGATGCCCGAAGCATCGCAGTTGTGAAAAATGTATGCTCTTCGAAGACTGCCGGGGCATAGCGCATCAGGCGAACGGGTTCTTTCGCATCGACGACGCCATTGCCATCAAGGCCCGTTCCAGCCGGGCCGCATGGGAGGCGGAAATGCTTTGCCGCGGGCCGCATCGCGACTGGCTGGTGTTCGGCGAGTTCGACCCGGACAGGCACGTTAGGGAAATAGAAAGCTGCCCGGACTGGCCGCTGTTTCGCGCGATCGACTTCGGCTACAGCAGCCCGCTGGTGTGTCTGTGGG
>JAXIHJ010000065.1:0-8794 GCA_034189755.1 Planctomycetota bacterium
TGCTTTCCGGCCTGACCATATCCGCCTCGACACTTAGCACGTTGCAAACGACCTTCACGATGCGTTGCTGAATTTCGCTTTTGTCCATGGATTTCTCCAGCATCTCCTGTTGTAAATAAACTCAAGATGTCCCACTCAGTCGAATTCGCACGTCGGCCACGGCGCTTCCCTGCTTGGCCGGACCTACGATAAGCGGGTTGATATCCAACTCCGAGATCCGCTCGAAATCGGTAATGAGCTGGCCGAGTTTGCGCAGGCATTGTTCGATGCTGGCGATGTCGGCGGCAGGCGCGCCGCGCGCGCCTGCCAGCAGGCGATAGGCCTTTACGTCGCGGACCATGCGGGAAGCGACTTGCTCGTCGATGGGGGCCAGCGCGAACGTTACGTCCTTGAAAATTTCCACGAACAGCCCGCCCAGCCCGAACATCAGCGTCGGCCCGAATACCGCGTCGCGCTTAGCGCCGAGGATTACCTCGTGCCCAGCCGGGATCATGCCGCGGACGAGCACGCCGAGAATCTTCGCCTCGGGCATAGCCTTGGCGATGTGGCTGACCATGTTGTCGTAGGCCTTCCCGACAGCATCGGCGTCGGCGAGGTTCAGGGCTACGCCCTTGACGTCGAACTTGTGTACAATTTGCGGGCTGACCACGCGAAGCACCACCGGATGGCCGATCTTTCCGGCGAAGGCCGCGGCCTCGTCGGCGCTGCCGCACAGCTTGTGTTCCGGCACCGGAAAGCCGTATGCATTCAGGATCGCCAGGGCCTGGTCCTCGCGGAGGTAGCCGGCCGGCTGGCCTTCGAGGATGCTCGCGACGGCGGAGGTATCAACGTCCAGCGGCTCGAAATCCACGGGTTTGGTCAGTCGCCATTGGCGGATACGCTGCACGTCGGCCATGGCACGGCACGCCAACTCCGGCAGGATGTAATGCGGGATATGTGCGGCCTGGAGAATATCGACGCCCGCCTGCACGTCAACGGCGCCCATAAACGAGCAGGCCAGAGGCTTGTCGGTCTTTTCGTGGACCTGCACCACGCCATGGGCGATTTCCTCGATGTCGGTCATTGATTGCGGCGTCAGGATTACCAGCGCCTCATCCACGTTCGGGTCATGGAGCACGGCGCTGACGGCTGCCTCGTAACGGTCCGACCGTGCGTCGCCGATGACATCGACGGGGTTTTTCTTGTTCGCCGCTGCGGGCAGGGCGGCGTCGAGCTTGGCGGTGGTGGCCTGCTCGAAGCGCGCCAGTTCCAGCCCGACGCTTACGGCTGTGTCGGTGGCCATCACGCCAGGCCCGCCGGCGTTGGTTACTATCGCCAGGCGGTTGCCCTTCGGCATCGGCTGGTTGGCCAGCAGAATCGCCGTGTTGAACAGATTGTCGATGTTATCCGCCCGGATGATGCCGGCTTCCTGGAACACCTCCTCGCATATGGCGTCTTCGCCGGCGAGCGAACCGGTGTGGCTGGAGGCGGCGTCGGCGCCCTGGGGCGTCCGCCCGGATTTAATCGCCAGGATCGGCTTGGCGTTTTCGCCGCGAGTGATGCGCTTGGCCGTCTCGATTAAAGCCCGCCCGTCGCGAAGCTCCTCCAGGTACAGCAGGATCACGTCGGTTTTTTTGTCCTGGTGCAGGTAGTCCAGCAAGCCGATTTCCGTTACGCCGGCCTTGTTGCCGAAACTGACGAACTTCGAGAACCCAATGTTCCTGGCCCGCGCGTAGTCCAGCACGGCTGTGCACAACGCACCCGACTGGCTCAGAAAGGCGATGCGCCCTTCGGCGGGCATCTTGCGGGCGAACGAGGCGTTCAACATTCTGCTCGGATCGGTGTTGATCACGCCCAGACAGTTCGGCCCGATTAGGGAAATGTCGTACTCGGCGCAAATGTCCTTGATCCGCTGCTCCCGCTTGATGCCTTCAGGCCCGACCTCACGGAACCCGGCGGAGATCATGATGACGCCCTTGACGCCTTTCTTGCCGCACATCTCCAGCGCCTTATCGCACACAGCCGCCGGAAAAACGATTACCGCCAGATCGATTTCGTCTTTAATGTCCGTCAGGTACCGGTAGGCCGGCACGGCGCTGATGCTGCGCTTGCCGGGGGCGATCGGGTACAACACGCCCCTGTAGCCGCTGGACAGAATGTTGTAGAAGATGTCGTACGGCACCGTGCCGGGCGTCGGCGTAACACCCATGACGGCTATGCTCTTGGGATTAAAAATGCGATCCCGCGGATAGGTGCCGGTGCTTTTTTCTGTCGAATACTGCGTCCCGCTTTCCATGAATCTGTCTGCTCCCTGATATCTTTTGGGTCTCGGTTTTGCCCTGTGCGGCTGGGGTTATTTCCTGAGCATGGTTTTGCGGCCTTTCTTGACGGCTTCGTCGCGCGCCGGAGCGGTCAGCTCGAAGATTGCGTCCCACATCTTCAAATCCGCCTCGGTCCACTGGCACTTTCGGCGGCTCATGGCGACCTGGGCGGTTTTGTACAGTTGCCCCTTGCCGAATCCCTTGGTTACCAGGCCGTTCAGCAGCCAGGCAAAGGAAGGAATCCATTTCGCCAGCGGCTTGCCGGTGGCCATGATAAGCGCCATCGCCCCGACGTACGAGCCGGTGTTCAGCAGCGTGCCGATGGAGGTCTTGGTGTGGTCCCCGATCAAGCTGCCGACCTTGGTCGAGCCGGTACTGACGGGCCTCTTGCCGTCCAGGACGACCGAGACGTCGGAGTAGTCGTTTTTCAGGTCGCTGTTGGTCGTCAACGCGCCAAGGTTGACCCATTCGCCTACGTAGGCGTGGCCGAGGAACCCGTCATGGTATTTGTTGCTGTAGCCCTGGATAATTGATTCTTCGACCTCTCCGCCGATGCGGCAGACCGGGCCGATGGAGTTGCCCTCGCGGCACTTGGCGCCCAGAAGGATGGACTGCCGGCCGACGTAACAGGGACCTTCAATTCGCGTAAAGGGGTGAACCTCAACCTCTTCGTCAATATAGATTGGCCCGCCGTCGGCGTCCAGAACGACCATGGGATGAATCAGCGTGCCCGGCGCAACGTAGATGTCTTTTTTACTGCCGCGAACGGCGGCTGGCTCTTCAACGGCGCCCTCTATGCCGCTGCGGCCTGCGGCGGCGAAATCCTCGCAAAGCTGCCGGGGATTGCACAGCACCAGGTCCCAGACGTAATCCCACGTCGGCAGGTCGCATTTGACGGCGGGAAGCTGCCGGGCGGCTGCGGCAAGCAGGGCGTCGATGTCCTTGGCCTGGAGCTTGGGAAGGTCGTCCTGTGCGATTCGGGCATAGAGCAGATCGCCGTTTTCGGCCAGACCGACTTCACTGGCGCCTGTTGCGGCGACGTTGAATGAGGCCGCTTTCACGCGCGGGTTGACCAGCAGCAGGTCGTCGCCGGCCAGCGACGCCGGGTCGTTGACCGGCCAATCTGTCTTGGCGCGGTAGACCTCGGCCATGTAGTCGGGCACAAAACACGCCACGTCGGTTGCGCCGATCTTTGCGATAAGCTTCTCGGCCAGCGAGCTCATCCCGCATCGCAGCGACCAGATCGGGCGGCTAAGGGCCAGCGGGTAGAAGTTGAGGCGATTGTCCGACGGACAATCAAAAAGTATCAGTTTCATGGGTTGAATTCCTTATCCTGCCCGGACCAACCGGGCTAAATTGCGATATGATGCACAGGACGCAGGTTGTTATCAAGCACTATCCTGGATTTTCGCGCAATTTTGTGGGAGTTTAATGGAAAGTTGCGGTATATAGAGTGTGGCTTGCACCGGTTTGTTGACTGGTAGGCAAATGGCCGCCCTGGACGGATCGGGAGAGAACACATGACCGACGCCGAGACAAACTATCGTTTAGCGACACTGGCGCTGCACGCCGGGCAGGGCGACGACCCGGCCACCCACGCCCGCGCCGTGCCCATCTACGCTACGGCGGCTTACAATTTCGAAAGCACCGACCACGCCGCCAACCTCTTTGCACTGAAGGAGTTCGGCAACATTTACTCCCGGCTGCAAAATCCGACCTGCCAGGTGTTGGAGGAGCGACTGGCCGCACTGGACGGCGGCGCAGCGGCGCTGGTTTTCGCCAGCGGCATGGCGGCGATTACCGCAGCGGTGGCTACACTTACCAGCGCAGGGCAGAACATCGTTACGGCGAGCAGCCTTTACGGCGGAACCGTAACGCTGTTCACCCAGACGCTGCCGAAGCTCGGTATCGAGGCGAGGTTCTTCGATGCCGACTCGCCGGAGCAGGCCGCCGGGCTTATTGACGAAAACACGCGCTGCGTTTATATCGAGTCGATCGGCAACCCGAAGAACGACGTGCCGGACTTCGAGAAGCTCGCCGATATCGCCCACAGCGGCGGGTGCCCGCTGATCGTGGACAACACCGTACCAACCCCCGCGCTGTTCAGACCTGTCGAGCACGGCGCGGACATCGTGGTTTATTCGACCACGAAATACATTGGCGGCCACGGGCTGCACGTCGGCGGGGCCGTGGTGGACGGCGGAAAGTTCGACTGGTCGGCGGACGCGGACAAATGGCCTCAAATGACCAAACCCGACCCGGCCTACCACGGTGTGGTCTTCACCGAACTTGTCAAGGACATCGGCAACATCGCCTACGTCGCGCACATGCGGACGCACTGGCTGCGCGACACCGGAGCGGCGATGAGTCCGTTCGCGGCGTGGATTTTCCTGCTGGGCCTGGAGACTCTCCACGTCCGCATCCCGCGGCACATTCAAAACGCCAACGCCGTCGCCAAGTGGCTAAGCCGGCACAAGTGCGTTCAATGGGTCAATCATCCGTCGCTGCCGGGCCATCCGCATCACGAGTTGGCTAAAAAATACATGCCCGACGGCGCCGGCGCCATTGTCGGCTTCGGCATCCTCGGAGGCAGGCAGGCCGGGCGAAAGTTCATCGACAGTGTCCGCTTGTGCAGTCACCTGGCCAACATCGGCGACGCCAAGACGCTGGTTATTCACCCGGCCTCGACCACGCACCAGCAGCTAAGCGACGCAGAGCAGAAGGCCGCCGGTGTATCGCCGGAGTACGTCCGCCTGTGCGTCGGCATCGAGGACGTCGAGGACATCAAGGCCGACCTGGGCCAGGCGCTTAAGGCATCGCAGAAATAATTGCGGGTTTCAGATTGGTAAACAGGCAGGCGCCGAAACAAGTAACCAAACAATGAACGACGAGTTATTTGAAAGCAGCGACAGCGTCCGTAGCGCCGAGCCGTTGAAGTACGCCCGGAGCGTGGACTTCGACGAGCCGCTTGAGCTTGACCAGGGCGGTGAGCTGTCGAACGTTACGGTGGTATATGAGACGTACGGCCGGCTGAACGATGACAAGTCCAATGCCGTTCTCATCTGCCACGCGCTCAGCGGCGACTCGCACGTCGCGCGGCACGACGAGGCGGACTCGCCGGGCTGGTGGGACCTCGCCGTCGGGCCGGGCAAGGCGATCGATACGGACAAGTACTTCGTAATTTGTCCGAACATTCTGGGCGGCTGCCGAGGCACGACCGGCCCTAACAGCATCAATCCCGATACGAACACGCCATACGGTGCGGACTTTCCGACGATTACCATAGCCGACATGGTCGAGCTTCAGCGTCGCCTGCTGGACCGGCTGGGCATCGAAAAGCTGCTGGCGGTCGTGGGCGGTTCGATGGGAGGGCATCAGGTCCTTCACTGGGCTGTGAGGTTTGCCTATCGCCTGCGCGGAGCGATTGTCATCGCAACGTCGGCCAGGCTGTCCAGCCAGGCGCTGGCCTTCGACGTAGTGGCCCGAAACGCCATCCTGCACGATCCCGACTTTCGCGGCGGGCAGTACTACGACGCCAAAGCCGCTCCGAACGCCGGCCTGGCCATAGCGCGGATGCTGGGGCACATTACGTACCTGTCCCACGAAGCGATGGCCCGCAAATTCGAGGCCGACCGCCTCCAGCCCAGAGAAGCGCCGACGGAGTTCGAAAAAAAGTTCTCCGTGGGGTCATACCTGGCTTACCAGGGCGCCAAGTTCGTCGAGCGGTTCGACGCAAACAGCTACCTAGCGTTGTCCATGGCCATGGACCTGTTCGACCTTGGCAAGACCGGCCGGGAGCTTTCAAAGGCACTGGCCGACGGCCGGGTCCGCTGGCTGGTCATGAGTTTTTCAAGCGACTGGCTGTTCAGCCCGCGAGAGTCGCGGCAGATTGTCGATGCGCTGATCAAGACCGACAAGCCGGTGAGCTACTGCAACGTAACCAGCGATTGTGGGCATGATGCATTTCTGCTGCCCGGCGATCTTGAAAGCTACGACCCATTGATTTCAGGCTTTCTGGACAACTTGAGCGGCGGCCGAGCCGAGGCGGCGACTGTAGACGAGGCCGGCCAGGACCGAAGCCATACGAGCATTTTTCATCCGGAACACCCGCAGCGGCTGGATTACGACCGGATACTGGAACTGATCGCCCCTTCGGCGAGCGTGCTGGATTTGGGCTGCGGCGACGGCGAGTTGCTCGGACTTTTGCAGCATCGCGGCCATGAGCGAATTATGGGCGTGGAACTGGACGAAAAGGCCGTTATTGCCTGCGTGCAGCGAGGCCTGGACGTCGTACACGCGGACCTGAACGACGGTCTGGCGGCCTTCGCCGACAAGCAGTTCGACACGGTGGTCCTGTCACAAACGCTTCAGGCGGTCAGGGACGTCGAGGGCGTGATGGACGACATGTTGCGGGTCGGCCGGCAGTGCATCGTCAGCTTCCCGAACTTCGCGTATCACAAGTTGCGCAAGATGCTCTACGAGCAGGGCAAGGCGCCCGAAGCGCCCGGCGTGCTGCACTACCGGTGGTTCGACACGCCGAACATACGCTTCTTCTCGATTGCGGACTTTCACGGCTTCTGCCGCCACAGAAAAATTACGGTCCATCGCAGCGTCGCGCTTGATACGGAAGCCCGGCAGGAAGTTACCGACGATCCGAACCTCAATGCGGATTTGGCGATCTTCGTAATAAGCAGATAGCCCGCTGCGCGGATTTCATTTCCTCATCGGAAAATTCTCCCCGGTCAGTTGCTTCATGGATTTGGAGATATCTGCGGACCGCATCACCTCAGGCAGAGGCCCGGCGGTGGTCATAATGAACGTAACACTGTTGCGATAGTTCAGCCCGCCGTGCGTCGAAGCTATCGAGACCGAGCCTGCGAAGGATTTCAGGCCGGAATAAAAACGGTCCTCCAGCGAGATAATTACGTCCGGGCAGTTTTCGACCAGCGCGAAATGCGCCCGCCAGAGGCGTTGTAGCGGCGCCGGGTATTTGTGTTTGGCCGTCGCCTTCAGCAGCGCGTCGGCGTCTATCGCGCCGGACTCGTCATGTTGCAGTGTCGCGAGTATCCGTCTTAGCTCCAGCGGGTCGCCGCTGGTGGGCTGATAACTGTAACCCCGGCCGCTTCTGGTGATAATCGCCCGCCCGCCGTTTCGGCCCAGCACTACAACTCTGTCCGCATCGGCATAGCTGGCCAGTTCAACGCCTTCGCAGCTGATGAGGTCTTCAGCCAGTTTGCGGCTGCGGCGCGTGGCGAAGCTGGCATAGGTAACCAGCCCGAACCGGACGTACACCACGTCTTGCGGCTTATCCAGCCGGTCGCGCAATCGCCAGCCGGCCTGTTTCAGGTGCTTTTCAAGTTCGATGCGCTGTGCCGGCTGATAGCTGTGGCCGTGGTCGGCCAAAAGCGTAATCTTGGTCTGCCCGCGGGTTTCATAGAGCACCTGGTTAACAAACCGCTCAATACGCCGCAGACAACCGCGCTGTCCGTCGGCGCCGCTTCGCGTGCCGACACCGGCGGAACTGACGAAATAGGCCAGCACCTCCTGTGTCGCCCGGCGGTCGAAAAGGCGCTTGGCGTCGTTTATCTCCTTGCCGAAGACCGCTTCGGGATACAAATAGCCTATCGCGTCCCAGATCATCTTGGCCCTGTATTGCAGCAGGCGGTTGTAGGGTTCGTTTTTGCCGGCGAGATAGTCGTTTTTGCCGCCGATAGTCCGGTTGCGTTTGCGGTCGAAGCAGGCGGCCTCGAAACCGCGACAGGGGATGTAGCCGAGTATGTCCTCCATGCACGGGTCGGTCAACGTCGGGTATGGCGCGATAACGCGGGACGGCGGAAAGCACATCCGCAGCCCGCCCGCGTCGTAATATTCCTTCAGAAGGTCGTAGCCGAACCCGTCGAGGATAATGACCAGGTGGCGGCACCTGCCGAATTCAATCGCGTCGAGGTTTATCAGGACGTCCGGTTTCTCGTCGCCGTCGTTGTCATAGGCGATGCGATCTACCCGCCCGGTCGGCTCGGCGTACAGGAAGAAATCCGCCTTGCCGTCGTGGTCGGCGTCGTAGGCGGCGGCAGCCTGCGACGCTTCGGCGGCGGCCTTTGAAAGATCAGCCGGAAAGTGAACGGGCTTTTGGCAGCCGGCCGACAGGGCGGCGAAACCCACAGCCACCGCATGCGTGATTCGTGTCAATGTTCTCATGCCTTCTCCCGGAAAACTCTCGGCGGACCGCCGTCGGAAAACTCTAGTTCATTGTATCCTCTTACGGTAATCTGTATCGGCGTGGAAGCGATATTTTACAATGTAAAACCGCTTGGCTGGCTCATGTGTCGCTGGCTGCGGGCCTTCTGGCGGGGGTGCCTGTGGTCGAGGCTGAATGGCCTGGCTCTGCGCAAGGTCCCGCCGCCGGATGCTTCATGAAGTTAAGGCCGCGCCAGAAGGCCGCCCTGGAGAAGATAACGGGGCGGCCTTGGCATGTCTGGTAAGGAGGCTTTGTG
>JAXIHJ010000066.1:0-2829 GCA_034189755.1 Planctomycetota bacterium
CGAACACCAGCCAGTCGCGATGCGGCCCGCGGCAAAGCATTTCCGCCTCCCATGCGGCCCGGCTGGTGTTCGGCGAGTTCGACCCGGACAGGCACGTTAGGGAAATAGAAAGCTGCCCGGACTGGCCGCTGTTTCGCGCGATCGACTTCGGCTACAGCAGCCCGCTGGTGTGTCTGTGGGTCCAACTGACGCCCGGCGGGCGTGTGCACGTAATCGACGAGTACGTCCGCGCCCGCCTGCCGGTGGTGCAGCATGCAAGAGAGATTCTGCGGCGCGACCCGCTGCGGGTGCAGATGACCTACGTGGACCCGGCCGGGCGGCAGCGGGAATCGACCAGCGGCAAGGCATGCACCGAACTGCTGGCCGCCGCAGGCATACCGTGCGCCTGGCGACAGAGCACTATCGCCGAAGGCATCGAGCTGATTCGCGCGGCACTGGCGCCGGCGGCGGGCGAGCCGACACTGGCAATCCATCCGAGATGTGCCAAACTCATCGAGGCGTTCAACAGCTATCACTATCCGCCGCCGGAAAGCAGCGCCTCTGCCGACAAGCCCGTAAAGGACGGCCCGGACCATCTCATCGACGCACTGCGGTATTTCTTCATCAACCGCGCCCGGCCTAAAATCGCCACCACACGCGGGCGATACTGACCTTTGGTCGCGGGAATTTACTCATTGCCCCTTGGAAATCGACTGGACACGGCCATAGACTAACATTGCATGGCTGATACACGCGGCGAAAAAGTTCATCTCAACGGACGGATTATGCCTGCCGGCGAGGCGGCTGTCGGCATCTCGGATGCTGGGTTTCTGCACGGCGCGTCGGCGTTTACAACGATGCTGGCCCGCAACGGCGTGGTGTTCCGCCTGGACCGTCACCTGGTAAGGCTGATGGAGACGGTGCAGTTTTTCAACTTGCGGACGGACGCTACGGTCGATGACCTTGCCGCCGCTGCGAGGGAGCTTCTGGCGGCCAATAAACTGTCCGATGCCCGCGTGCGGATTACGCTGACGCCCGGCAGCATTCACGACGGCCGGCCCACCACGCTGATTACCGCCGACCCGCTGCCGGAGTATCCGCGCGAGTGGTACGAAAAAGGCATCAGCGTGGTGGTTACCTCCTTCAAGCAGACGACGGCCGACGCGACGTCCGGATACAAGACCGGCTGCTACTTTCCGCGTGTGCTGGCCCGGCAGGCCGCAGCCGCCAAGGGCGCCGAGGAGGCCTTGTGGTTCACCACCGACAACCGGTTGGCCGAGGCGTGCTTCTGCAACGTGTTTCTGGTGCTGGACGGCAAAGTGCATACGCCGCCGCGCGACACGCCCGTGCTGCCCGGTGTGGTTCGCCATGCCGTCATCGAGTTATGCGGCCAACTCGGCATCGAATGCGACGCCGAAACGCCGCTGACCGTCCACGAGATGCTGGCCGCCGGTGAAATGTTCCTGACCGCCTCCTGTGCGGGTATCCGCCCGGTGGTCTGCGTGGAACGTCACGTCGTGGGCGACGAAAAGCCCGGCGAAATCACCAGGAAAATCATGTCTGCTTACGAGCAGCTTTTGCAGCGGGAATGTAAGGCCTGAGGGGGCGGAGAGAGCGATCATGAAGGTTCGAGAAATTGTCCGGGCGATGGAAGCCGTCGCGCCGTTACAACTGGCCCAGGACTGGGACAACGTCGGCCTGCTTCTCGGCGACGGCGATGCGGAGCTTAAGAAGCTTCTGCTCTGCGTGGACTTAACCGAGCCGGTGCTGGCTGAGGCCCGGCGGCTGCGGGCGAAGATGGTGATGGCGTACCATCCGGTGATTTTCAAACCGGTTTCGCGCGTAACGTCGGCCGATGCGCCAGTGGTGTACCGGGCGGTGCGTGATAATCTGGCGGTGTATTCCACGCACACGGCCCTGGACGCCGCGCCCGGCGGGACCAACGACGTGCTGGCTGAGGCGATGGGCCTGACAAACACCAGGCCGCTGGAGCCTATTATCCGCCGGCAGCGATGCAAGGTTGTGGTTTTCACACCGCCGGACGGCTTGTCGCGCGTAGCGGAGGCGGCTTTTTCGGCCGGGGCCGGGCTGATCGGCAATTACTACGACTGCGCGTTTTTCAGTCACGGCATCGGGCTGTTCTGCGGCGGGCAGGACAGTCGGCCCAGTATCGGCCATCCGGGCAGGCACGAAGCTGCCGAGGAGATCCGCCTGGAGGTCATTGCCCCGAAGGCCAGGGTGGCGGCGGTATGCTCGGCCATGCGCTCGGCGCACAGTTATGAGACGCCGTCCATCGATGTCTATCCGCTTCAGGACGTACCGTCCGGCTGCGGGATGGGTCGAATAGGCAAGCTTACCCGCCCGGTAACGGTCCGGACACTGATTGGGCGTCTGAAGAAGGCCGCGGGTGTGCAGAAGGTGCTGCTGGCGGCCGGGACTGCTCCGGCCGGTCGTACAAGCCGCCGCGGCGACGGGCAAGGGGCACTGGTTAGCACGGCAGCATGTTGTGCAGGGTCGTGCGGATCGATGTTCCGCACAGCCGCCGAGGCCGGGGCAACGTTCTACCTGACCGGCGAGATGAGGCATCATGACGCGCTGGCCGCAGCGGCGCAAGGCATGACCGTTGTCTGCATGGGCCATTCCCACTCCGAACGCCTGGCATTGGCCAGGTTGGCCAAACGTCTCAGGAAGATGCTGCCGAAGCTTCAGGTAGTCCTGTCCAAGGCCGACGCCGATCCGTTCCGGATCGTGTAATATCCGGCGCACAAAGTTAAAGCGCCCGATGTGGGGAGCACCCTACGAGCTGCGACCGTGAGGGAGCGGTCAGACCGGTGCGAAAGTCTTAATGAC
>JAXIHJ010000067.1:0-13174 GCA_034189755.1 Planctomycetota bacterium
GACGTCGTACGTGGGCAACAGCGTCTTGACGTACACGTTATGGATTTTGCCGTTGGCGAGTAGGGCGGCGGCGTTCTGTAGACCCCTGCCCGTGCCGTCCGGCGCAGGGCGAACGAACCCCACCAGCGCTGCGATGCCGGTACACTGCCCGGCGAGCGACTGGACCGCCCGCACGCTGTCGTCAACAAGCCTGGCCTTGCGGAGCAGGTCACGCGGCGGATAACCCACCACCGACAATTCGCCGAAAACCACCAGCTCGGCCTCGGCCTGCTTGGCCAGGTCGATAAGTTCGGCAATGCGGGCGGTGTTGCCCGCTATGTCGCCAATAACCGGATTAAACTGGGCCAACGCTACTTTCATACTTCCATAACTACACGTTAGCGGGACCGATTTCACGGACAAACTCGCCCGGCAGCGTCTGCCGCCTGAATTGGCAGAAAATCGCCGACATTATGCTGATTCTCAATGGTTGAAATCGATCCGTATCCGCATCATAATATGCTAAGCATTTCACACAAAATCCGGCGGTTGTGAAGAGGCTTTCGGGTGAACTTTGAAAATGCCATTGCGAAGGTGCGGTTCAGTTCCGCCAGGCCGCAATGCGTCCATATCCACAAGGGCAAAGCCATCTCCATGGAACTGCTGTGTATGGAGCCGGACCAGGGCCTGACCGTCCGTTCCTGCGAATGGTTATACTACGTTATTACGGGCACAGCCGCCGTTACCGCCGGAGGAAAGACGACCACACTGCCCACCGGCCAATTAGCCGCCAGTGAATCCGGCGAAACGCACACGCTGGCATGTGTCGGCGAGACGCGCCTGGTCTGTCTGGCGGTCAGGCAATCGTCCTGACCTGTTCGAACGTGTAGGAGTATTCGCGATTGAGCTTACGGATAACAATTAAGAGTGGCCAAGTACGGTCCGAAGCCGAACTCAATGACACACCATGCGCCCGGGCCATTTACGATGCGCTGCCGATCGAAGCTGCGGCCAATACCTGGGGCGAGGAGGTGTATTTCAGCATTCCCGTAGACTGCGAACTCGCCGACGACGCCCGCGAAGCGATGGCCGTGGGCGAGTTGGGCTACTGGCCGGTCGGCAAGGCGTTCTGCATCTTTTTTGGTCGGACGCCCGCCAGCGGCGAAGACAGTGCACCTCGGGCAGCAAGCAATGTCAACCCGATCGGACACATTGTTGGCGACGTTGCGACGTTCAAGACCGTCACGGACGGCCAGAAGATCGTGCTCTCAGCCGAAGCCTGAGTGGAATCAATTCACAGACGAAACGTTCGGAACCTAAACGTCGAGTTCCGGGCCATAGAGGTCTTCGTAGGTTTCACGTCGCCGGATAATCCGCCATTTGTCGCCCTCGACCAGCACCTCAGCCGCGCGGGGGCGGGAGTTGTACTGGCTGGACATGACGAACCCGTACGCCCCGGCGGAGAACACCGCCAACAGGTCGCCTCGGGCCATCGGTGGTAGAACGCGGTCCTTGGCCAGGAAGTCCGAGGACTCGCACACACCGCCGACTATGTCCACCTGCCGCCCACCGTCCGGCCTGAAGTCCAGCCGGCGTTGTGGCGGTTCGGCGCCGTGGGGAAGTTGTGCCGGGTACACGAAATGCTCAGCGTCATACAGTGCCGGGCGGATCAGGTCGGTCGTGGCTCCGTCGACAATCACAAAGTTCCGCGCGCCGGCCTGCTTGACGTACAGCACTTGAGAAAGAAGGATTCCCGCGTTGCACGAAATCTGACGGCCTGGCTCCAGGATGATTTCCAGATCGGTCCCCTTCAGAAGAGGTACAATGGACCTGGCATAGTCGGCCGCTAGGGGCGATGAGCCTTGTTCGTAGTCCGCTGCAAACCCGCCGCCGATATCCAGCAGGCGTATCTCGAAGCCCTTTCGCCGCAATCGGTTGATCAGTTCCAGCGTCTTGCGAATTGCCAAAACGTAAGGCTGAGCCGAATAAATGGGCGAGCCGAGGTGAAAGTGGATCGCATCAAGCCGAACGTTCTTGTCGCGGCCGTATGTCTCGAAGAAGCGTTCGGCGCGGTCCATGTCCACGCCGAACTTCGTTTCTTTCTTGCCGGTGGTGGTGTGCTGGTGCGTCTTGGGATCGTAGATGTCCGGGTTGATGCGGAGTGCCGCTCGAACATTACTGTGCGCCGCTGCGGCCAGGCGGCCAATGTTTTCGAATTCCGCCTCTGACTCCACGGTAAACAGCTTGATTCCGGCTTGGATTGCCTGGTTGATCTCTTGATCGGTCTTGGCGACACCTGCAAAGGCAATCTTTACTGGGTCCGCCCCAGCCGCCAATGCCCGGGCCAACTCGCCGCCGGAAACCACGTCAAATCCGCTGCCGGTCTCGGCCAGCAGCTTCAGTATGTTCACGTTCGCAAGCGACTTGACGGAAAAGCAGACCGTCGTCTCCATCTCGCCGAACGCCTTGACTATGGCGTCGTAGTGATGCAGAATTGTTGCTGCGGAATAGATGTACACCGGCGTACCGACCGATTCGGCAATGTCGGCCACGGCGACCTGCTCGCAAAACAGCCTGCTATTCTTATAGTCAAAATAATCCATGGTGCATCCTGTTGTCGGGGCCTTGACGGCTGCTCTACCGAGCCAGCCAGCATAGCGACAACTCAGGCGGCGGACAAGGCCAAGCTGTGCAACTTGCTGAATCGGCCTAATACTACCTCTGCCTGTACCGGCAAGGCAAATCCGGAGAGATAGAGCGGCAAGGGGGCGGCTGTTAGAATCAGAGCCGCCGCAGGTGGAAGCCGCCGTCTACGTTGATGACTTCTCCGGTGGAGAAAGTCAGCAGGTCCTCGGCGATGGCGACTACGGCTCTGGCCACGTCGCCCGCCCGGCCCCAGCGGCGAATTGGGGTAAGCCCTTCTGCGATTAACTCATCGTACCGTGCGTGGGCCGAATCGGCGACGTCGGTTGCGATGATGCCCGCGCGGACCTCATAGACATTGATGCCGTGTTCCCCCAGCCGGTCGGCGAATAATCGCGTCAACATGCCCAACGCAGCCCGGCTGATGCAGTGCGGGCCGTGATCGGCGCTGGTCGTGTAGGCGCTGATGGAATTGATTGTTACAATTTTTGGATTTTCGACGAGAGCCGCCTCGACCAGCCGGACCATCTCATTGGCGACAAGCTGCGTGAGGAACAGCGTGGCAGTTACGTTCGCCCGTATTAAATGCTCGTAGGCGTCTTCGGTAATCTCCAGCAGGTCGTCCGCCGTGCCCGGTGTGGCCGAGGCGTTGACGAGCATGTCAATCCGCTCAAAATCATCGAGGACCTGTTCTACGAGCTGCTCTCGCTGCTCGCTGACGGTCAGGTCCGCCTTTCCGGAGGCGACCTCGATATTCTGTTCGGCTTTGTTGGCGGCCTGATGAATCGCCGCGACGGCCTGTTCGGCGGCATCGGCGGGCGAATTGTGCTGGAGGAAAATCGACCACCCGCGGCGGGCCAGTGCTTCGGCTGTTGACCTGCCCAGACCGCTGGCACCGCCCGTAATCAAAGCCACCCGTGAAGGCGAATCGTCCATAATTGCTCCCCGAAAGCTCTAGATGCAAATATCGGTTCGATACGGTGCCGACCATTCGAGAAGTTGTAGCCTGTTTGGCCCCGCTTTTGGCCCAGAAGCCTGCTATGCCGTTGCGATTGGTTTGTCTGTGTCCACAAAATCGCGCGGGTCGGTAATCTTGCCCGTTACTGCGCTGGCGGCGGCGGTGAGCGGGCTGGCGAGATAGACGCTTGCTTCCTTGTGGCCCATTCTGCCGGGAAAGTTGCGGTTGGTCGTAGCCACGACGGTAATCGGCTCGTTGGCCCGGCCGAAGGTGTCCGCCGGCCCGCCGAGACAGGCTGCACAGCTTGCCGGGCCGATCCGGCAGCCGGCTGCCTGGAAAATTTCACGCAGCGATTGGCTTGCCACCTTCTGTCGGTCCAGGTCGGCGTCAACCTCGGTGGTGGCCGGCACGATGTAGGTTTCCACCGCGACCTGCCTGCCTGCCAGCACCGTCGCCGCAGCAAGCATGTCGGTTGTCTTACCGCCGGTGCACGAGCCGATGTAAGCCCGGTCGATTTTCACGTCGCCCAGTTCGCGGGCGGTCGTGCAGTTGCCCGGCGAATGCGGACAGGCGACGGTCGGCTCTATCTTGCCGGCGTCGAACTCGTAAGTCGCAGTGTAGTCGGCGTCCTTGTCGGGGACGACAGGTTCGAATTCATCGGCACCGCCCTTCGCCCGCGAGCGGACGAATTCCAGTGTTTTCTGATCCGCTGCGATGATGCCGTTTTTGCCGCCGGCCTCGATGGCCATGTTGCAAATTGTCATCCGCTCGTCCATGTTGAGGCTTTCAACGGCTTCGCCGGCGAACTCCATCGCGCAGTACGTCGCGCCGTCCACGCCGATTTTGCCGATGACGTGGAGAATCAGGTCCTTCGCCATCAGGTACGGCGGCAGCCCGTCGTGAAAGACGAATTTCATCGAAGCCGGAACCTTCAGCCAGAGCCTGCCCACACCCAGCACGAAGCCGGCCTCAGTGTTGCCTATTCCCGATGCGAACTCGCCGAACGCCCCGTGTGTGCACGTGTGGCTGTCGGTGCCGAGCAACAGCTCGCCGGGCCGGGTGTGGCCGTTCTGAGGCAGCGCAACGTGGCATACGCCTCGATAACTGGTTCGGGCCGGGTCCGCGTATGGAGCCGGTATGCCGTCGCAGCCGGAGGCGATAAAGTCCGGATCATAATAATGCCGAATGCCCTGACGCTTGACGAACCGGCGGAGAATATCAATGTTGCGATGGGCCTTGGCATCGGCTGTGAAGATGTAATGGTCCGGAATGATGACGACTTTTTCCGGGTCGAACACCTTTGCGTCGCGTCCGAAATGCTCCTCGAAAACGCCGATAGTGCCCGGCCCGCAAACATCGTGCGTCAATAGCACGTCCACGTCGCACCAGATGTTTTCACCCGGCCGAACCGACGCTTTGCCGGCATGAGCAGCGAGTATCTTTTCCGTAATCGTCATGCCCATCTTCAATTTCCAATTCCCAATTGGGTTACACAAGCGCCGGCTTGACTAGCCGCGACCTGCCCACCTCCGGTAGGTAGGCGGGACGCTAAGCGAGCGGTCGCCGTTTGTTTCTGCCGATACTATAGATTCACGACGGTCAAATCAACGCCCGAGCGAAGCAATCGCCTCGACGAGTGCGTCGATTGTATGCGGCCAGGCGACTACGGCCGGGTCGAGGCCATGGCTGCGGAGCGTGCCGGCGGTTACCGGGCCTATGGCGGCGAGCTTGACACCGGACAGGTCGACGTCCGACGGCGCCAGGGCGAGAAAGTTCTCTACGGTGGACGATGAAGTAAACGTAATCCAATCGGCCCGGCCGGTGCGAAGGGCCTCTATGGCCTCGTCGGCCAGTGCCGCCGGACGGCCGGTGCGATAAATGGAGGTTTCCTCCACCTCAGCGCCGGCGACGCGAAGGTTTTCGGCAAGTGCCTCGGATGCAATGTCCGCCCGCACAAGCAGCAGTCGCTTACCCTGCACACCTCGGGCTGTCAGAGCTTCAGCCAGTGCGTCGGTCGTGAACGTTTCCGGCAGCAGGTCAGGCTCGATGAATTTTTCGCGCAGAACCTCGGCCGTTGCCGGTCCTATTGCCGCCAGTCGAACTCCGCCCAGCGCACGGGCGTCCATGCCCGACTCGGCCAGTCTCCGCGTCAGCGCCGACGCGCCGTTCGGCGACGTCAGCACCAGCCAGTCGAACTCGCTCAGCCGCGACATCGCCGCATCCACACTCTCGAAAGATTCCGGCGGCTCGATGACGACGGTGGGCGAAACGATTACCTCGGCGCCCAGTTCGCCGAGCCTGGCCGAGAGGCCCTCAGCCTGCCGCGAGGCCCGCGTTACCAGGATCGTCTTTCCGAACATCGGCAGTTTTTCAAACCACGCCAGCCCTTTGCGCATGGCCGCCACGTCGCCGATGATGATAATCGCCGGCGGCTGAACGTTTGCCTTTTTTGCCTCTTCGGCGATGCTTCGCAGCTCAGCTGGAATGGTTCGCTGCATCGGCGTGGCAGCCTGCTGGATGATAGCCGCCGGCGTCTGCCCGGCCCGGCCGGCCTGCATCAGTTGACGGGCGACCGCATCGAGCCGGCCCACGGCCATGTAGAACACGAGCGTCTCGATCTTCGCCAGTGCGTCCCAATCGAGGCCGGAAATTTCCTTTTCGGGGTCTTCCTGACCGGTAACGAAAGCCACGGCCGACGCGTCGCGCCGGTGGGTGAGCGGGATGCCCGCATAGGCGCCTGCCGCCGCGCCGGCGGTAACGCCGGGCACGATGCGAAACGCACAGCCGGCCTGCACCATGGCCTCGGCCTCCTCGCCGCCCCGGCCGAATATCAGCGGATCGCCGCCCTTTAGCCGCACCACGCACTTGCCGGCGCGGCATTTTTCCACCATTAACGCGGCAATCTGCTCCTGCGGGACCGTATACCCCCGGGCGACTTTGCCTGCGTAAATCAGCTCCGCGTCGTCGCGGCATAGCCTCAGCAGGGCCGGAGGCGCAAGCCGATCGTAAATTACTACGTCGGCTCGCCTTAGCCACTTTTGGCCGGCGACGGTCAGCAAGTCGGGGTCGCCGGGGCCGGCACCGAGAAGCACAACCACGCCTCGTTGGGTTTTGTCTTTAGGCATTACGCCATTGTATGCGCCGGGGGGCGAACGGGCAAAAAAATGCGCCCTTGTTTAAGGTGCCCACCGACCAGGCCGATGCGCCCTATATGTACATAGTGCCAAAATACGAGGAGTTACGTAAGAAAATGACTGCTCGAGAGCAACATCCTGCCGAACGCAGGCGTCACCCGCGGACGCAATTGCAGATAGCAGTCAACAGCATACGCCTGGACCCGGACGGTGGCGACGTTACGGACACGCTCCACATGGTGGATATCTCCCGAAACGGGATGGGGGCGGTGTGCGACCGGTCGTTTTATCCCGGCCAAAGGCTTGTGCTTTGTCTGCCGCTTTCGCCTGCCAAGGGGCGGCGAAATATTTATGCCAGAGTTGTGCGATGCCGGCCTCGAGAGGACGGCTACCACGTCGGGCTGCAATTCGACCTGTCCGCACTGGGCGCCTGGTCCGAGGCAGCCGACGTCGATGTCGCCGCCTGAGTGCAGCGAACGCTTCCCTGCGGAAAGATCCCAGAAGCCGGCTGATGAGTCCCGATGGAATCGGGACGAATCGGCCGGAATTGTTCCCGCCTATTGAAACTGTCGCAGACCCCGCTCGAAAGCGCTTGATTTGTCGATTCGCGCCGATAAACTTAATGCTCTGTTACCATTGGGGATTGGTGTAACGGTAGCACGACTGACTCTGGATCAGTTAGTAAAGGTTCGAATCCTTTATCCCCAGTTTTTTGGATGCCCGGGGCGCTCGCAGAGGCCCGGTCCCTCCCATAGCTGTGAAAAATGACCAATTCCCCAATGACCAATTTCCCAATGGCCAACGGCCGGTAGGGTTTATTTGATTTCGGAAAACAGCAGCACAGCCGGCTGGTCGCCGGTGTCGTCGCAGTTGCTGCGGTCGAGCACGGCTATGTAGTTCCAGGTATACCTGGTGTTGCCGTCGCTGTCGCGCAACTGCACGACGATGTTGGCCGCGTAAACGTCGCTGTTGACCGTTATCAGATTGCTGATGGAGCGATAAAGCGCATCGCGGGCTTCGAGGTAAGGAGCCAGCTTTTTCAAATCGTCCAGGGTCAAGCCGCCATTGGCAGCCAGTATCCTGTCGGTAACATAGTCGGCCAGCGGAATGGCCACCTCGCCAGCGGTGAGGAACCCGTCTATATTGCTGTTTGGGTCGTTACTTCGCAGGTTCGTGATATCCGCACCCGCCGGATCGCTGCGGCTGGCATAATTTCGCGAAGTTCCGTGTTGGGTCATGTCCCGGTACGCGATGATGTAATCCACAACGTCAGAGACCGTGATTACCGGGTTGGTATAGCCGCTAAGCGTGATATTCGTCTCGAAAGGCAGTCGCTCAAGCACATCTTCCGTAGCCGTGTTGATGTTAATCCGGCCGTAGATTCTACTGTCCGGCGTGATGTCGGTTCGTGTGCCGTCCGGCGGGACGAGCGTGAAGAACTCAGAGAGCATGGCCGCTGCGGGAACGTCGGGGTAATCAGTGAAAGTATAGCCTGTGGGTCGGTCGTATGCGACATCGTCAGGGTGCGGGTCCAGCCGGCCTCGGGCGGGGTTATCGTCAAAGATTGCTGAAATACTCGAATTTAATAATCTTTTGGTAAAGGGAATTTCGTCCGAGCCGTCGCTGAAGTGCCCGGCACAATAAATATGTAGCAGCTCGCCAAGGTCGCTGATTTCGCCTTCTTTGCGGATGATGGGTGCCGAATAGTCCGCATCCGGCGACAGTGTCGTGCTCTCCGTAAGGTTGTTGCTCTCCCCCAGTTCCTGTTGTACTCCCCCGCTATCGTCAGTGTGCAGATAAGCGGCGATATTATAGCGGGCGCGGTTTGTGGCATCGTCACGGCGAATATCGTCTGTTTCGGAAGAATCCGTGGGACTTGCGGCACTATGGTTCAAGTCGGCGCTGCTGACTTCGTCGATAACAATCTCAGGCGATGCTAACTTAGTGCATGTCAACTTGACCGTCTTTCCCTCATAGAATTGGAGTCCGTTGATCCGTATTCCGTCATTCAGCGTGGCCTGATCGATGCCGGTGTCGGCGGCTATTGCAGCCAGATTGCCGTAACCCTCATAATCGTAATAGATGTTTCTTTGGCCGGATACTGGCACCGAGATTACGGTGTCAGCCAGCTTGTAAGTCAGCCCTGCTGGCAGAGAGCCGGGGTTGTATATCTCGATAGCGGCGAACCACTTGTGATCATGCGGCCCCGGATCAGGCTGACTGCTCTGGACAAACCTCGCGTAGGATTCAGTGATAACTGGCTGAGGGACCACGCCGTAGGCGGTATACGATGTGGCCCCGACGGTGTAGTTAAAAGCCCAGGGGAAACCAGTCGTGCCATTTGATTGATACGCCCAGAGATTGGCTACAAAAGCCGCAGCTATGTGCTGGCGGGCGTTGTCGTCGGCACCAATGCTTAGTTGTGCGAGCATGTAGACCACTCGGTCTCGGATCTCATTTATCGTACTTCCGGTCAAGACCAGCGGCTCGGTGAAGGTGCCCGTCGGACGTCGGACCAGGCTGCGCGAGCAGGTGAATGTCGTCAGTTGCCTGCGCTTGTCCGTAGCTAGGGAGGTAATCTCGTCGTACAGCCGGCCGGTTTCCGTCGGCGCGTCGGCGGTCAGCCAGCGCAGATA
Organism: Planctomycetota bacterium; assembly: GCA_034189755.1. GTDB lineage: Bacteria > Planctomycetota > Phycisphaerae > SM23-33 > SM23-33 > JAXIHJ01. The sequence goes on from JAXIHJ010000067.1 coordinate 9,351, forward strand.
CATTTCGTCGCCGATTGCGAAGGGAAGATAATCGCCACTGGGCGCAAGTAGGCATTCCGCGGCATTTTCGCTGAAGTCTTCCAGGTCAGTCGTTCCGGTTCCGCCGCATCGCTCGTCATGCAGGTTGGAATAACATCCGCTCAAAAAAGAACTCAATTCAATACTTACCGGCCTGGTCGTATCGGGCATTGTCGCCGCATCCGATTGTGCCCCCGTGTTTACGCACAGCAGGCCGGCCAGGTCGATTACGCGCACGGCTGCGTAGTACGTCTCGCCCTCGTTGTTCGTTACGCCGGTGTCGAAAAAGCGGGCGTCTCTGTCTCCGTCGCCGTCCGCGTCGGCATAGTCGTTGTCAGGAGCACCAACGGTAACATTATTCACGTCGTTGAGGTTCTCACCGCTGATGTTGCTGACGTGCGCCCAGGTTGTGATGCCGCTGTACCAGCCGCTGGCCAGCCAGTGGTCGATTTCCACCTCCAAGCCGCCGCTCTCGTAGGCCGGGTGATCGATAAACTTTCTCCAGTTTTCCTGAGAGGTGCTGCCGTCATAATTGCCGTAAGGCCCGTTTGTCGCGTCGATATACAGGTCTTCTTTTAACAATGCCTGGACCTGGCTGACGATTCCTTCGGCGATGGGGTCGGCCTGGCTCTTGGCCGAAAGCGCATCGGACGTCTTGGCGTCCATGTGCGAGATAATCAGCAGCGTACCGCCCAGCATGGCGAGAATCGTCAGCAGCCCCACCACCATCAGCAGCACCGAGCCGCGGCGATTTCGATATTTTCGTCGATGCTTCATGCGTATCACGTCCCTTCGGCCCAGCACATTGCGAATGTGCCGGGCTACTGCCCGACGGGGCAAATTACTTCGTACTCCAGGCCGTCAATTTCAAAGTTAATCTTGATAGCCTTGGGCCAATTGGTCTGGTCGTCCTTCGTCCACAAAGCACGATAGGTGCTTCCTGAGGTGCCGTTTTCAAAAGGTTCTCCACTGACGTTGTCTTTGTGGTACCACTCCAGATTCCCACTGGGGGCATCTCCATCCGTCCACTCGATGGTAAGGTCTGAGCAATCTGTTGTCAGAACGTGCCAGAGGTTACCAAGCTCTGCAAGGCTGCTCGCAGGGACGCTCAGCGTTACGCTCTGGTCCTCGTCCACGATGTCATCGACGAGATGCTCAATGTCCGCTAGGCTGTAAGTCTGTAACGTAGCCAGATCGACACCAGACCACACGTCGCCAGCGCTGCCTGAGGAAGCCAGTATCCATTCCGGATGCCAGAGAATATCGTTTGTACTGGTGGCTGAGTTAGCTGCCAGGCTAAGGCAGACAAAAGAACCCGTTCCCACATCGCTACCTGTCTTGCTTGGCGAGACTCCAGCCTTGGTTACAATCAACACGGGCACCGGCGTTCCGGCCAAATCCTTTGTTGCAATGCAGAGGAACCCGTTTTGTGTTGCCATGCGGATGTCGTTTCGTATGACGTCGACGATGGCGGCTGCTGAGGCGTTGGAGCGCATGGCGGCGGTGGCCGTCGATGTAACGCGCTGGCTCTGGCTGAGCACCCGGCTGAAGCCCAGTATCATAATCACCAAAATGGCGATCGAGACCAGCAGTTCCATTAGTGTCAGGCCGCGACGCGAAATTTCCAACTTCCAATTCCTGCCTGCCTTACCTGCCGGCCTTGCTCCGCAAGAGGCCGGCCAGCAGGCCGGGTAGGCAGGTCCAATTTCCAATTGTCTGTATCGAAATTTCACCGTTATTCCCTCACTCGCGCAGGCCGGTGCGCGTTACCAGCACGCTCATGGCCGGGCTTCTGGTGCCGACAATGCTGCCGCCGTTTTTTTCAACAATCACAATCGGACCGTTGGCGGCTTCGCCGATTGCGTGGTCAAGATACGCCGTCGTGCCGGAGACGCCGGTAATGGTCGCAAATCTGCCGCTGTCGGTATCAATCACCGGCGAGCCGAGCAGCTTCAGGCAGTCAGCCTCAAGGATGCCGGTTATGGTGAAGTTCTCGTCGTTATCGCCAATACTCGATGTCAATGTCTCAGTTTCGACCGTGTTGGCACTGTCGATCTTGGCATAGGAGACGACGATGAGTTGATAATCGTTGCGTGTGGAATCCAATCGCCTGCCTATCACAAGGCAACCTCGTGGGGAACTCGGTCGTGAACCATTCCAGTCGTCGGGATAAGAGCCTGCCGGCGTGCGCGGCACGGGATAGGCGAGGTCTGGCTCTGTCAGCTGTGAAGCAATACTCAGGTTTCCGACAGCCAGGTCGCCGTTTACAAGGCGCGCCTTTGCCACAGCCAGGCCGTTCTCGCAGATTATTGTGCCGATGGCGTCATCGACGGAGCTTTCGTTCCGGTTGATTGCGGCTGCGAACAAGGCCGCAGCCATCGTCAGGCCGATGCCCAGAATCGCGATGGAGATCATCAACTCCACCAGCGAAAAAGCTTTCAACTTTCGGCTTTCAGCTTTCAGCTTTAAGTTTTCAGCTTTGCATTTCATGTTTACTGCCTCTGGAACAGTTGTCCCGTATAGACGTTGACCGGCAAAAACTGGCCTGATTCGTTCAGGTACGCCGCGCGGTCGCCCGTCTTGTTGAACGTGCTGTAATGGAACATCGTAACGGCAGAGACGCCCTCTGTATCGTCATTAGCGTCCGTGGCATCCCAAAGGGCGATATTAGGCGACGTGTCGTCGAACAGATTATCGTTGGTGTTAAACTGGACGTTCCCTCCGGCCACGTTTACCACCACAGACCCCGAAGGCGAAAAGACGATCGTAAAAGTGGTAAAGTCGTCTATGTCACTAAGACCCTGATAATCACCAGAGCTGTTTACAAAGGTGTTCGATAATTCACCGAATGCCATACCTCCCGGAATGCGGCGGGGGATGTAGCCCGGCGCCTGGCCGAATTGCGAGCTTCCTGAATATATGACAATGCTTGCGTAGCAGACACCTTCGAGCGACGGATTCTCATCCGGGTCCGCCAGTTGCACGTGCACGCCGGCGTAGGTGGACTCCTGTATTGCCAGCGCGCGTGCGGCGGTGAGTTGGGCGGCCAGCAGGTTGTACGCTTGCGCGTCGGCGCCGGCGCGAAACAGGCCGACTACGCTCGGCAGGGCTATCCCCGCCAGCAGCACTATAATGCCCATCACAGTCAATAACTCGATCAGCGTAAAACCCCGCCTGCCGCCGCCGCCACTAGGCTGGTAGGAACGCCGGATTGTCTTGTGTTTTGTCATTGTTGTTTCGTAATTCGTAATCAGTAATCCCTGCCGGCCTTGCCCCGCAAGGGGCAGGCGGGCGAAATCGAATCATCTTCCATCCGAGCGGATGTTGTCCTTGTCGTCGTCATAATCCTTGTCCGCACCGGCAGAGATAAGCACGGGCTGGCCGCCCAGGCCGCCGTCATTTTCATATCGAATCGCGTTGCCGTAGCCGTCGCTGAAAAATGTAGCTCCGGTCTCGAACGCATCCTCGGGCAGGTTGCGAAGCGTCGGCAGCAAAAGCTCCTGAATCCTTTGACGCAGGTCGTCTGAGTCTCCCGAATAGCCGAGGTAGTTGAGGTCTTCGGCATCGAACACGTTGTTGCCGGTGAGATAATGCAGTAGGACTCCCGCACTTTGTTCGGGATTACTATAAGTGTCAGAGGGCGGATCCTGGTCTGCGGGATAGTTATCGAACTCGTCGTAGAATTTCTGGACGGCGTCCATGAGTATGGCCTGGATGGCAACTGTGTTCTTTCGCCTGGCCTCGTCCAAGACGTAGTTGCCCACGCCGACGACCAGGGCCACCAGTATCGCCAGTATGAATATCAC
>JAXIHJ010000068.1:0-14912 GCA_034189755.1 Planctomycetota bacterium
GTAGCTTGCCGTAACCCACGTTAAAGCTCCACTCGTCGACCCGGCCAGGCAAAATTTTGATAAAATTAAAGTTGACTTTCACTTATTGAAACATATAATTCAATTAGAATGAATAAAGTTGATAAAAGTTGAGATTGAGTTATGGCGGATATAGAAAGCAAATTGAGATGGCTGGACTCACTCAGCGAGGAAGACCTGGCGTTCATCAAGCGTTTCGTGATGGTTTCAGGGTCCTTGAAGGACCTTGCAAAGGCGTATGGTATTTCCTATCCGACGGTCCGGCTGCGTCTGGACCGGCTGATTGAGAAGATAAGGGTGATTGACAGCGGCAAGATTACAAGCGACTTCGAGCGGCGGCTGCGGGCGTTCTACGCCGAAGGCAGGATTGACATGGTTACGCTCAACACGCTGCTGGCCGCTCACAGAAAAGAAATGGAGAAACCCCATGAAGATGAAAATCACAATCCTTAGCCTGTTGTTATTCGCGTCGTCGGCCTTCGGCGAGCAGACGCTTCGAGAGGTTTCCTGGTCGCAGCTTCAGGCGGACGGGCGCCTGGCCAACGGCCGGTTGCTGCCGGAGGACGATCAATCGCCGTTCGAATCGCTCGTGGTTGAAAACACCACGTCCGAACCTGTAACGGTAACGGTCCTCGCTATTGGCCGGCCTGACATCACGACCGCTACGTATGCCATCCGCGGGCAGGTGCGATATGAGCAGGTGGAAGGCGAAGGCTACATTGAGATGTGGAGTATCTTTCCCGGCGGCGAGCGCTGCTTCTCGCGGACGCTGGGTGCACGGGGTCTGCTGCAGTCGCTTGACGGCTCCTCGCCGTGGCGGCCGTTCGCGCTGCCTTTTTTCGTTCACAAAAGCACGGACCGACCGGAAAAGCTCATCGTCAACGTTGTCTTGCCCGGCAGCGGCAGGGTGTACCTAAGTTCGCTCAGGCTGGTTCAGTATGACGACGGCGAGGACCCGCTTGCCGTCGCGGGCCAATGGTGGTCCGATCGCACAGGCGGCGCGGTGGGCGGGACGCTTGGCGCGACGGTAGGGCTGCTGGGCGCGATGGTTGGCGTGTTGTGCAGCCTCGGTAGGGGTCGCGCCTTTGTGCTGGCGCTGATGAAGGTGATGATTGCCGTCGGCGCAGCGGGACTCGTAATCGGCGTCGTCGCTGTGATTCAGTCGCAGCCGTACGCGGTGTATTACCCACTACTGCTGTGTGGTGTTATTGCCGTGGCCGTGTTCGGCGGGTTGCTTGGCGTGGTCCGGCGCCGATTTGAGCAGCTCGAACTGCGCAAAATGAGCGCGATGGATGCAGGCTAGCAACCCGGGACCTCCGCCGGCTATTCCGACTGGTCGAACGACTTCTGGGCCGCAGCAACAATATCCTGGCTGGTCAGGCCGACCATCTTGAGCGTTTCTTCGGGCGTCCTGGCGCTTTTGGGAATGGACCGGCTGTACATCGTGTTGACCATCACGCCAAGGTCGGAGCGGGCCGCTGCGGCGGTAATCTCATCGGCGAACCCGCCGATGAAATTGTCTTCCACCACGAGTATCTGCCCGCGGCAGTCGTCTCCGATTTGTAGGATATCATCCGTCTCCAGCGGCATCGCGTAGACGTCGATCAGGCTGGCCGAGAGACCCGCCGATTCTTCCAGCATTTCCACGGCTTGTTTGGCGACGTGGACCATGTAGCCGCTGGCGACGATGGCAAGGTCTTCGCCGTCGATCAGATGCTTAAAACCGCCGAGGGGGAACTCCTCGTTCTCGTCGTAGATAAACGGAACGTCCGGCCTGTGCGTCCGCATGTAGCAAAGGCCCTCGACGTTCGCCATCAGCTCGGTGAGCTTAAAGGCCATCACGGCGTCTGACGGCTGGAACAGGCGAATCGCCGGCGCTCCGTCTACGCGGTGTGCGTGGGCGAAGGCGCGCATAAAGGCCAGGTCCGGCAGAGCCATCTGGCTTGGTCCGTCCGCGGCGAGCGAGACGCCGGCATGCGAGCCGCACAGCTTGACGTTGGCGTGGGAGATGGCGGCCATCTCGAGCTGGTCGTATGCGCGGGTCAGGAACTTGGCGAAACTTGAGACGAACGGCACCCGCCCGCTGGCGGCCAGGCCGACCGCAGCCGAGAGCATGTTCTGCTCGGCGATGCGGGCCTCGAAGTAGCGCTCAGGGTGCTGGGTGGCGAAGAATTCGGCAAATGTGGAGTTCTTCACGTCGCCGTCCAGTGCCACGACACGCTGATTGGCTCCCATGGCCGCAAGGGCGGCTCCGTATGCCTTGCGGGTGGCGAGCTTTTTGGCCTCAAACGATTCTTGAAGCCCGCAAGCGGCGAGTGCATCGCCCATCGCCCCGGCCGATATCGGCTGGTCGGCAGGCCGCGACAACTCCGCCGGCGCGGTCAGCTCTACGGCGATCTCCGCCGCCTCGTCTGCGCCCAGTTCGTTTGCCTTGGCGTCCAGGTCGGCGATCGCCTCGGCGAGCTGGCTTTCCTTCAACGGCTTGCCGTGATAGTTGGCACGCTGAAATTCGTTGACGCCCCAGCCCTTGACGGTCTTGGCTACGATGGCTACGGGTTTATCCGCCACGTCGGCTTGCAGCGCGCCGAAAATCTCATCGAAGTTGTGTCCGTCGATGACCGTCACGGCGTAGCCAAACGCCTCTAACTTCCGGCGGAGCGTCTCGGCTGACTGCTGGTCCGATACGAGGTCGCTCTGGCCCTGGCCGTTGGCGTTGAAGATGGTGTACACATTGGTGAGCTTATGATCGACGATGAAGTCCAGGGCTTCCCAGATTTGCCCCTCGCGGCTCTCGCCGTCGCCGACGATGCAGTAGATTTTCTTGTCGCTGCCGTCGAGCTTGGCTGCACAGCCCAGGCCGGCCGCCGCGGAAAGCCCCTGTCCCAGCGACCCGGTAGCCGCGTCAAAGAAGGGAAACCCAACCGCAGGGTTGGGGTGGCCGTCCAGCACGCTGTCGGCCTCGCGCAGCGTAAGGGCATCGTCGAAGCGAAGCTCGCTGGGCTTTTCCGGCGTGCCGACTATACCGCCCAAATCACAGTACGCCGCATACACCACGGGCACGGCATGGCCTTCGGAAAGGACCAACCGGTCCGAGCCGATATTCCAGGGATTGCTGGGATCGTAGCGCATCAGACGATACATCAGCGCCACCGTTATGTGCACCAGCGACAAAGCGGTCGAAGGATGGCCGCTGCCGGATGCGGTGCACATCTTGATAATCTGTTTGCTCAGCTTGATGACCTTGCCGTCGAGGTCTTTGTAATCTGCCATATCGGTCTCCAGTGTTGTTTATCGAACAGTCGCTCTCGATACAGAACCCAATACCCTACCCCAAGGCCCATCGCTAGGCAAGGCCGAAAGACGCTGAAGTCTCTGGTGGACACGCGGATTGTGGTACTTGGGCAAGACGGACGGACCTGCTGCCGGCAAGCCGTCATATCCAGCGTTTGACCCATGAACGGATACCGCCGGAGGCCTTGACCATCACGAGCGGTTTGGCACACCGCCGGGCGACGACTTCCGGCACGGGCGCGTGTGTTACGCGGTACAGCCGTGACCGGCGGGTCATGCCGATGACAACCAGGTCGTAATCCTCGGACTCGGCCAGTATGGCCGAAACTGCATTGTTGGCCTGGACCGTCTTGGCCTGAATGCGGTTGGCCGGTAGGCCGGTGCGTTCGGCGTACTCGGCGAGGAATCCATCCAGGTCGAACCTCCGGCCTCGTGCCTCGGCGCTGAAGGCGACGATTTGGCCTTCGTTTTCATCGGCGAGGATACCGGCAATCTCCAGGGCCAGGGCCGCGTTAGGCCCGCCGGCGACCGGCACGAGAATCCGCTTGAAGACCTTGTTCCCGCCACAGTCTTTCAGGATAACCACATCGGCGGGCGACCGCTCGATGACCGGATCAATGGTGCTGCCCAGGCGAAAAAGACTCGACCGCGTCCCGCCGCGGAAGCCCATAATCAGCATGTTGATTTTCTTTTCCCGCACCGCCGAGACGATGCCTCGTGCCGTGTTGCGGCAGTATCTAAGCGTAGTGCTGAGGGGGAACAGTGGCGCCAGGTACAGCATGGTCTCGACGACGGCCTCCTTGCCGGCGAGCATGTACTTATGTGCGTCCGCCAGCGGGACCTGGTCGGGCACGGGCACCATGTGCAGCAGTTCCACGCGTGCGTCCTTGGCCCCGCAGAGTTTGTAGGTGTTGCGGACCATCTCCAGGGCGTTATCGGGGTTGGCCACAGCCACCATGATGCGGTAGCCGTCGCCTTTCGGTGCCTGGCGTTCCTCGAAGACGAGGATTTCGTCGGCCGTCGCCAGCGCGCGGCTCTTGGAATACAACAGGTAGATAGCCGCGCCGCCGGCAATCCAAAGCGGCGCGATAATCCATGCCGTGTAGCTTATGCGCACCAACCCGACCGCCAGCACCGCCTGGCAGATAATCGCGATAATCGGCGGCAGCGGGAACAGCGGCATGAGATAGCCGTAGCTCAGCTCGTCGGACATGTTCCACCGGACGCGAATGGCGCAGACATTGACCAGGAAGAACAGGAATAGAAACATGATGCTTGCGCTGGAGGCGACGTCCTCGGTCGGCAGCAGCCCCGCAACCGCCAGCACGATGATTCCCGTGCACAGCAGCGCCACCCAGGGCGTTCGCCGTCGCCGGCTGATATGTGACAGGCCCGCCGGCAGCATACGGTCGCGCCCCAGCGCATACGAGGCGCGCGCAGCGGAATAGATGGTTGCGTTTAGCGCCGAGGTGGCCGAAAAGATGACCGCCATCATCACCACAAGATGGCCCATGAAACTGCCCGGCAGAAGCTGCACGACGGCCTTGCCGAATCCCTTCTTGCCGAACTGTCCGATCCATCTCCAGGGTTCGCCCTCCACGCCCGGTGCCCCGGCCTTGACGGCCACTACCGTCGCGAACGAGACCGCCACGTAGGTAAGCGTTACGATAAAAACCGAGTAGAGCATCGCCTTGGGGATGTTGCTCTTGGGCCGGATGGTTTCATCGCCGGCCTGCGCGATTACCTCGAAGCCTTCAAAGGCGACGTAGATGAAACCCATCGTCGCCAGCAGATTTATCCAGCCGCCGTCCGGGTTGAGGAACGGCTGGAAGTTCTTGACTCGCGCCGGGTCGGCGATGGCCGTAGCAATGCCGACGGCCGCAATCGACAACACGAAGAGCGTCTGGCCCAGCGTGAAAAACGCCCCGACCCTGCCGGTTTCCGACGCGCCGCGATAGTTGACGTACAGAAACAAGCCCGCGACGCACAGCGCGACGATCCGCTCGGCCGTTTCCAGCCGGACCGGCAACCAGCCCAGCAACCCCATCGCACTGAAGAACTCCAGCGTGTACGTGGCGAACACGACGGCGTAAAGACTGCCGGCGACGGACGAGGCGAACCATTCCATCCAGCCGGCCAGAAAGCTCGGCCCGCGCCCGAAAGCAATCCGCGCGAAGTTGTACGCCCCGCCGGCCCGGGGAATGGCGCTGCTCAACTCGGCAAAGCTCATCGCCGTGAACAGCGCGATCAGGCCGTTGAGTGCAAAGGCGAGCACCGTGCCGCCCGGACCGGTCTGGCGAATCGAGATGCCGATGCCGATGAACACACCCGCGCCGATCATCATCCCCAGCCCCATCATCGTGACGTGGAAAAGGTTCAGATCGCGCGACAGCTCCGAGCTGACCGGTGTCCTATCCGCCATATTTGAAGTTCCTCAGGATGCCCCTGGCCGATTCATAGCCGCGGTCGGCAATGCGGCGAATTCGCCGCCGGCTCCACAGAACAAGCAACGTCGAGACACAGAGCGCGCCCGCGATGATGATCAGTCCGATAATGGCGTTCATCTCCATTGGGCTGATTTTACAACGCCACGCCTCGCCGCGACAATCCTCAAAGGTTCCGGCGGCGGAACGTTGCCCCCCGGCGGCCGGCGAGGTAGAATTTGCGCCATGAAAGCAAATGTGCTGACGGCGCTGCTTGTCGGGATATTTCTATTCGCCGGCTGCGGGCCAAGTACCGGCTGGATCGTCAAGCCCGTGCCGCTACGGGCCAGGCTCACCGAAACGGTTCTCGCCAGCGACCGGGGCCTGTTTGTCGCCGACAAGATCGTGCTTCTGGACGCCGACGGGCTGCTGGTCAACCGCCGGAGTCAGGGGGCGTTCTCATCGGGCGAGAACCCCGTGAGCCTGTTCGTCGAGAAGCTCGACAAGGCCCAGGCCGACCCCCAGGTCAAGGCCGTGGTCCTGCGGATCAACTCACCGGGCGGGTCCGTAACGGCCTGCGACATCATGTACCGCAAGCTGATGGAATTTCGCGCCGCCAAAACTGTGCCGGTGGTCGCCATCTTCGAAGACGTCGGCGCCAGCGGGGCGTACTACCTGGCCTGCGGTGCGGATTCTATTCTCGCCCATCCGACCTCGGTTACCGGCTCGATCGGCGTGCTCGTTCAGACTTTCAGCTTCTCCGGCACGATGAAGCTGATCGGCATCAAGGCGAGGGCGGTAACTTCCGGCCCGCGCAAAGACCTCGCCAGCCCATTCAAGCCGCTCGACGAAAAAGACATCGCCATTCTCCAGGGCCTGGTCGATGAGTACTACCGGCGTTTTCTGGAGGTCGTGCGGACCAGCCGGCAAGGCATCGACCCCGAACGCCTCAAGCCGCTTGCCGACGGGCGAGTGTTCACCGGACGGGCGGCGGCCGAAAACGGCTTGGTCGACGCCGTCGGCTACATGGACGATGCGGTAGCACTGGCAAAGAAGCTCAGCGGCGCGAAGCACGTCAAGATCGTCATGTATCACCGCCCGCCCGGCTACCGCGCCAACGTCTATTCCGAGGCCAGGCTTCCGACCGCCTCGCAGGTCAACCTCCTGAACGTCTCAGCCGGCGACCTGCTGGACCTCGGGCGCCCGCAATTCCTCTACCTCTGGATGGGCAAGACGTCCGGGCGGTAAAGCTTAGCTCCCCCCGGCGGCGTTTACTGCAACTGCCAGTATCGTCTCAGCAGCCATTCGCCCGTCAGCAGCACTACGAACGCGATGAACAAGACGGGGAAGTGGTATAGCCGGTAGCTGCGTGCCCGTTCGGCCGGGTAGGCCAGTGCCTTCCGGCGGTCGAGTATGTGATCGACCAACTCCGGCAGGCCGGAGATGTCGGCGTATCGCCCGCCGGACCGGGCGGCGATGTCGCGCAGCGTATCGGTCTCGCGTGCCAGCCGGTCCATCTCCGCCGAATGCGGTGCGACCAGCAGGCTAAGTTCATCGGCGGCCAGGCGCTTGCCCGAGGCGTCCAAGGCCGTCGCCCGAACGAGATATTGCCCCGGCTTCTGCGGGCTGAAGTCGGCTTCGAACATGCCTTGGTCCTGGCCTGGCGCCAGCGGGATGTTTTGGGCCGTCTGGCCATCGGCGTCCTTGGCGGGGCTGATCGCACAGGTTATCTGCGCCGCCGGCGGGTCCTTGGGGCGACCCTGGCGGTACTTGGCGGTTATCTTGAGCTGTTGGCCAAGTTGCAGATAGGAGCGGCTTAGCCTTAGCGCCATCGCCGGTTTTTCGTCGCGCTGTTTGGTTTCGGCGCCGGCCAGCCAGCGGACAAGCTGGCCCCAGAACCGCTGGTACGGCCCTTCGCTGCCCAGGCCGCGCAGCGGCAGGTGCCATCGCCAGGTGGTGTCGGCCGTGAAGGCGGCGGCTCTGCCGGCGCCGAACTGCTGAACGGCCAGAACCACCAGCGGGCCGGCTTCGTTGCTGCGTTCGGGGTGCACAGCCAGCGTTGCGGCGGCCGGCTTGGCGCCACTGACCGTCACGCAGCCAAGCAGTTCAGGCAGCTTTACGTTGCCTTTGGATGGTGTGCCCCGACCGGCCGAGAGAAAGTAGTCGGCGAGGCCCTCGAAAACGGGGTGCGCTGCCCCGGCGGCGGTCAGTTGCGGTATGAACGGTGTGGTTTCCTGGCCGCCGGAGCGGCCGCCGACGGCGACGGGCAAGGCCGCCTCGATGTCAGTCCCTCCGTAGCCGCCGGGCCCAAAGCTGTTGTGCCCGCCCAGCATCAAAAGTCCGCCGCCGTCGTTAACGAAACGGCGAATGCGGGCCATCTGGTCGTTGGTCAGGAATGTCCGGTCCAGGTCGCCCAAAATCAGCACGTCGAACAGCTTGAAGTCATCATCACTGCTCGGCAAAACCGATAACTGCACCCCGCCCCTGCGCCCCTGCGCCCAGAACCGGTTTGACGTGATGCGAACCAGGGCCATGAACTGCACGTTCGGGTCGCTGTCGAGCAGTCGCTTGAGGTATTTGTACTCCGGGCGCATCGAGCCTTCGACGTAGAGCACGCCAATACGGGGCTGGGATACCAGCACGTGCAACTCCTGTTCGTTGTCACGGCGAACAGTCTCAGCCTGGTGTGCCGGGATCACGATCCGCAGCTTGCGCAGCGGCCCGGAGGCTTCGGCTTCGCTGGCTGAGTCCCTGGGTGTCCATTTGAGCTTAACCGTCAGTGTGGCGTCGCTGCGGTCGGTCCAGAGCGGCTGGGTCGCCAGCGGCTGGTCGCTGCCGGCCTCGAAGAGCCGCAGCTCCGAAGGCACCGACCCGAAGCCGGTCATGCCGACACGTGCGGTGATGGTGGCGACATTGTTCCGGACGGCTTCGAAGGCGGTTTCAGCGACGAGCAGTTGGATATTTCGGCGCCGGGCGGCGGCTTCATCGGCTGAGCCGACGCCCGCGACGTAAATCGGCACGCCGCCGGCGACGACCGCGTCGATGAGATTGCCGGCTGAGTTGTGCAGCCCGTCGCTGACCAGCACCATGCCGGGCAGCTCCGACGGGGCGAAATCGGCCACTGCGCCGCGGATCGCCAGGGCGATGTCCGTGCCGTTGCCGGCCGGCGGTAACTCGGAAAGGGCGTCCAGCGACTTGGCTGTCTGGAGCGTCTCGGCAAAGTGGTGCCAAACCGGCCGGAGCGTTTTCTCCAACCGCATCCGCTGTGTGTTGAGCATCTGGATTGCTTCTGTGTACCGGTCGACTGCACCGGCCTCGTCAGCCGCCGACATAGAGGCCGAGCGGTCCACCAGGATCGGCAGAGGTGTCCTGGACGCATCGCCGCCTGCGACGCTGAAGACGGGCTTGAAGAGGATAAGCAGCAGCGCGAGGATCGCTAGGCATCGCAGCGTCATCAGCGCCGCCATTCGGCCGATGCCGAGGTATGCGTACGCCGCCGCATAGAAAACGCCCACGGCCAAAACAAGCTCAACGCCCAACAATGCCATCCACACCGCGACGGGCTGGCCGTCGGCGCAGAGTATGAATATCCCGGCCGCGGCGGTTCCGGCGGCTGCCGCAGCCGCCGCGAGCAGCGAAGCCCGTGCGCCGCGGCGGTTGGCCCGGCGGGCCTGCACGACGGTATCGATAAGCATCGCTGCGGTGTAGATGCCCGGGCCCAGCGCCGCGGCCAGGCATGTGGCCCCGCTCCACCGGCGCCGGCGGATGATCCGGTATACCCCGACGCCTGCCAGCACCGTCATTACCACGCCGAGAATAACGACCGGCAGCAGCCAGCCGCCCGCACCCTGAAATTGCAGAGTTGCTATCTCCATCTGGAATTTGAATGTAGAAACGACCGGCGTGTTTGGCAAGAGGCTGGCCTTGCCGTATGAGTGAAGGCCCAACTGGCCTGTTGCTCTATCGTGCGGGGAGACTATAATTCCGTCTCAGGACCGCCGTTATGCAAGAGATCAGTTACAGCGACCTGCTGCGGGCCGTCATGGCCCGGCAGAACCTGACACTCGACCAAGCCAATTGGGCGTTCGGTCAGATTATGGGCGGTGCGTGGACCGAGGCCCAGATAGCCGGGCTGCTGGTGGCGTTGGCGGCCAAGGGCGAGACGGTTGATGAGATCGCCGGTGCCGCCGAGGCCATGCGCCTGTGTGTGCAGCGGATCGACACCGGCGGCGCCGAGGTGATCGACACGTGCGGCACGGGCGGCACGGGCCTGCGGACGTTCAACATATCGACAGCCGCCGCGTTGGTGTGCGCCGGTGCGGGCGTGAAGGTGGCCAAGCACGGCAACCGCACCTCGACCCGGCCGAGCGGCTCAGCCGATGTGCTGGCGGTGCTGGGCGTGAACATCGAGGCCGACGCCGACTGCGTTGCCCGCTGCCTGGCCGAAGCAGGCGTGTGTTTCTGCTTCGCCGTGCGGTGCCACCCGGCGATGAAGCACGCCGCGCCGGTACGAAAAGCCCTGGGCGTGAGAACCATCTTTAACATTCTAGGCCCATTGACCAACCCCGCCGGTGCGACGCGGCAACTGCTGGGCGTTTTCGACTACAGACTGATCGAGACCATCGCGAACGTCCTCAATGCCTTGGGGTCCGTCCGCGCGATGGTCGTCTGCGCCGAAGACGGGCTGGATGAACTGTCGAGTAGTTCGGTAACGCGGGTCTCGGAGCTTATAGACGGGCAGGTCCGCAGCCGTACCGTTCAGCCGGAGGACTTCGGCCTGAGACGGTCAAGTCTAAAAGACCTGCTGGTCGACTCGCCGGACGATTCGGCGGCGGTGATCCGCGGCGTGCTGGCCGGCAACCCAGGCCCGGCCAGAGACGTTGTTTTGCTGAACGCGGCGGCCGCCTTGTGCGTTGCGGGCCGGGCCGAGTCCATCGCCGCCGCAGTGCCGCTTGCCGCCCAGGCCATCGACTCCGGCGCCGCCGACGCCGCACTGCAAAAACTCATCGACGTCAGCAACACCTAGGGCGAATATGCTTCATTTCCGCCGCCGGCGTTTTTCCTAGAGCTTTGCCCTGAGCATTTTCGCGGCGTTTTCTCCGCCGTTAATCAGGTGCAGTAGTGGTTGTGGCCGGTCCGTGTCGGGCACAAACGCCGGCCGCTGGGACCACGGCGTGACGGACAGGACGTTGGTCAGGTCCATCCAATGCTCCAGGCGGGTCGGCCGGAGGTTCCACGTCATGTGGAGGTGATTGGCCGGTGCATACTGTTTGTACTCGAGCATCGTTGCGTATTTTGGCACGACCCAGGTATGAGGCCAGTTCCAGTCGGAACAATGCGCCACAGCCTCAGCGAGCTTCTTGGGCATTTCGGCGGTGACGGCCTCATCCCAGATTAATGAGAACGTGTCGTTCGTGCCGCTGTAGGTCAGGCGGCCGGCGATGCCGCTGATTCCGCCCGGCGTGATGAACGTAATGCTGTTGCCGCCGCCGGGGAAATAGTTGCTGTCAGCCAGCGGCATCGTAACGCCTTTCATGCACGCCGCAGCCGACGCGCCGGGTCTGGCGGCCCAGTTGAAGCTGGCCGAGCCGGAATTGTTGCCGTCCACGAATCCGCGCTGCGCCCACAGGTCCTTGCCGGCGAATTTTATCTTGAGCTTCCGGGCCAGTGCCTGAATTTCCTCAGGCTCCCAGACCTTGCGGAAGTCCATGAACAGCGGCGGATTGCCGCCGGACAGCCACGTCATGAAGAGCATCGTCAGCAGGCCCTGCGTATCGGCCTCAGTGGCATAAGGCAGAGCGGGCTTGGCGCCGTTGTGGTCGAATGTGCTGTTGAGCAGGCTCTCCATCACATCGGGCACCGGCAGCGGCGTGCCGCGCAGGTCGGAAGCCCATTCGAGCTGACTCTGAAAACCGCCGCCTACGGCGTTCATGTCGGCCATCAGGTCGCGGATAATCAGGTACATCGCAAGCGACCGGTCAAACCGCTCGCTGTCGGCGGCATCCCGCAGCTCCAGCCGCTTGCCGATGTGGTGGTCGCACCAGCGGCGGAGGCGTTTCAGCTCCTTTTGGTCGTATGCGCCCTTGTTGAGCATGTCGGCCGGCAGCTTCATGTCCAGCCGCGTTATTTCCAGGCCGAACGTCCGGCGGGTGGGAATCACGTGCGACAGGGCCGTCTCCATGCCCATCGAATCGTGCCCGAAAACAACCACGCGTCGGCCACGCAGGCCGATTACCGTCAATGCCGCGTAGCACCAGTCGACCAGCGCCTCGGCGGTGGCGGCGGTCATTGTGGGCTTCAGGCCGGTGTCGCCCCACGTGCCGACATTCAGGGTTGCCAATATGCCCGACTGGGCCAGTGCACCGTTGGCTGCGTGGGCGTAAACCACGCCGGGCTTCGGCGCGCTGTTGCCGCAGGTGATGTTGAGCGGCAACTCAGCGGGCATCTGGCTCAGCAGGCTGATCAGCGTCAACTGCGGAAACGCCCACGTATCCGGCGCGCATATAATCGCATCAACTCCGGCCGCCAGGAACTGGCCGGCGACAATATCCGCCTGCTTTTCGCCGTCGAGCAGGACCGGCGCCCAGACGACATCGACCGGCTCGCCGTCGGGCGTCCTGACGCCCTTGCCGACAGCCTCAGCCACCATCTGGACGATATTCACGGCCCGCTGGCGGGCGGGTTTGTCGATACGCGGGTCGCACGGGGCGCATACGCCGAACGTTACGGTCCTTCGTGCAGGCCGGGTAGCTGCCGACAATCTTTGTACGTTGCTCGTTTTAGCCATGGCTGCTCTCCTGTTTTATCAGACAGGTCAATTTGTGCACTTGCGCTTGTGGAAAGGAACGAAAATATTACCACAGGACGAGCGGGCCATACAAGGCCCGTGTAAGGCCCGCGAATAGCTGTCCGTCCGTTTTATCCACACCCGGCCGGACCGGGCAACTTGACAAACTTACCATTTGGCATGTACGTTTCGCCGCGTGGAACTCGCAGCGGTCAAGAAGAAGTTTGAAGCCCTCTATGCCGGCGCCGCCGACGGTGTCGTGCGCGCGCCGGGGCGGGTGAACCTTATCGGGGAGCACACCGATTATAACGGCGGCTTCGTCCTGCCGATTGCCATCGAGCGGCAGACTGTTGCCTTGTACGCCCGGCGAGATGTTCGTCAGGTTCGTTTCGCATCGGCCCAGGCCGATGCACGGGCGGCGGTGGACCTTGACAGGCCGATCGCGCCGGGCGAGCCGGCCTGGGCGAACTACTGCCGGGGCGTGGCGGCGGGGCTGGTTGCGCGCGGCGTGGAGCTTGTCGGCTGCGATATCCTGCTCGACAGTAACATTCCCCTTGGCGGCGGGCTGTCGTCGTCTGCGTCGCTGGAGGTGGCGACGGCGACGGCGCTGCTGGCGGCGGCAGGTCGGCCGGACGCCGTCCCGCCGCGAGAGTTGGCGCAACTTTGCCAGGCGGCCGAGCACGAATTCGCCGGCGCGCCCTGCGGCATAATGGACCAGTCGGTTGTCATTATGGGCCAATCGGGCCAGGCGATGCTTCTGGACTGCCGCAGCGGCCGGATACGCCATATTCCGTTCGACGATGCCGGCGTGGTTCTGCTTGTTGCCGATACTCAGGTCCACCACGACATCGCCGATGGCGGCTACGCCGCACGACGCGATCAGTGCTACGCCGCAGCCGAGACGCTCGGTGTAAAGATGCTCCGCGACGCCGACGAGGCGATGGTCCTCCGGGCCGGCGACGAAGGGCGGCTTGTGGGCAAGGAGCTGATGCGCGCCCGCCACGTCGTCGGCGAGATTGCGCGGTCACTGGCGGCCGTCGAAGTGTTGAAGGCGGGCGACTATCACCGGTTCGGTGAACTTATGTACGGTTCGCACGCATCGTGCCGGGACGATTATGAAATCAGTTGTGATGAGCTGAACGCTGTTGTGGACGCCGCCGCCGGCTGCGCTGGCGTCTACGGCGCGCGGATGACCGGAGGGGGCTTTGGCGGCTGTGCGATTATCCTCGCCGAGGCCGGGCAGGCGCAGCAAGCAGCCCAGGCCGTCCAGGACAGTTTCGCCGGCCGCTTCGACCGACGCTGTCCGGTCTTCGCCACCCGCGCCGCAGACGGCGCGAGCATGCTGACGCTGACGTAGGAAAAACAAGCAGGGATGCACCGGATTCAAGGGATATATAAATCAATTTCATCCTTTGTATCCCTTGCATCCTTGCTATTTGTTGTTACGAGACGTTCAGGTCCTTGAGGTAGTCCGCCAAGGCCTTTTGCTGTGCGGCAACCTGCTTGCGAAGCGATTCGATCTTCACATCGAGCTGCTCGATAAGGTCTTCTTCCCTGCCGAGCTTCTTGAGGTACCGCTGGCCTAGCGGGCTGTTTCTGCCGGCGGTGGAGATATTCCTTCGCAGGCGGTCCTGGCCTGACTTTATCCGGGCGAGCTGCTTTTCAAGCTCCTTCAGCTTGGATTGCGACGCGCTGAGTGCGTTTTTCAGCTCAATGGCCCGGCCCAGCGCCGCGCGAACCCGCTCCGATACCTTGCCGCTGGTGGAATACCACGCGAAGGACTTCACCGGGCTGGTGAGGATCGCTATCGTTTGCGAGACCGGTTGTTCTTCGACCACATCGAACTTGCCGGTTGTCTGCTTGTCGACCGGCACGCGGAAACGGTAGAGCTTGGCCGTTTTTTCCTCATACTTTGTCGGCTCGAGGAGCTTTAGCCGCTTGTTGAAGGGGTGTTCCACGATTACCGTGCGCGGCTCGTTGGCCTTGTTCTTGATGGTATAGGTCTGCCTGTAGGTGCGTTTCCGCGTAATGGTCAGCACGCCGCGGACGATTTTGACGGCCGTAATCGCCTCGGACGACTTGACCGACGAATCGACCGTTACGTTCAAATCGGCTGCATAGCTCAACAGCCGCTTGTCGTTGGGGACGAAGTTTCCGACCTGCGCGTCGCCGGCGTAGGCGCCTTCATCGAAGACGGTAACCGGCCCGGCGAGCATCTTCATGCCGGTATCGTTTTTCAGCCAGGCGCCGTTCAGCGGATGGGCGGCCAGCACGGAGGCGTTGTAGATGCTGAGTTTCTCAGCCTGGATGTTCGTGTTGATAATCGGCAGCATGGCCGAGCGGCGTCGAGGCAGGTCCACGGGGCTTTCAATTGTAAAGTGGAACAGCTCGCC
>JAXIHJ010000069.1:0-22644 GCA_034189755.1 Planctomycetota bacterium
GGCGCTCAAGGCGGCACAGTTGGGCGCCAAGGTCGCCGTCGTGGAAAAAGCCCACCTCGGCGGAACGTGCCTGAACCACGGCTGCATACCGTCCAAAGCGCTGCTGGCCTCGGCCGAGTTGCTGCATCGGATTCGGCGGGCATCGGATCTGGGCGTCGAGGTCGCTGCCGAGGCCAGCTTCGACTGGCCGGCCATCCAGAAACGCAAGGACAAGACACTCCAGACGCTCCGCGGCGGCATCAAGGCCCTGTTCGCCGGGCGAGGTGTTACGGTCTTTCAGGGCCGGGCGGTCATGCGCGGGGCGGCCAAGGTGTCGATCATCACCGAAGGCAAGCCGGACCAGGACTTGACAGCCGAGAAAATCATACTGGCCGTCGGCTCGGTTCCTTCACGCATTCCCGGCTGGCCGGACGAACCGGCGACGGTCTGCACCAGCGATCAGGCGATTCACTGGCCCGACCTGCCCAAACGCCTGCTGATAGTCGGCGGCGGATATATAGGCTGCGAGTTCGCCTGCATGATGCGTGAATTCGGCGTGGAGGTTACCATCGTGGAGATGCTGCCTCACCTGCTGCCGAACCTGGACAAGGACCTCGGCGGCGCGTTGGCCAAGGCCTTCGGCGAGCGCGGCATCACCTGCCTGGCAGGGACGAAGATCGAAGACTTGTCGCTTGATGAGGGGCGGGTTGCGGCGGTCCTGTCCGGTGGCCAAAGGGTCGAAGCCGATCGCGCGCTGGTGGCGGTCGGTCGCCAGCCGAACACAGCCGAGCTGGGCCTTCAAGACATCGGACTGACGACGGACCGAGGCTTTATCAGCGTCAACGACCGCATGGAAACGCAGGCCGACGGCGTCTACTGCATCGGCGACGCCAACGGGCGGGTACTTCTGGCCCATGCAGCCTCCGCCCAGGGCACAGTCGCTGCGGAAAATGCGCTCGGCGGCGAGCGGACGTTCGATGCACCGGTTCCCGGCTGCGTGTACACGTTCCCGGAAGTCGCCACTGTCGGCATGACCTGCCGGCAGGCGAGCGAAAGCGGCGTTCCGGTGGACGTCGGCCTGTTCCCGATGCGCTATCTCGGCAAGGCGATGGCCGTCGGCCGGACCGAAGGCTTCGTCAAGGTCCTGCGACACCGCGAAGGCGGCGAGCTGCTCGGCGTGCACATGCTTGGCCACAACGTAACCGAGATTATCGCCGCCGCAGGCGCCCTGCTTAATCACAAGGCCTCCGTCGACGAGTTGGCTGAGCTAATCTTCGCGCACCCGACGATCAGTGAGGCGTTCAAGGCCGCTGGCGAGGATGCGCTTGGCATGGCGCTGCACCTGCCGCCGAGAAAAGTTACAGACCATGCTTCGTCTTGAGTTCAGGAGAAATAATGTTGGAAGAATCCACAACAGCCCTCGCACCGTTGCGTGAGCTGGGCAGTGTTGACCAGATGCGTGCGTTTGCGGCAAAAGGCCTGGCGCCTTCGAAGCGGCTAAAGTGCAATCTGCACGTTCACCTGCCGCCGAATTTCTCAGCCTTCACCAGCGTCGAGCAGGCGGTCCGGATGGCCAGCCGGCAGGATGTCGGCGTGCTCGGAGGCACCAACTACTACGACTTCGACGTCTACTCGGACTTCGTCGCCCACGCGCGGGCCTATGATATTTTTCCGATCTTCGGCCTGGAGATACTTACTTACAGCGAAGAGTTGGCCCGCGACGGTATCCGCGTCAATGACCCGGACAATCCCGGCAGGCGGTACATCTGCGGCAAGGGCATCACTCGCTGGGCGCCGATGTCGGATACAGCCAGGCGGCTGATGGGCGGTGTCCGCGACAACGATTCACGGCGAATTACCGAGATGACCGACCGACTGGCGAAGGTCTTCGCAGCGGGCGGGCTTAAGACAAACCTGGACGCCGAGACCATCATCGACGATGTGCGCCGGCGGCACGGCTGCCGGGCCGAGCAGGTTGCGCTCCAGGAGCGCCACGTCGCGATGGCCTTCCAGGAAGCCTTTTTTGAAATGGTGCCCGTCGAGCAGCGAGCCGGCAAACTGGCCGGACTTCTCGGCACGGATTGCCGGGCCGAGCCTGAAGACGCCGTGGCCGTTCAGGGCGCGATTCGCACGCACCTGATGAAGTCCGGCAAGGTCGCCTTCGTGCCGGAGAAGTTCATCAATTTCGAGCAGGCGGTCAAGCTGATACTGGCCCTGGACGGGTTCGTCTGCCACCCGACACTCCTCGTCCACGACGGGACCGAGCCTATCTGCGAATACGAACGGCCCGTCAAAAAGCTGATTGAGCGAATAAAGGATTGCAATATCCACAGCACCGAGCTGGTCTCGATGCGCAACACACCGCCGATTCTGGCTGAGTGCGTTCGCGCCATGCGCGACGCGGGCCTGGTTGTTACAGCCGGCACGGAGCACAATACGCTCGAGATGCTGCCCATCGATCCGACCTGCCACGCCGGCAAGCCCATTCCGGACGAGACGGCTGAGATCCTTTGGGAAGGCACAGCCGTCGTCGCGGCACATCAGTTCCTGAGGGTTCACGGCGAGTGCGGCTTTACCGATACCGACGGACAACCGAACCCGGACTACAAAGACACCGAGCAGCGCATCGCAGCCTTTCGGGCGCTGGGCGAGGCGGTCATACAGCGCTACCGCCAAATGTCCCAAAGCAAACAGGAGCCATCGCTATCATGACATCGAAAACTAAATGGCCCACTTTCAGGCCGAACGACGACCCGCTGGACGTGCTGGTGGGCCTTTCACGCTACTACGGCGCCGATCCGGACTTTGTGCTGGGCGGCGGCGGCAACACATCCGTCAAGATTGGCAACCGGCTGTACGTCAAGGCCAGCGGCTACGCCCTGGCCGACATCGGCATCGACGGTTTCATCGCGCTGGACCGCAGGAAACTCACCGCCCTGTTGGAAATGGACCTGCCGGCAAAGGCCGCCAGGCGCGAGGCGAAATTCAAGCAGAAGTTGATGGCCTCACGTCTGGAGACCGAAAAAAACCTGAGGCCTAGCGTGGAATCCGTCCTGCACAATTTGCTGCCGGGCCGGTTCGTAGTGCACACACACGCTACGCACGCCAATATGCTGACCTGCTGCCGGCGAGGCAAGGCGCTGGCTGAAAAACTTTTCGGCGACGAAATCATCTGGATTGGCTGCGTCGAGCCGGGCGTCATGCTGGCAAAGGCGATCGCCAAGTCCGTACAGGCCTACCGCCGGCGGACAGGACGGGATGAGCCGAATGCCATCCTGATGCAAAATCATGGGCTAATCATATCCGGCGACACCGCCGAACAGGTTCGCCGGCGAACCAGCCGCATCATGGGCAAACTCCGCCGCTGCACCTCGGCCGCCGGCAAGCGCGGTTTCGGCGGGGTTCGCAGGCTTAAGGCTTCGTCGGCCGACCGGCTTATAAAAATCATCGGCCCGGCGCTGCGAGGCCTGCTGGCCGAGGACGATAATCTGAAAATCGTTACGTTCGACGATTCCGACACGGTGCTGAGTTTCGTCGGCAACAAGGCAGGCAAAGCCGCAGCCGAGATAGGCCCGCTTACGCCCGACCAGATGGTCTACTGCGGATCGTCGCCGATGTGGTTCGAGCCTCGCACAAACGAAACGCCCCAACAAACGATCAAGCGCCTTCGCGCCGCAGTCGCCAAATACCGCAGACGGACCAGATGCCTGCCGAAGGTGGTGCTGGTTTCGGGGCTGGGGCTGTTCGCCGGCGGCGAGAAGTTCAGCTCCGTCCGGACGACCCGGCTGGTCTACAGCGACGCGATAAAGATAATGACCGGCGCTCGTGCGATGGGCGGCATCCGCGCGTTGCCGCCTGAGATACAGCGGTTCTTTGAAAGTTGGGACGTGCCGGCCTATCGCAAGAAAATCGCCGCCGGTGATAAGCTGCGAGGGCGGGCGGCCGGCAAGGTCGCCGTCGTTACCGGCGCCGCGCAGGGTATCGGGCTTGGCCTCGCAAACGACTTCGCCGCACAGGGCGCAACGGTCGTCCTGCTGGACGTCAACGCCTCAGCCGCCAAGGCCGCTGCCGCGGAAATTTGCAATGCCCACGGGCCGGGCAGGGCGATGGCGGTCGCTGCGGACGTAACGGACGGCAACTCCGTCGCCGGGGCACTCGGCCAAGCCGTCCGGGCCTACGGCGGATTCGACGTATTCGTCTCCAACGCCGGCGTCCTGCGGGCCGACAGCCTCAAGACCCAGCCGGTCGAAGACTTTGACCTTGTAACGGCCGTGAACTACAGGGGCTATTTTCTCTGCATTCAGGCCGCCGCACCGATCCTGGCAGTCCAGCATCAGGCCAGGCAGGACTGTTTCGGCGACATCATCCAGATAAATTCCAAGTCCGGCCTGGCCGGCTCGAACCGCAACGCTGCATACGCCGGCGGCAAATTCGGCGGCATCGGGCTGACGCAGTCCGCCGCCATGGAGCTGATCGCCGACGGAATCAAGGTCAACGCCGTTTGCCCAGGCAACTACTTCGACGGGCCGCTGTGGTCCGACCCGAAGACGGGCCTGTTCGTCCAGTATCTGCGCGCCGGCAAGGTACCAGGCGCCAAGACCATAGCCGACGTTCGCGCCGCCTACGAACTCAAGGTGCCTATGGGGCGCGGCTGCCGCATCGAGGACATTATTAAGGCTGTCTACTACCTGATGGAGCAGAGATACGAAACCGGCCAGGCGCTGCCCGTAACGGGCGGCCAGGTGATGCTGCGATAGCTTTCGAGGTTCAACGATGGACAATTGCGAGGCTTGCTCACTGCCCGATACGCAATACGCCGTTCAGCTTATCGGCCCCGGCGAGCTTAAGCTCAATACGCACAAGCCGGTGCCCAGGCCTAAGGGCCGGCAGATACTGCTCCGCGTCGAGGCTGTGGGTCTGTGCTTCTCGGACCTGAAGCTGCTGAAGCTGTTCTCGGCCCATCCGCGCAAGAGCAAGATTATCTCAGGCTTGCCGGCGGCGGACCTCGCGGGCCTGGCCGGCTACGTACCGGGCGATGCGCCGACGGTGCCCGGCCATGAGGCCGTCTGCCGAATAGCCGCCGTCGGGCCTGACGTCCGGCATTACAAGGTCGGCCAGCGATGTATGGTGCAGGCCGATTTCCGCCAGCTTGCCACCGCCGGCGCGAATGCAGCGTTCGGCTATAACATCGAGGGCGGCTTGCAGCAGTACGCGCTGCTGGACGAACGAGTTGTCGTGGACCCGGCTACGGGCGAGCAGTTTCTGATGCCCGTCAGTAATACGCTCAGCGCCTCGGCGGCATGTCTCGTCGAGCCGTGGGCCTGCGTGGAAAATTCATACGCAAGCCAAGAGCGGCGCACGATAAAAGCCGGCGGCAGGCTGCTAGTCGCAGCCGAGCCGGGCCGAAGCATCGAGGGCCTGGCTGAGAGTTTTTCGCCCAAAGGCCGACCCGCCGCCGTTACAGCCGCCTGCACCGAGCAGGCACAACTCGAAGCGATCCGGGCCTTGGGCGCGCCGCTTAGCCGCTGCGAGCAGCTTGCAGACCTGGCCGATGAGGGGTTCGACGACATCGTGTACTTCGGGGCGAAAAAGGCGGCCCTCGACGTGCTGAACGACAAGCTGGCCGCCTACGGCATTATCAACATCGTTGTCGCAGGCGAGCGAATCGGCCGGCCGGTATCAATCAACGTCGGGCGGGTCCACTACGGCAGGACACGCTGGATCGGCACAAAATCTTCCAACGCAGCCGAGTCGTACAAGGTCATCACGGCCACGGGCGAGATCCATCCCGGCCAGGCCGTCGCCGTCATCGGCGCCGGCGGGCCCATGGGCCAAATGCACGTCATCCGCGACATTTGCTCGGGCGTTGCCGGCATCTCGGTCGTAGCAACCGACCTCGACGATGTGCGCCTGGCGGCGCTGCATGCCAAGGCCGGTCCGCTGGCGGCGGAGAGAAACGTTCCGTTCCGGCTGGTCAACACACGAGCAAAACCGCTGGATGAGACCTTCGACTACTTCGCCCTGATGGCGCCGGTCGGCCAACTGGTAGCCGACGCGATTCGCCACGCGCGAGACGGCTGCCGGATAAGCATCTTCGCGGGCATACCCACGGCGACGAAGTACGAACTGGACATGGACACCTACATCGAGCGCCGCTGCTTCATGTTCGGCACGAGCGGTTCGGAATTAAGCGACATGCGGACTATCCTGGCCAAGGTCGAGTCCGGCCGGTTGGATGCGAACTGCTCGGTGGATGCCGTTTCCGGCATGGCCGGCGCAGCCGACGGCATCGCCGCGGTTGAGAACCGGGCGGTAGCCGGAAAGATCGTCGTCTATCCGTCACTGGCCGACGTGAGGCTGGTTCCGCTGAAACAACTGGCTGAGCGGTTCCCGACGGTCGCCGGGAAGTTAAATCGAGGCATGTGGTGCAAAGCGGCTGAGGACGAGCTGCTGGCGGTGGCAGGCAAAAACACACCATGAGCGACAAGGCCGACAAGACGTTCGTGGGTTTCGGGTTCGGGGCGATCCAAAGCGGGCTGTTCCTGTTCGAGGCCCGCACGTCGGGCAACTTCTCGCGGTTCGTCGTCGCCGAGGTGGACCGCAGCCTGGTCCAGGCCATCGTCGCTAACGACGGCCGCTGCCGGGTAAACGTCGCCGGGGGCGATCGGGTCGACCGCCTTGAGCTGAGCGGCATCGAGATTTACAACCCCGCCGTCCCGGCCGACCGGCAGGCGATTATCGAGGCGATAGCTGCATCCGACGAAATAGCGACGGCGCTGCCGAGCGTGAGGTTCTACGACACCGGCGACGATACCTCGGTAGCCGGCATCATCGCCGAGGGGCTTTCCAGCCGCGAGTCTCCGCAGCCGACCGTAATATACGCCGCCGAAAATCACAACCGGGCCGCGGAAATCCTCTCCGACAGCGTCCGGCAACGCATGGGACAAAGACGCTTGAGCGGCGTCCAGACGCTAAACACGGTCATCGGGAAAATGAGCGGAGTCATCGACGAACAGGATGTGATACGGAAGGCGAATCTGGCGACGATAACGCCTGAGATTCCACGCGCCATCCTGGTCGAGCGGTTCAACAGGATTCTCATCTCCCGGATAAATCTGGCCGGCTACCGTCGCGGCATCGAGGTATTTATCGAAAAGGACGACCTGCTGCCGTTCGAGGAGGCCAAGCTGTACGGCCACAATGCCATCCACGCGCTGATAGGCTACCTGGCCGACCTGGCCGGCTACGAGACCGTCGCCGAGGCGGGCGGAGACGCCGAGATTATGGCCGCGGCCCGCAGTGCGTTCCTTGACGAATCCGGCGCGGCACTAACACGGCGGCACGCGAAGCTGGGGGACAGGCTCTTTACGCCCGACGGCTTCGGCGACTACGCCGAAGACCTGCTGGAGCGGATGGTCTGTCCGAACCTCAACGACCTGGTCGCCCGCGTGTGCCGCGACCACGTC
Organism: Planctomycetota bacterium; assembly: GCA_034189755.1. Lineage (GTDB taxonomy): Bacteria > Planctomycetota > Phycisphaerae > SM23-33 > SM23-33 > JAXIHJ01. The sequence goes on from JAXIHJ010000069.1 coordinate 7,446, forward strand.
CGCAAGCTGGGCTACGACGACCGGCTGTACGGTTCGATGCAGCTGGCGCTGGGCGCCGGCATCCAGCCGACGAACCTGGCGCTCGGCGCGGCGGCGGCAGTCATATCGATGATCAAGCGGCAGCATGAAATCGACGCCGAAATCGCACATCTGCCGCAAAGCACCGAAGAGCTGACCGAGATGAAACTCGGAAAATTGCTGATGGGGCTATGGTCTGAAAACGTCGATTCCGACGGCGAGAGGCTGATTGGCCTGACATGGGCCGCTTTAAGAAAGTTGCAGGACCGCGCATGAGCATCTTTTCCTATCGCTTCCGTGGAAAAAGATTCTCGGCCCTGTAGCTGCTCCGCACGAACGGCCCGGCCGCCACGGCCACAAAACCCAGTTCGCGGGCCTGCGCTTCCCATTCGGCGAATTCGCCCGGCTCGACGAATCGCTCCACCGGCGCGTGGTCGGCTGACGGAGCGAGGTACTGGCCTATGGTCAGTATGTCGCAGCCGACGCCGCGAAGGTCCTGCATGACCTGTGTAACCTCGTCATGGCTCTCGCCCAGGCCCACCATCAGGCCGCTCTTGGTATAGCACGAGGCCCCGGCCGGCCCGGAGGCACAGCGGAGCACGGCCAGGCTTCGGGCGTAGTCGGCCTGCGGGCGAACCTGCCGGTACAGCCGCGGCGCCGTCTCGACGTTGTGATTGAATACGTCAGGCCGGGCCGCCAGCACTTTTTCTACCGACCGGCTGTCGCCACGGAAATCCGGTGTGAGCACCTCAATAAGCGTTTCGTCGCCCAGCCTGCCGCGAATGGCTCGGATCGTCAGCCCGAAGTGCCCCGCCCCGCCGTCGGGTAAATCGTCGCGCGTAACGGAGGTTACTACGACGTATCGCAGTCCCAGCCTCACGCACGCCTCGGCGACGGCAGCCGGCTCGTCGGCTCGAGGCGGCGGCAGCGCAGGCGAGTGGGCAATAGCGCAGAACCGGCACGACCGCGTACAGGCATCGCCCAGGATCAAAAACGTGGCCGTGCCGCGCCCGAAGCACTCGCTCTGGTTCGGACAATGGGCGCTACAGCAGACGGTTTGCAGCTCCAGATCGGCCAGCAGCTTTCGCACGGCGCCGGCCCGGGCGGAAATGCGGTGGCGTTTCTTGAGCCACGGCGGAAGCCTGCCTGCCGGCTGATTGGATTTTGCATCGGAAGTCATTAATCGATTCCAGATATCCGACGGTGAGTCGAACCTTCAGACACGTCGGAAAAGCCGAACACCTCGCAAAAGCATTCTACCATCACGGGCTTGAGTTCGGCAGTGCGATGGCCCGGCCCCAGAATTTCGGCGAGGCTGGTTACTCGCCGCTCGGCCAGGCCGCAGGGAACGATCAGGTCGAAATGCGACAGGTCGGGCGAGACGTTCAGCGCCACCCCGTGGTACGAAACCCATCGCCTGACGGCCACGCCGATGGCGGCTATCTTCTCATCCCGGACCCACACGCCCGTCAGGCCCTTTTCGCGCCGCGGCTCTACGCCGAGGGGCCCGAGCAGGCGTATGACGGTCTCTTCGAGGTCGCGCAGGTATTTGTGCACGTCGCGGCCGCGGCGGTCCAGGCGCATTATGGGATAGGCTACAAGCTGGCCGGGGCCATGATACGTTACGTCGCCGCCGCGGCTGGCGTGGTGAACTTCGATACCCTTGGCCGACAACTGCTGCGGCGAGGCCAGAAGATTGCCCTCATCGGCGCCGCGGCCCAACGTGATGACAGGCGGGTCGTGCTCCAGTAGCAGCAGGTACTCATGCTCTGTGCCTAAGGCGATAAGACGCTCAACAAGTCTAAGCTGCAACTCCAGCGCCTCTGCGTATGCGATGCGTCCCAGGTCCATCGTTACCAATTCAGCCATGGCTTTTAGCTTGTCGAATTGGGGCCTGAATCGCAAGGGGTTACCACATGGAGGCTTGACCGGGCGCGGCATCCGTGGCAGCCTATTGGGTCCAGACGGCTCGGAGAAGGAGACGGCCAATGGCCAAAACGAAAAAGGCGCTTATTACGGGCATAACCGGGCAGGACGGCAGCTACCTGGCGGAACTGCTGCTGGAAAAGGGCTACGAGGTACACGGGCTGGTCCGCCGCTCCAGCACGTTCGGCACGGAACGGATAGACCATATTTACGCCGACCCGCACGAGGCCGCCGCCAGGCTGTTTCTGCATTACGGCGACCTGACCGACGGAGCGGGCATGAGGCGTGTCCTGACAAAATGCCGGCCCGACGAGGTCTACAACCTGGCCGCCCAGTCGCACGTGCGGGTCAGCTTCGATCAGCCCGTCTATACCGCCCAGGCCGACGCCGTGGGCACGCTGCGGCTGCTGGAGGCGATCCGCGATACGGGGATTCCGACGAAGTTCTACCAGGCCTCATCGAGCGAGATGTACGGCAAAGTCGTCGAAACCCCGCAGACGGAAAAGACCCCGTTCCATCCCCGCAGCCCGTACGCATGCGCGAAGGTTTTTGCATACCACCAGACCGTCAACTACCGCGAGGCGTACGGCCTGTTCGCATGCAACGGTATCCTGTTCAACCACGAGTCCCCGCGCCGCGGCGAGACGTTCGTTACGCGCAAGATTACACGCGGCGCCACGCGGATAAAGGAAGGTTTGCAGGAAAAACTCTTCATGGGCAATCTCGATGCCAAAAGGGACTGGGGCTTCGCCGGCGATTACGTGGAGTCGATGTGGCTGATGCTCCAGCAGGATGAGCCGGACGACTACGTTATCGCCACCGGGCAGACGCATTCGGTGCGCGAGTTTCTCCAGGAGGTCTTCGGCCTGCTGGAGCTGGACTGGGAAAGCTGCGTCGAGATCGACCCGCGGTATTTCCGCCCGGCCGAGGTTGACCTGCTCCAGGGCGACTCGGCGAAGGCGCGTGAAAAACTCGGCTGGGAGCCGAAGGTAACGTTCAGGCAGCTTGCGAAGATGATGACGGAGCACGACCGGCAAGTTGCGAAAGAGGAAAAGGTCATCGCGGACCATCGGGCGAACAAGGCAACAAAATGAACCTGTCCGAACAGCGTATTGTCATTACCGGTGGCGCGGGTTTTCTGGGCCGGCGTTTGCAGGCGGCGATGAAGGCCGCCGGCGTGCCGCAAGAGAACATCCTCGTCCCTCTGATTGAGGATTTCGACCTGACGAAGCCGGCCGACGTCGAGCGGATGTACGCCCGGATGCAGCCGACGGTGGTTATTCACCTGGCGGCGGAGGTCGGCGGCATCGGGGCCAACCGCGAAAACCCGGGGCGGTTCTTCTACGCCAACATGGCAATGGGTCTGCACCTGATCGAGTACGCACGCCTGAGCGGCCTGAAGAAGTTCGTCCAGATAGGCACAATCTGCGCCTACCCCAAGTTCACGCCCGTGCCGTTTAAGGAAGAGCATCTCTGGGACGGCTATCCCGAAGAGACCAACGCCCCCTACGGCGTCGCCAAGAAGGCACTGCTGGTGATGCTTCAGGCGTATCGGCAGCAGTACGGCCTGAACGGTATTTTCCTGCTTCCGGTGAACCTGTATGGGCCGGGCGACAACTTTGATCTGAAGACCAGCCACGTGATCCCCGCACTGATTCGGAAGTTCGTCGATGCCAGGGACCGCGGCGATAAGCAGGTGGAGGTCTGGGGCACCGGCAAGGCCAGTCGCGAATTTTTCTACGTCGAGGACTGCGCCCGCGGGATATTGTTGGCGACGCAGAAGTACGACGGCCCGGAGCCGGTGAATCTCGGCGCGGGCTTCGAGATTACCATCAGGGACCTCGTCGAAAAGATTCAAGCTCTGGTCGGATTTGAGGGTGAGATTGTCTGGGACGCTTCCAAACCGGACGGCCAGCCACGCCGGCGCCTGGACGTCAGCCGGGCCGAGAAGCTCTTCGGCTTCCGCGCGGAGATGGATTTCGATGAGGGCCTGCGGCGGACTATCGAATGGTGGCAGACGCACCGACGACAAATATGAACCGGCCCGAGCTGCTTTCAAAAAAGTTTGAACAGCGAGAGAAGCTGAAATAAATAAGGCATCGCGCGACCGGCCATTTTGTTTTTCAGCTTTTGGGCGTCCATCTGTTCAAGTACTGCTGCAACCCGGCCGGCTATCGGCTTGACAGCCGGCCGGTGGTTGCAGAAGATACCTTCCGTTTTCGTCACGCTAAGGTAGAACAGTAATGAAGCTGTCCCGCAAAAGCGAGTATGCCTGCCTGGCCCTGATATATCTGACGAAGCATTTCGGCGAAGGGTACATCAAGGCTGTAGATATTTCCACAAAAGAGGAAATTCCAAGGAAATATCTGGAACAGATCCTATTGATCCTTAAGCGCCACAAGATCGTTCACAGCGCTCGCGGGGCCGAGGGCGGTTACAAGCTCTCCAGGAAACCGAATCAAATAACGCTGGCGGAGGTCATCCGTATGATGGATGGAGCATTGGCCCCCGTGGAGTCGGTCAGCAAATACTTCTATGAGCACACGCCCATTGAAGGCAAGAAAAAGCTGCTCCGCATCTTCAAAGACATCCGCGATACCATCGCTCACAAGCTTGAAACAACCACGCTGGCGGATATAGCTTAGAGCCCCCCACAGAGTGCCAATCGATCGCTACGGGCCGAGTTTTATCGCGTGCCAAGGCGGCGGGGGCGATGGCGAGTCCTGTCGGGCCGCCGTTCTTTTCTGCGATCATACGACGGCAAGGCAGCCAAAACCCCCTTGCTTCTGCCCGCCTTGCCCCGGGCGGAACGGGATTTCGGACCACCGGAGTTTTTGCCTCGTCGAAAAAAGACCGTTTCCCCGGGAATCTTTTTATTTATTTTATTCTAGATAAATTCTATGGGAATAGTAACATAACGACAGGAAACCGCACGATGAAGAGTTTTCGATACTTATTTGGCGGCAGGCCCTGCAACATTGACGATTGTCTTGACCTGGCCCGCAAGACAGGAGCGGTTCGCGTCCGCGTGCGTCCGTCTTCAAACGAAACGGTCACAGAGATGTTCGTTCAAAAAGATTTTTTCGGGGACTACTACTGGGAATTTTCGAAGGGTTCATTTTTCTGTCGTGACTTCTGCGGATGCTTTTTTATGCATGAGTCTGCCCAACGGCGTCAGCAGCACATCCGTCAAGCCAACAGGAAGTTGAGGCGCCGCATCGATGAGATTCGGCAACTTGGTGTGGAGGTGGAGCCATATGGGGGCAACAGCTCCGGTTCGACTGATCTCCAGTGGGACTGCAAGGCCGGTAAGGTGTGTGTTTTTCGATTCGCGTGACAAAGGAATAAGATCATGCATGCTGAGCTTGGGCTGATCTGGCTGCTGTCCATACCTGTTATTGCCTTCGTTTGCGAGTATGTCGATTCTACTGTGGGGATGGGCTATGGTACCACATTGACACCGCTGTTGCTGATTTTAGGGTTTGGGCCACTACAAATCGTCCCGGCGGTATTGTTTTCCGAGCTGTGTTCCGGCCTGTTGGCCGGGTTGATGCACCATTCGGCCGGAAACGTGGATTTCAGCTTGCGAACGAGCCGGGCAAAAGAAAGAATTCACCGGTTCGGGCTGGTTATGGTAATCCGGCGAACGGCATCCAGGCATCTTAAGGTGGCGGCGCTGATTGCTTCTTGCAGTATCGCAGGCACGGCCATCGCTGTTTTAGTCGCGGTAAGGCTGGATAAATTTTATCTGACGCTTTGGATTGGTGGCCTAGTCTTGGCGATTGGCGTCTTTACGCTCGCCACAGTTCATAGGCAGTATCGATTTTCGTGGAAGCGGATCATGGCAATGGGCCTGCTGGCCTCGTTCAACAAAGGCCTCAGCGGCGGCGGCTACGGGCCGGTGGTAACAGGCGGACAGATTCTGGCCGGAGTAGACGGAAAGAATGCTGTAGCCATTACCTCTCTTGCCGAAGGGCTGACATGCCTGGTCGGGTTCTTTGCTTACTTTTTAATTGCCGGCCACATCGAGTGGACACTAGTTCCGTATATTACCATCGGCGCACTATTTTCGGTTCCACTGTCAGCCTACTCGGTAAAGAGGCTCAAGGCGAAGCATCTGAGGTTGGCTATCGGCGGTCTGGCGGTTGTGCTGGGAGCCGTTACCGTCGGCAAAGCATTGCTGCAAAGTCTATCGTAACCCGGGCTCCGACAACAGGAGCATTGCCAGGAGTCCACTTGATTGATTGGCCGTCTTGTTGATAATGGCTGCCTCGGAGCCGGAAGGTATTATTATTGGAGTCTGAAATGCCTACGCATTTAATTGAGCCGCACGGCGGCGAATTGGCGGATCTGATTGTCAGTCCGCAACGTACGGCCGAGCTGAAGGAGCTTTCCCGCGATTTTGCCTCATGGGACCTGACCCCGCGCCAGCTTTGCGACCTGGAGCTGCTGATGAACGGCAGCTTCTCGCCGCTTAAGGGCTTTTTGTCCAGAGCGGATTACGAGGGCGTCTGCAAGGAAATGAGGCTCGCCGACGGGACGATCTGGCCGATGCCGATCATGCTGGATGTCGCCGAGGAAACGGCCCGGGCCGTTAAAGTCGGCGACAAGCTGGCGATGCGAGACCTTGAGGGCGTCATGCTGGCCGTGCTGAACGTCGAGGATATTTGGCAGGCCGACCTGAAAGCCGAGGCCAAAAAGGTATTCGGCACGACCAACGTCGAACATCCCGGCGTAAGCTACCTGTTGCAGAACACTCATCCGTACTACGTCGGCGGCACCGTCGAGGGCGTGGAGGCTCCCCGCCATTACGATTACCGCGAAGTTCGCCTGGCGCCCGCGCAACTGCGGGAGCGATTCGCCTCGCAGGGCTGGCGGCGCGTGGTGGCGTTCCAGACGCGCAACCCCATGCACCGGGCGCATCAGGAGCTGACCTTCCGGGCCGCCCGTGAGCTGGAGGCCAACCTGCTGATTCATCCGGTGGTCGGCATGACCAAGCCGGGCGACGTGGACCATTACACGCGCGTGCGGTGCTACCAGGCCATCCTGCACCATTACCCCCACAACACGGTCATGCTCAGCCTGCTTCCGCTGGCGATGCGGATGGGCGGACCGCGGGAGGCAATCCTGCACGCCATCATACGCAAGAACCACGGCTGCACGCACCTCATCGTCGGCAGGGACCACGCCGGGCCAGGCAGCGACTCCAGCGGCAAACCGTTCTACGGACCTTACGACGCCCAGGAGCTGCTCAGCGAACATCAGGACGAGCTGGGCATCGAGATGGTTCCCTTCAAGATGATGGTCTACCTGCAAGACCAGGACAAATACGTGCCGGTCGACGAGGTGCCCGAAGGCGTCGAGCCGAAATCGCTCTCCGGAACGGAGCTGCGTGAGCGGCTTGCCGAAGGCCGGGAGATTCCCGCGTGGTTCTCGTTCCCCGACGTGGTCAGAGAACTTCGCCGCACTTATCCGCCTCGCAGCAAGCAGGGCTTTACGGTGTTCTTTACAGGCCTGCCAAGCTCGGGCAAGAGCACGCTGGCCAACGTGCTGATGACCAAGCTTATGGAAATCGGCGGCCGGCCCATTACGCTGCTGGACGGCGACCTGGTGCGCAAGCATCTTTCCAGCGAGTTGGGCTTCTCGAAGGAACACCGCGACATCAACATTCGCCGCATCGGGTGGGTCGCCTCGGAGATTACCAAAAACGGCGGCATCGCGCTTTGCGCCCCGATCGCCCCGTACGACCGGATCCGCCAGGAGGTCCGCAACATGGTCCAAGATGGCGGTGGGTTTATCCTGGTGCATGTCTCCACGCCCGTGGAGGTTTGCGAGCAGCGCGACCGCAAGGGGTTGTACGCCAAAGCCCGCGCGGGAATCATCAAGGAGTTCACCGGAATTTCCGACCCGTATGAAGAGCCGGCCGACGCCGACATGGCGTTCGACACGACCGACCTGGCGCCGGAAGAATGCGTCCAGCAGATTATCCTTCACCTGGAAAAGGCCGGCTACATCGGTCCCGGCGGGCAGGCCGCTGTCGTATGACCCGACGCCGGGTGAAAACATGCCGGTTTCCTGGTGTATCCGTCGGACCTTGAGGAGTTGGTCCGCAAAACATTGACACAAAGATAAGCTATCAGCCGTCAGCACTTAGCAGTCAGCTACGACAAAAAAACACGGTGTTGGTTTTTGAAGCAGCTTTTGCCGTAGCTGAATGCTGAACGCTGAAAACTGACCGCTGGTACTTCGACCATCGCAAACGGCTGAGGCGTTATACCCAATCAATGATCAAGCGGAATGTGAGAGAAGGCAATGGGTAGAGAGTTCATTACAATAGTCTCCGGCCTGCCGAGGTCGGGCACCTCCATGATGATGCAGGCGATAGAGGCCGGCGGCATTCCCACACTGACCGACAATATCAGAAAGAGCGATCAGGACAACCCCAAGGGCTACTACGAATTCGAGGCCGTCAAAAAGACCAGAGAAGACGCCTCCTGGCTGGAAGACGCCGCCGGCAAGGTTGTAAAGATGGTCTACAGGCTGCTGTATGACCTGCCGCAGGATCGTGAATATCGCGTGGTCTTCATGCGGCGAAAGCTCCAGGAGGTCCTGGCCTCTCAGAAGGTCATGCTCGAGAGGCTGGGCCAGGACCAAGGCAATGTTACGGACGATAAGATGGCCGAGATGTTCCGAAAGCAGCTAAATGCGTTTGACCAGTGGGTCCAACAGCAGGATTGTTTCCGTATCCTGTACACCGACTACGGGAAAGTTCTCGAGAGTCCTTTGCAGCAGTTCCGGCTGGTAAGCGAGTTCCTGGGCGGCGATTTAGACGTCCGGGCAATGGCCGCCGTTGTAGACCCTTCACTGTATCGGCAACGGCTATAAGGCCGCTAACCGGCTAATTTTTCCACCAACACCTGTGCGATGCGTTCTGCGGCCCGGCCGTCCCACATCGGCGGTGTCTGCGGCTCGCCGCGGGAGCCGTCGACGGCGGCTTTGTAACCGGCAATGATCTTTTTCGGATCGGTGCCGACAACCCGATTGGAACCAAGCTCGACCGTAATCGGCCTTTCGGTGTTTTCCCGGAGCGTCAGACACGGCACCTTGAGAATGGTCGTCTCTTCCTGGATGCCGCCGGAATCCGTCAGCACCACTTTCGCCTCCGATATGAGCTTCAGGAAGTCGAGGTATCCGACCGGCTCGATAAGCCGCAGGTTGGCCATGTCTTTGACGCGACCGTCAAGGCCCGACGCCGCGATGTTCTTCCGCGTGCGGGGATGAATCGGGAAAATAATCGACAGGTCTTTCTGAATGATGTCGAGGGCGTCGAGAATCCGGCCAAAAACGATCGGGTCGTCCACATTGGAAGGCCGGTGCAGTGTCAGTGCGGCATAGCCGCGAGGCGCCAGGTGCAGTTCATCGAGAATTCCCGACGCATCCGCCTTGGCCTTGTTCTTCAGCAATGTGTCAATCATGACGTTGCCGACGAGGAAAACTCTCTCTTTCGGCACACCTTCGCGCCGGAGGTTGTCTGCGCCGCTTTGCTCGGTGCAGAACAGCAGGCCGCTTATTGCGTCGGTGAGGACGCGGTTGATCTCCTCCGGCATTGCCCGGTCGAAGCTTCGCAGGCCCGCCTCGACGTGCACGAGCTTCACGCCCAGCTTGGCGGCTACCAGCCCGCAGGCAATCGTGCTGTTGACGTCGCCGACGACCAGGACCGCATCGGGCTTCTGTGCCAGGACGACCGGCTCGAAGGCCTTCATAATCTCAGCGGTCTGGACGGCGTGGCTGGCCGAGCCGACCCCAAGGTTGATGTCCGGCTCGCAAATACCGAGTTGGCGAAAGAACAAATCGCTCATCCGCTCGTCGTAGTGCTGGCCGGTGTGGACCAGGATGGCTTCAAGCTCCGGACGCGCTTCAAACGCCTCCATAAGCGGGGCAATCTTCATAAAATTGGGCCGTGCGCCGGCGACGTTGATTATTTTCATGTTTTTAGTCTCCCGGCAGCAAAGGCCGGCTAGGCCTTGACGATTTTCCTTCGGCTGCGCTTCACGTTCTTCGTTGCGTTCCGCGTATCGACGACCAATTTGGCATGGTCTGCAATGAACTGATAGTCATAATCGCTGTGGTCCGTACTGATCAGCACGGCGTCGTAGCCTGCGAGCATCCTGGCTGAAAGCTTCTTGGAGGCCATCTTGAGGTCGTGCTCGCGTGTCCGCGGTGCTTTGGGAATGTGCGGGTCATTGTAATCGACCTTCGCCCCGCGGTACCGCAGCAGCTCGATCAGCTCCAGCGACGGACTTTCCCGAACGTCATCGACGTCTTTCTTGTAGGCCAGGCCAAGGATGAGAATTTTCGCGCCTTTCAGCGCCTTGCCTCGCCAGTTCAGGGCGTACATCAGCTTGTTGGTGACCCATTCGGGCATGGAGACGTTGATTTCACCGGCCAGTTCGATAAATCGGGTGGTCAGCCCGTACTGGCGCGCCTTCCATGACAGGTAGAACGGGTCGATGGGAATACAATGCCCGCCGAGGCCAGGCCCCGGATAAAACGGCGTAAAGCCGAACGGCTTGGTGGCTGCGGCGCTAATGACCTCCCATACGTCGATGCCCATCCGGTCAAACAGCAGCTTCAGTTCGTTGACCAGCGCGATGTTCACGCAGCGGTAGGTGTTTTCAAGAATTTTGCACGCTTCGGCCGCCTCGCAGGAGGAAACCGGCACGACGGTGTCGAGGGCGATCTTGTAGCAGGCCACTGCCGCAGCCAGCGAATCGCGGCCATAGCCGCCGACTACCTTGGGGATGGTCTTGGTGGTGTAGTCGCCCCGGCCCGGGTCTTCCCGCTCGGGTGAGAAGGCCAGGTAAAAATCCTTTTCGACCGTCAGGCCCGACGTAGCGAGGATCGGCAGCATGACCTCTCTGGTCGTGCCCGGATAGGTGGTGGATTCCAGGACGATGAGCTGTCCCTTTCGCAGGACGGCCGCGATGGAGCGGGCGGTGGCCTGGACGTAGGTCATGTCCGGCTCGCGCTGCTTGGTAAGCGGCGTCGGGACGCAAATCAGGATGCAGTCCGGTTTGCGGAGGTGTTTAAAATCCGTCGTGGCTGTAAAACGCCCGGATCGAACCATCTGCCTGACGACCTTGGAAGGGATGTGCTCGATGTAGCTCCGCCCGGCTGAAAGGGCCTTGATCTTGGCCGGGTCCACGTCGAAACCGATTACCTTCGCTCCACCGCGCGTAAACTCTCGCACGAGCGGCAGGCCGACGTAGCCCAGCCCGACGACGCCTATAAGCGCCTTGCCTGATTTTATCTTCGGCAATAATTTATCGATCACGTATTACTCCTTTGTTGTTGGATAATTTGCGGCTTCGCCCGGTAGCGTCAGAATCGGCGCAGGGCGCGTGAACCGAAAATGATTAAAAGCCACGCCGCAACCGCTGCTGCGGCGATGCCTAACACCGGCCAGCCGCCCCACAGCGCAAGCAACGGGATGGCGGTCGATGTCCACAGCCCGCCGCCCATGAACGGCTCGTGGAGGATCTGCTTGTATGCGAACGCGTCGGCAGCCGGTGATTTATAGTCCGGATCGACCACGCGCAGCAGCAGCAGGCCCGTGGCCGTCACGCCCATCGATTGGCCCATCTCGGCGATCGACCGCTCGAACCATGCATCGGGCAGCATCCGCCTGGCCAGCACAAGCACGCAGAAGACGTTCCACAAGATGCCGGCGGAAGCGATGACCACGAACGGCACCCAGTAGGCCGACAGCGTCTCAATGCGGATGGTGGCGATTGCGGCGACGACCAGGAAATCCAGCGCGGTGTTCTGAATCCGCTTTGTCAGCCCGATGTCCAGCAGCTTGTGCCTGTCGAACTTGTCCTCAATGACCTGCACCAGAAGCCCGCCGATCATGCACAAGGGAAACAGCGGAAAGCTCTTGACCAATATGTACGAGTTGCTTTTGAGTCGGTCGGCCTCGGCCAGGCCGGCGTTAATCGCGTGCTCGATCTGCCAGAAGCCCTGCTTGATGAGAATGCCTATCCCCACGGCGACGCCGACGATGGCTACGTGCAGCGTGAAGGCCTCAATGGCGCCCGACCTGACGGTGAGCCGGCCTGCACTGGGCCGGCGGTCTACGGGAATAACGCCGATCGTATCGTCTTCCGGCATGTCGGCGGGGTCGGTCCTGCGGACGGTATAGCCCCGCCTGGCCGCCCAGTTGATTAGCACCATGCCGATGACGATCGCGCTGATGATGCCGATAGTGGCGCTAGCGAGTGCAAAGTCCCTGCCCGCAGCCCAGTCGAGGTCTTTGAACGTTTGGGCCAGTCCGGCGGCTGTACCGTGCCCGCCCTCAAAGCCGACCGGCACGATCCCGCCGAACATGTCCGGCACGCCGAACAGGGGCCCAAGCACCACCAGCACCAGCCCTATGCCGACGACATACTGTCCCCAGGCCACCACCTGCCCATAGGCCAACTGAGGCCCGGCGTGGCGCCACAGTGTCCGCAGGCTCGGCAGCGATACGCCCAAAAACAGGCACGCGAAAACAATGTTAATCAGGAAGCCCGGCAGGTCGGACCAGCCGGTCGTCCAGCCCGCAGGCAGCGGCCGGCCAAACCAATGAAAACCCTGGAGCACCACCAGGCCAATAAGGCCGCCGATTACGCTGGACGGCAGAAAAAGCCTCTGGAGCAGCCGAATCCGCATCCGCAAAAAATGCCCTACCCACAATAACAGACACAACCCGACGAATGAGACTACGGCATTCATTGGCCGACCTCTTCCGTCACACCGGCGGTGTCAACGTCGGCGATTACCTGCTCCGAAGTGCACGGCGAGAGCCTGCACGTGCTTCGCAGCTCGGCAAAAAACGGGCTCGTTACGGTGATGGCCGCCTCTTTGTCGGTTGGGTTATGCGCCTCGAACCTTATTCGGCCGGCTTTGACGTCGATAAGGGTCAGCCTGATTTCCCTGTTATCGCAGACCAGCAGGTTGCCGGCGCGAAATTCACAGCCCTTTGACGTATCGATTGTCAGGTAGGCGGCACCGTCCAGGATGCCGACGCGCCTTATGCCTTCGCCTCGCCCGTCAACGACACCGGCATCCCAGTTTGAATTCAGTCCTTTTACCATGACGGCCAGCTCGTTGGGGAGGTCGGCCGGCGCTATCTTCCCGCTGAGGCCGTAGTCTTCCGCCTCCAGGACCAGGGGATAGCGGTTACTGATTATCTTGCCCCGATCGAGTTTCGTCCGGTAGGCGGCGGCCGAACCGCCCAGGCCGTAAGCCTCCTGCACTTTCCATATTTCCGAATCGTCCCTCGCCAGACCGTTGCCCAGCACCAGGAGGAACCGGCTTTTCAGTTCGTCGCCCTTGGCGAGGGTCTTTCCGGGCCAGTCATATCCTACCTGGATCACGGGGCCGGAAGGGCCGGATTCCCGCTTGCCGGTCAGGGCGACCGAGTAGGAATTCTCATCGAGAACGTAAAGTCCGAAGCTGCCGACCTCGTTCGGCCAAAACCCGATAACCCCTCCTTTGCCCAGTGGCAGAACCCGGCCGGTGATAAGTTCCTCCGTCTTACCGTGATTTTTTCGCCCCTCGCCGTCCACGTAGACATAGTTAGGCCAAGGCCCCAGACGCGCCTCGGAAACAGCCTTGACCAGGTCCACTTCCAGCGCCTTGGTTTCGCCGAGTTTAAGCTCCTGTTTCAATTTGACCCGGCAGTCGAAGATAACCATGTTGGAGCCGTAAACCCGCGGCCTAAAGACGGTGAAGATCGATTCGGCGGCCATTTTATCGTCTTCCGCCTTGTGGGCGAATACGGCACAGTCGTTGGAAAACAGATACCGCTCCAGCCTCGGATGTGGCGCCCTGACCGGCCCTGCCGAAGTTAAAAAAGCAGGCATACTTTTTACAAACGGCAAGGCGCCGGTGGCCCTTTCGCCTGATGCGGGCACCACGTCGGCATTGGGCAGGGCAAACTCAAGCGAGCCGCGGTCTCGGGCGGTTTGCCAGCCGCCGAGATAAACACAGTCTTCCGTCTCCAACAACCTCTCCTTAAGAATGTTGTTCTGGTTGTCCTTGCACATCAGGTCGTTGTAAAGATTGGACAGCCCGATGTAGCTGGAAACCGCCTCGCCGCCCTTCTCGTCCGTCGCACGAAGCCACAACTGCGTACCCTCGGTGCAGACGAACCATATATTGCGGCTGAAACTCCTGGACTGAGGGCGGAACCGGCGGAAGACGTTTTTGCCCCGATAGATCGTAACTTCCTTCAGCGGATGCCGCGACTCCAGAGCCAAACTGAGGCAGAGTATGTCTCCGACCTCGTTGCAGGCGGAATATCCCGCCTCAGGCATGGACTGGCCACGGTAGCTTTTTAACGCAAACTCCCTCACCACCGGCCCGGAACTGATAAAAAACGTGCGGAAGTGTCCGGAGAGGTTCTTCAGGTCTTCAGCCTCGGCGTAGGTCGCGTATCCCTTGAAATCCTTGAGGGCTTCCGCCTGATAGACGCGATACCCGGCAACGGCGCTCAAATCGTATCCGCTGGCGACAAGGGACTTGTAGGTCTGCAAGGAATCGTCGATTCTCCTGCCGCTGCGATAGGCATAGACCTCCAGACTGTTCCAGAATCTTATATGCCACGGGTCGATTTGGTTCAGGCCCGGCGTGGCTATCGTCCCGCCGGCGTTGAGGCGGAAAAGCAACTGGGCGAACATCGACCAGGGGTCTTTCTTGTCCGGCAGCGCGGTTGGATCGATCGCAAACCCCCTGAGCCTCCGGCCCTTGTCGTTGGGCAGATCGAACTCGACGCCGGGGATAGCCCGGAAATCGGGGCCGCTTTCTTCGCCGCAGGCCTGCTGTAACTGCCGGTACTTTTGCCGGTTCATCTTCTCAAGGCTTTCCGTGAAGACGACGTAATCGTAGCCCAGGGACTTCGCCACCGCGCAGAACTGCTGAACCGTGCTCTGCCCGTCGCTCAGGCTGCTGTGCAGGCCGATGACTCCCTTCCTGAGAGGCACAGCCGGGCCGGGCGAATAGGCCGGGAAATTTTCCACCCAGCTTGTTTTATCGGGGTTCTTCCGGGCCAGCTCGGCTTGGGCCATTTCATGCTTGATGGCTTCGATATTTTCCGCTGTTACCCCGGCCGTGCCGCCGGCAAGGAGACTACATATACATAAACGATCCATGGCCTGTGAACATAGGAGCAACATACTGGGAATGGTGGGGTCTTAGAACACACACTACGGAC
>JAXIHJ010000007.1:0-13625 GCA_034189755.1 Planctomycetota bacterium
GCCGGCGGCCTTCGAGGGCGAAGACGCGCCGGAAAAACTGGCGTCACTGATAGAGGTATATTTCAAAAAAGGCGGCCTACAGGTCCAGGCAAACCTGCTCGATGCCGAAACGCTCCAACAGGCCAGGCAAAATCCCGCACAGTACGCCGACCTGCAAGTCCGCGTAACCGGTTTCAGCGCGTATTTCACCTCGCTCGAGGATGACGTTCAGGAAATGCTCGTCGGCAGGGCCGGCTGACGCGATTTGGGAAGACAGCCATGGAAAAATATCTGGCGGCTATAGACGTAGGGACAACGAACCTCAAAACGGTAATTGTTGATACGGCCGGCAACCTGGTAAGCAAGGCCTCCCGTGAGTTCAGCAACATATACAACCGTCTCGGTCCCGGCTGGGTTGAGCAGGACGCCGGCATGTGGTGGCAGGCCGCCTGCCAGACCTCACGGCAGGCGCTGCAAACGGCCGGTATAAACCCCACCCAGATCGCCGGGATAGGGCTGACCAGCATAAGACAAACCATAATTCCCGTTGATAAAAACGGCGACCCGGTGCGAAACGCCATACTCTGGTCCGTAAAGGCGACCTATCCCCAGGCCGACTGGATAAGGGAAAATATCGGCCCGGACGAGGTCTACAGGATTACCGGCAATACCATAGACCCGCTCTGGGGCACCCCTTCGATTATGCACGTAATCCAGAACGAGCCTGAAGTGAACGCGCGAACCTTCAAATTCGCCCATGTCGAAGATTTTATCCTCCACAAGCTCGGTGCGGACGATTTCTGCGAAAGCTATTCGATGGCCGGCTGCTCGCTCATATTCGACCTGGAGAAGCTGCAATGGAATCAGGATTTGTGCAGCCGCATGGGCATTCCCGTCGAGCAACTGCCGCGGGCGGTGCCGTCCGGCACGGTGGTGGGCAGGGTCTGCCCGAAGGCGGCTGAGGCGACCGGTTTCGCCGAGGGCACCGCACTGGTTACCGGCGGCGGAGACATCCAATGCGGCACGGTAGGCGCGGGCGTCATAGAAGCCGGCGAGGCCTTTATCGTGGTGGGCACGGCGCTGAATACGGAAGTATGTCTCGATAAGCCGCTTTTCGACCCGGAAAAAAGGGCATTGGTTCATCCCCACTCCGAACCGGGCAAGTACGTCATGGAAAGCACGCTGCTTACCGGCGCCAATGCCTACACATGGTTCCGCGATACGTTTTGCCCGGTCGAGTCGGACGCGGCGAAGAAGTTGAACATATCGCCTTATGAACTGATAAACAGCCAGGTAACCTCAGTACCGATAGGCGCCAACGGCCTGATATTCATACCCCATTTTGTAGGGGCGACCTGCCCGTACTGGGACGACACGGCCCGGGGTGTTTTTCTGGGAGCGACGCTGGCTACCACGAAAGCGGACTTCGCCAGGGCGATTGTAGAAGGCGCCTGCCTGGAAATGAGAAAGAGCCTGGACATAGTCCAAAGCCTCGGCGCCGCCGTGGACCAGATAAGGCTATCGGGCGGCGCCTGCACGGAGGGCAGCCCGTGGAACCGGATACAGGCCGACATCTACGGCAAGCCGGTGGCGTTGTTAAAAGTCGGCGAGACCACCGCGCTGGGGGCGGCCATGCTGGCCGGCGTCGGCGCGGGGCTGTTCAAGGACGTGCCCCAGGCCGTAGCGCAGATGGTAAAGGTCGTAAAGACCATCGAGCCAAACATGGAAGCCCACCGGAAATACGAAGGACTGCTCGAAATACACGACGCAGCATACAGGGCGCTCAGCGCCGGCGGCGTCTACAAGAAGCTCAGAACGGTAACGGCGGAGTTGAGTTAAATGAACGCCGAGACAGCCATCAAGCAGGCTTCATGCGCACAGAAGGCTTACGAACCGACCGGCCGGGGCGCAAAGCTCCGGCAGCAGGTCTTCGCCGATAAGCCTGAGGTCTGCTCGGAAAGATGCCGCATCATCACCGAGCTGTACCGGCAGACAGAGGACAAGCCGGCTGTCATCAGGCGAGCGTGCGCGCTGAAGAAAATCCTGAACGAGATGTCTATCTTCATACTGGACGGGGAGCTGATAGTCGGCAACCACGCCAGTAAGCCCCGGTCGGCGCCCGTGTTCCCGGAGTACTCGGTCGATTGGATACTCCGGGAGATGGATGAGTTCGACACCCGGCCCGGCGACGCCTTCCGCGTCTCCGATGAGAACAAGAAAATTCTCAGGCAGTTGCTGCCATACTGGAAGCAAAAGACCCATATGGACAGGGCGCTTGGCATGATTTCCGATTCGGCGAAGGAGGCTATGGACCTGGGAATCATAAGCGCACTGGGCAATCTCTCATCGGGCGACGGGCACATAAGCGTGAACGTCAAGTCGGTCCTTCAAGAGGGGCTTATCGGCTTCAGGAAGCGGGCCGAGCTGAAACTCCGGCAACTGGACCTTTCCGAGCCGGGCAACCTTTCAAAGCGCATGTTCCTGGAATCAGTTCTTATTGTTTGCGGCGCGGCTTCGGAATTCGCAGGCCGATTCAGCTTACAGGCGCAGCAGATGGCCCGGCAGGAAGGCAACGCCGTCAGAAAACGGGAACTGGAAAGAATCGCAGCCGTCTGCCGGCGCGTGCCGGAGCTTCCGGCTGAAAGCTTCCACGAGGCCGTCCAGTCGGCATGGTTTATACAGCTCATTCTCCAGATCGAAAGTAACGGACACTCTTTTTCGTTCGGGCGGCTGGACCAGTACCTCTGGCCGTACTATAAAAAAGACATCGACCAGCAAAACATCACCCGCGGCGAGGCGCTGGAACTGATCGAGAATCTATGGGCTAAGACCTTCTGCATCAACAAGTTGCGTCCCTGGTCGCACACCCGGTTCGGGGCGGGCTATCCGGTCTACCAAAACGTCACCATAGGCGGACAAAGCGCAGACGGCCAAGACGCCACCAACGAGGTCTCATGCCTTTGCCTGGAAGCGGCCGCCAACATGCGCCTGCCTCAGCCGAACCTGTCGGTCAGGTATCACTCCGGCAGCCCGGACAGTTTCCTGGCCGAGTGCGTCAACGTCGTAAAACTGGGAACGGGGATGCCCGCCTTTAATAACGATGAGATTATCATCCCGTCGCTGCTGGAACGCGGCGTAACACCGCAAGACGCGCGCAATTACTCCATGATCGGGTGTGTCGAGGTGGCCGTGCCCGGCAAATGGACGTATCGCTGCACGGGCATGAGCTTTATCAACTTCTCTAAGGTTTTGAACCTGGCCATCAATAACGGCGCGCCGCTGGCCGGAGGCAAAAGCCTGTGCCCGGGCAAGGGCGACCTGACCGCATTCAAATCCTTCGACGAGGTGGTGCAGGCATGGAGAGAGCAGATCCGCTTTTACACCAGGCTGCACGTCATCGTGGACAACACGGTTGACACCTCCCTGGAGCAGACCTGCCCGAACCCGTTCTGCTCGGCGCTTGTGGACGACTGCATCGACAGGGGCAAGACCATCAAAGAAGGCGGCGCGGTGTATGACCACGTCAGCGGATTGCAGGTAGGCATAGCAAATACCGGCAACGCCCTGGCGGCTATCAGAAAACTGGTGTTCGAGGAAAAGACCGTTTCGGCCGAGCTGTTGCTTGGCGCCCTTAAATCCGATTTCGCAGGCGCCGACGGCGAACAGATCCGCCAGCGACTGCTGAACAATGCTCCGAAATACGGCAACGACATAGACTATGTGGATACGTTGACCAAGGCGGCTTATGACGACTATATCCGCGAGGTGGAGCAGTATCACAACGCCCGTTTCGGTCGCGGGCCGATAGGTGGAGGGTTTTACTCATCGACGGTTTCCATCTCCGCCAACGTTCCGATGGGCGCGGCGACGGAGGCCACACCGGACGGCAGAAAGGCCGGCTCGCCGCTGGCTGAAGGCGCTTCGCCCTCTCAGGGCACCGACAGGCTGGGGCCGACAGCCGTGCTGAAATCCATCGCCAAGTTGTCCACGATCAAGATGACCGGCGGGCAGTTGTTGAACCTCAAGTTTACGCCTCAGGCATTGGCCGGACAAACCGGCGAGGAGAACTTAAAGGCATTAATCAGGGCCTTCTTCGACAACCTGAAAGGCTGGCACGTTCAGTTTAACGTCGTCTCGACGGACACGCTGAAGAAGGCCCAGCACAGCCCTCTGGACTACGCGAATTTGCTTGTCAGGGTCGCAGGATACAGCGCGTTGTTCGTTTCGCTGGACCCTTCGGTCCAGAATGACATCATAGCCCGCACCGAAAACGCCGGGCTTGGCTAAAAAATGACGATGCGACGACCATGGAAATGACCAGAGACAAACTGGCCGGGATGATCGACCACTCGGCCCTGAAGGCAGCCGCGACGGAGAGCGACATCAGACGGCTTTGTCAGGAAGCCATGGAGTATCGCTTTGCGTGCGTCTCGACCAATTCGGCCTACGTGGCCCTGGCGGCCAAGCTGCTGGCCGGCTCGGGCGTCAAGGTAGACGCGACGGTGGGTTTCCCGCTGGGGGCCGCTTCAACCGCCGCCAAGGTCTGCGAGACAGAAGATTCCATCCACAACGGCGCGGAGGAAATCGACATGGTCATGAACGTCGGCGCCGTAAAGAGCGGCAACGACGCACTGGCCGAGCGGGACATAGCCGCGGTCGTCGAGGCGGCCGGGGCGAAGGTTACCAAGGTCATCATCGAGACCTGCTACCTGAGCGAGGAGGAAAAACGGCGTGCCTGCGCGATCGTTAGGCGGGTCGGGCCGACGTTCATCAAGACATCGACGGGATTCGGCGCCGCCGGCGCGACGGTCGAGGACATCAGGCTGCTCAAAGAGCTTGTCGGCGACGGGATACAGGTCAAGGCCGCCGGCGGGATCGACTCCTGCCGAAAGGCCCTCGAACTGCTGGCCGCCGGCGCCACGCGACTCGGGCTTAGCAGGGGGCCGAAAATAATCCAGGAGTTTCAGGCGACTTAACGAGGCAAGGCGGGGCGCCTTGTCCTTGCGGCTGCAAAAACTCAGGGAGACTGAAAATGGGCCTGAAAATATGGGTGCAAATCGCGATGGGTGCTCCGGAGAGGGACCCCGGCGCCATGTTGTGGATGGACCTTATGCGCAAGAACATGGACCTGGCCAGAGACCCGGAGACGGAAATATCGTTCCATTGCCCCAAAAAGGGCCTGTCGGACCTTGAGGCCTTCTTCCACCGCCACCTGGTATTCCTCGACGACCGAGAGGTCCTCGACGGCGTGATGATGGCGGAAAAAGAAGGCTACGACGCCGTATACCTGGCCTGCTACTACGATCCGGTGCTGGTCGAGGCCAAGCAGGCCGTGAACATTCCGGTCATAGGCCCGGCCGAGGCGTCGCTGCACGTCGCGTGCATGATGGCCGGGAAAATGGGCGTCGTGGGGATATCCAACGGCGCCTGCCACATCATCGAGGAGCACCTGAAACTGCACGGCCTGGAAGACAGGGCGGTTCGGCCCCGGCCTATCCCGTCCGGCCCGACCGAGCAGATGGAGGGCATGAAAGACGCCCGGCACGAGATTGAATCTTTTCAGAAGGTAGGCAGGCAGCTCATCGCCGACGGCGCCGAGATTTTGATTCCCGGCTGCCTCTGCATGTGCCCCATCATGCGCCTGGCGCCGGGCCGCGAAAAGGAATATCCCAACGGTCTGACGGACGTCGACGGCGTGCCGGTAATGGATGTCATATCCGTAACGACCAAGATGACGGAAATGATGGTGCAGCTTAATCGTCTCGGTTCCACCTGGATAAGCCGTCACGGCCTCTACGAGCAGGCGCCGCCGCACGTATGGGAGATGGCCAAGACGATGCTTCAGTACCAGGGCGAAGGCCTCTGGCAGTGCTGAGGCCGTATCTGGAGAAACCAAAGATGACAAACAGGCGAAAAGTAGCTCTCGTAACGGGCGCGGCCCGTGGAATCGGCGAGTCGGTGGCCCTGGTGCTGGCTGGGCGGGGCTTCGATGTCGCCGTCAACGACTGGAACGCCGACGGCGCCGAACAGACGGCTGAAAAAATCCGCCAACTCGGTCCTAAAGCCATAGCCGTCCCAGGCGACGTCGCCGACAGCGAAATCGCCGACGATGCGGTCGCCAAGACGGTCGCCCAACTCGGAGGCCTGGACGTTCTGGTAAACAACGCCGGCATCAGCGGAATGTCCGCCATAACCGAAATGACCGACGAGCAATGGCACAAAATGCTGTCGATCCATCTTTACGGCACATTCTATTTCTGCCGGGCCGCCACGCCGGAACTGATCAAAAACAAGCACAGCAAGATAATCAACGTCTCGTCCATATACGGCCAGACCGGAGAGGCGAACTTCACTCATTACTCGGCGGCCAAGGCCGGAATACTGGGATTCACCAAGGCGCTGGCCAAAGAGCTTGCGCCGCACCTGACCAACGTAAACGCCATTGCTCCGGGCTGGATACTGACACCGCTCCAGCAGGACGTGGGACTCACGCAGCAGCAGATAGACGACCTGGCCGAGCAGGTGCCGTTCAAGTACTGGGCGGAGGCCGACGAAGTGGGATACCTGGTGGCATTCCTGGCCTCCGACGAGGCCAACTTTGTTACCGGGCAGGTATACGTCATAAACGGCGGCAAACCGATAGTCGGCATCTAGCCGATGCGCCGCGGCAACGGCCGGAACGAGCAAAATGACTAAAGGCATGGTTTTTGACATTCAGCGGTTCTCCATACACGACGGGCCCGGCATCCGAACGACCGTGTTCATGAAGGGCTGCCCGTTGAAGTGCCTGTGGTGCCAGAACCCCGAGTCGATAAGCAGCGAGCCGGAATTGATGTTTTTCGCCAACCGCTGCATCGGCTGCGGCCAATGCGTCCGGCTATGCCCACAGAAGGCCCAGCGGGCCGAGGCCGACCCGCAGCGGAAGATAGACAGGGCCAGGTGCAGGCTCTGTTTGAAATGTGCAGCCAACTGTCCGTCAACGGCATTGCAGGCCGCCGGCCGGCAGATGAGCGTAGAGCAGGTAATGGCCCAGGTCAGGGCGGACAGCGATTTTTACGCAAGCTCCGGCGGCGGCGTTACGCTATCCGGCGGCGAGCCGCTGGCCCAGCCGAAATTCGCAGCGGCACTTCTAAAACAATGCAAGAAGGAAGGTTTTCACACCGTTCTGGACACGTGCGGGTACTGCCGCTGGGAAACGTTCCAAAAGGTGCTTCAGTTCGTGGACCTGGTGCTCTACGACGTCAAGCTGATAGATCCCGAAAAGCACCTGAAGTACACCGGCGTATCCAACGAGCTGATCCTGGAGAACCTTGTCAAACTTTCGAAAAACGGCGTGCCGGTCCGCGTACGCGTACCGATCGTCCCCGGCTGCACCGACGGCCGGGAGAATATCGACGCCCTTGCGCGTTTTCTCAAAGACACCAACGTCGAGACGATCGACCTGATACCGTACCACAGGCTGGGCGAGTCGAAATATCGACAGCTTGGCCGAAAGCATGAGTCCAAAGGCATCAGGGCCCCAGCAAGCGACGAGCTTGCGAACATAAGAAAGCAGCTTAACGCAACAGGAAAGGAAGAAGTATGAGACGTATAACAGATGCAGGCTGTTAGCTGTAATGTCCTGCAAGCAATGGGCTTGTTGGCACAAGAATGTAGTTTCGCGCAACAGAAAGGAAGAAGAAGCATGAGACATTTAATAAATGCAAGTGGTCGGCTGTTCCGTACAACCTGTGTCCTGTCGGCAATCCTGACGTCCGTCGCGTGGACCATCAGTTGTTCAGCCCAGGACGTTACCCCGGCGGCGGCCG
The DNA here is from genome assembly GCA_034189755.1 of Planctomycetota bacterium. Lineage (GTDB taxonomy): Bacteria > Planctomycetota > Phycisphaerae > SM23-33 > SM23-33 > JAXIHJ01. Next base: position 7,788 of record JAXIHJ010000007.1, read on the forward strand.
AGGCAAAGGACGTTGCCGGCGAGTCCCCGCCCTACATGGTGCTTAACGACGCCGAGAGCCTCGACCGATGGGCCGGAATCGGATCGCTGGATAAATTAACTCTGAACGACGAACGCAAGGAAGGCAAAAAGGCCATCGGGTTCAAAAAGACCGGAACGACCCTGGACTACGTCCGCTGCTCGCTGAGTTTGGCTGAGCCTCTGGACCTGTCCGACACGGGGCGGTTCAGTTGCTGGCTGTACATCGCCGACCCGAAACCGATCAATAAGATATCCCTCTGGCTCGGAAACACCGAGCGGTGGCACGACGGTTTTCTGCTGATACTGCTCAAGCCGTGGAAGGCCGGCTGGAATCATATCGACGTCTCACTCCTTCAGTTCGGCGCGTTCACCAAAAAGGCCGACTGGTCGGACATAAAGATATTCTCGATAGAGATCTCTACCTATAATCCGACCGACACCTACGGCGATTTTCTCATCGACGACCTGCGGCTGTGGCCCGTCAAGGACTTCGTCGCCCCGTCGCCGGAGCCCAAGCAGCAGGACAATCCCTACGCAATGGTCGACGGCAAGCCGTTTTTCCCGGTCGGCGTATATGGCTTTCCCTATGATGCGCCCGATGCTGAGTGGCGCGAGGCGGCGTCGCTCGGCATCAACATGGTCTGCCCCGACTACATGCTGAGCATCCCGCAGTGGCGGGAATTTCTCGACAAGGCGCACGCGCATGGAATGAAGGTCGTCTGCGGGCTTATCTACCCCGGCAAGGACGTATGGTCGACATGGTGGGCCACCGACCTGAACGAAAAAACCTTCCGCAACATTGCCACGCCCGAAGAAAAGAAGGCGTACCTGCGGAAGATTATCTCGGCGCTGAAGGACCACCCGGCGCTGATGTGCTGGGACAGTTGCGACGAGATATCGCAGTACGGCGTGCCCGTCGAGGGGCTGCTGGAAGGCTATAAGTTCGTCAAGAAGCTGGACCCCGATCACCCCGTCTGGCTGAATCACGGCAGTTGCGTGCTGGATCTCAAGAGGCTAGCCTACTACAACCAGATAGCCGACGTCGTCAGCATAGACATCTATCCGGTGCCGACCGAGGGCGGCTGGTCCAACCTGCCGGACAAGACCATCAGCTCGGTCGGCGGCTACACCAAACTGGCCAGACAGTCAGTCGCCTACAAAAAGCCCGTTTGGATGGTGCTGCAATCCTACAAGCTGAATTACGACGAGTGCCCAACCGGACGATTCCCAACGCTTCAGGAATTTCGTTTCATGACCTATGATGCGATTGTCGCCGGCACCAAGGGCATCGTTTACTTCCTGTACCTGCGCCGCCCGGCGGAGTATCCTCGCTGGACGATGACCACCCCTTACACGCCCGAGTTCTGGGCCGCCATGAAGTCGGTCCTGCTGGAGATGAAAGACCTCCGGCCGGCCCTGCTGGTTCACGACAGCCGGCCCGATCCGGAGATAGTCTCGGAAAACAACAGCGTCAAGGGAATCATCAAGGAAGCACAGGGCAGGCGGTATCTTATCTGCATCAACCGCGCTCCGAAACCCGTCGAGAAGGCCCGCATCAGTGTGCCCGGCGAAACCATCGAAAAGGCCGTCGTCCTCTACGAAGGCCGATGGGCCAAAGTAAAGCAGGGCGAGATCGTGGATGATTTCGCAGGCTACGACGTGCATGTTTACGAGCTGACAAACGAATAAGGAAATCTGAACCATGAAATATATTAAAACCACCATTGCAGTTCTGCTTGTTTCGGCCTCGGCTTCAGTCGCCGCCGATCAGGGTGAGCCATTGCTCATCGAGGGCGTCGCAAAGCTATCTCCTGTCGATTCCGGCGGTTACCACTGGGACACATACGCCGATTATCGCGGCGGAGGAGCCAGGATTTGCCTGGCCTATTTCATTGCTCCGCACCACGACAAAAAACCGCCCGTCCAGCAAGTGGTCTGGACGACGGTTGTGCCGCCGGAGAAGAAGGACGTCGTTTTCGTCTTCGAAGGAAGCTGCGGCGAGGACCCGGGCGAGATGAAGCTCTTTTTGAACGACGAGTACATCCTTTCATTTGAATCATCCACGGCTACCGACAGGGTCTGGAGCAACGGGCCTTTTACGCTTGCGTTCAAATTTCTGAGCTACACCGTCGGCAACAACGGGTTCTATTATCTTTCCGTTCCCGCCGACAAGATATCGCCGGGCGAGGCCTGCACACTCAAGGTTGTCCCGTCCGACGGGCGCGAAAAGTCCTGGTTCATGGTTTATGACCGCCAGGACAACCTGACGTTCAGGCCTCTGGCTGAGCACAAGGCGTTCCTGGCCAAGGCTGATAAGATGCTGGCGGAACTTAAATCCGGGCGAGTTCCCCCGGATGCCGGCCGGCCGGCTGACCTGCCGGCCGACAAGCACAGCATCGTCTGCATCAATCCGCCCTTCGGCGGCGGCGGCGACTTGCTGGTGGCGTCCAACGGCGAGAAGATAAAGCTGCCGGCGGGATGCGCCGTGGAAAGGGGCACGCTGCGTTTCGGCGGCAGCGGTGCAGCTACCGCCCACGGCGGCGCCATCGCCGACATGCCGGAGATGACCGTCCAGGCGTGGGTCCGCATTCAGCCCGGCAAGGGCATGGGGCGACAGGTGATCATCAGCCGGGACGGGACGTTCGAGCTGGCGTTATATTACGGCCGGCCGGAAGGAGTAATCTGGCTTCAAGGCAATAAAGACAAACCCTTCCGGACGCACGTCCGGCAAAGCAAGAGGATGGACGATGGCCGCTGGCACCTGCTGAGCATGAGCTACGACGGCTATCTGGTGCAGTTGTTTTTGGACGGGCGGCTTTACCTGGCCTATCCGCTTTCCGGCAAGCTGGCCGGCAGTGATGCGAAGGTCCTTCTCAGTTCGCCCGATGAGCCTTTCCGGGGCTGGCTCGGCGCCGCAAGCCTGGCCAACAAGGCCCGGCCCCTACGCCTCTGGTGATATGCCGGCCGGACCGGAACGGTCAATCATGTATATGTAACCCGGACGTGGTGCTCCTCGGCGCCGGCCAGTTCGCAGGCCGGTATGAAACCGCCGCATTCTCGGCCGTCGAGGAGCACCGCGAACCGGTCACCGCGATGAAACTCCACGAGCAGCTTCGCGCCGCGGAAGCGCCTTGCAGCCTGATACTCCCCCCACGACCGCGGCGGCCGGGGCGAAATGCTCAGACCATCGAACTCCGCTATCAGGCCAACGACCTTCTCGATACTCCGGCGGTACCAGGCGAGTGAGCCGGTAAAGTTGCCGAAAAGATTCGCGCCATAGGCTGAATGGTCCGGCCCGACAAAGAAATTCGACTGCTGATGCGGCGGGCCTGTAGCTATGTCCGGCACGAGATTGCATGGCAGAGTCTTTTGTATCTGTTCGTACCATTTATCGGACTCGCCGGCGCAGGCCAGCGCGTAAAGATAAAACGCCTCACCATGGGTGTATATGCTGCCGTTCTCGAACATGCCGGGCATCTGGTCGGCGATCCGGCCAACCTCGTCGCGGCTTCGGCCTCTGTAGGCGGGCTTCAGAAGCATGTGCCCCACCGGCGTAGCCAATTGTTCAATCGAATCCCAGACCTGCTGTTGCCGATCGGCGGCGGCAGCCACGCCGCTGAACAACGACCAGGTGTTCACGTTCAGATGTATCTTGCCTTCCTCGCTGGAATCGGAGCCTATCGGCGCCCCCTGGCCGTTTATCGCGTAGATATACCATCGTCCATCCCATGCGTGCTCGTTGATTCGCTGCGTCATCGTCTCAGCGATCTGCGCGAACTCAGCACGGTCCTCTTCTCGCCCTGTATGATCCGCGAGTTCGGCCATAAGCTTAGCTGCATACACGCACGCACACGAAAGCCACACGCTTACGCCCTTGCCGCCGCCGATACCCGAAAGCGCATCGTTCCAGTCGCCATAGCCGATTTTGCACAGGCCGTGAAACCCCGTATGCTCATACAGCGACCTGACCGCACGCCGGGCATGTTCGTAAACCGAACCGCGCTCGGTTGAGCTGGGCTGAAGCGACTTTTCATCGAGAAACGCAACCTCGTCGTCCAGGAAGGCGACGTCGCCGGTTTCCTTGACGCATCGCACGAGCGTGTCGGGTATCCACACCGGCGAATCTTGATACAGCCTCAAATCGTGCCCGCCGCCGGCGAACCGCTCGTGCTGACGGACGGCCCGGCCGTCAGGAAACTGATATTGCAGCGTGCGGGCGAGTTGGCCGCGAACGTAAGGCGCTTCAAAGTCGCAGACACCCAGCAGATGTTGCAGAACGTCGCGATAACCGACCTTGTCCAGCGCGTTGATGAACCGGGCCTGGCTGCGGGCCTGGCACTTCGACCAGACGTTGTAATAGCGGTCCAGCGAGCCGTCCGGCGTGCGAATGGCGTTTGAGAGCACCTTGGCCCGCCACGTCCGGCTTAAATCCTCGGTGCACCGTTCGCTGCGGCCAAGCACGTTATGGCGAACCTTGGCGATGAATTTTTTTCGCTGCTCGGCGCGGTCGGGACACTTGCCGTAAGCGACTGTCCAGGTGCCGGCCTCGCCCGGGGCCAGATGCGCTTCATACTGCACAGCCGCAATAAGGCCCGCGTACGGCTGACGGCCGAGCGAGTCGAAGCACCGGCCCCTGCGGACCGCAGCCGGTATCGGCGCCCGGCCTACCCCGCCGTCGAACACCTCGGCCATCATGTCAAAACCCGCAAATTGCTCAGCAGAGGCCAAAAACGCGTTGCGCGAATGAGCGTTGTTCTTGTCATGATTGAGAAAGACCAAAGCGCCGTCGGCCAGCACGCCCTCGCAGACGACCCGCGGTACGAAATAGTAAAACGGGTAGCTGTCAACGTTCACTCGCAGACGCAGGAACCACGACAGGTCGCGAGGTTTTTCGGACTCGTTCAGGAGCGTTAGCCGCCAGAGCTCCAGCGGCAGTTCTTTGTGGACGCAGACCGCCAGGCTGCACGCCAGGCCGTTTCGGCTGCTGCGGATTTTGTACCTGTCCAGGCCGAACCGGCAGACGAAGCCGTCGTATTGGTCTTCCTGCAAGCCGGCTACGGGAAACATCGGCCAGCATAGCCCGGCCTCGTTCACGTAAAAGTCGCGCACGTCCTGTGGCTCGGGCGAGGTGGGAACGTAGTTCGTATCGAGGTGGCTGGTCATCCTGCCGGCCTGTACGCTGTCCACGCACGAAAAACCGCCGCGGTGCTGATCCCAGAAGCTGCCCCACTGCCCCTCGGCGCGGTGGTGATTGCTCGCCATGAAGTGCAGGTACGGCCGGGGCGTGTGCAGCGAGTGCACGACCACCTCGCTGTCGACAAGAAAGCCGCGTTCGTCGCGTACGTCCTCGAACGTCGCGTAGCGGTTCAGAAGCAGTTCGGCTTCGCGCGTGCTCAGCCCTTCCAGCGGCGGCCGGCCCGCTCGCAGGTTCCGGCGGCATTGTTCGACCAGTTGCTTCAGGTCCGTGCCGTCTGTCGTTTCCGGTTTGGCCATTGCGTCCTCCACGTGTGTTCCAAAACTTCAGTTCAGCGCCCTCGTCGGGCCCGAACGGAGCGAGCATTTTATCACTAGCCCGGTTTCCGCGCCCAGAACTCAGGCGGACAAAACTCGCCCTGCCTCGAGCGGTGATATCTTCCTTTGTTAGCTCTTGACGCAACCTTCAAGCTGCCCGAATATACGCCGGTGGTCCCATAGATAAACCTAAGCGCATGTATATTCTGGTGGTTATTACGTTGGTGATGTTCGGATTATGCACGGCGGAATATCTCGCTCACGTGCGGTGCCGCGGCTCGATCGGACTGCGCATTCACGTCAACGG
>JAXIHJ010000070.1:0-13301 GCA_034189755.1 Planctomycetota bacterium
CGATAACTTGCTGCTGACGATTTGTATATGGCTGCCCGTCAGCGTCGTAGGTTGTTACAACCGCCGAGGCGTGGATGCGACATATCTTTTCCCACGCACGAAGCCCACCCATGGACTCGACCGACTGGACAACAATGCTATGGGCCGGGCCCAGACGATACACTTTATAAGGGTCGCCTGCACAACCGGCCAGCAAACCCGCTGCAACCACAACGCTCAACCAGACCCGGAATTCTTTCATCAGGCTACTCCTGCCTAGAAATCAATTACGCCCGGCGCGACTCGAACGCGCAACCTTCTGCTCCGGAGGCAGACACTCTATCCATTGAGCTACGGGCGCCTGTCAATTGCCAATTTTCGATTGCCGATTGCCGATTGTAAGAAATACAATGGTTCCATGCAACTGCCCGATATTCAGCGGCGAAAGACGCGCGCCGTGCGCGTGGGCGCTGTTACCATCGGCGGCGGCGCGCCGGTCAGCATTCAGAGCATGACCAACACCCAAACGTCTGACGTGGCTGCTACCGTAGCGCAGATTCGTGACCTGGCTGAGGCGGGGGCGGACCTGGTCCGCGTGGCTGTGCCGAGACGCCATGACACAGCCGCTTTGGCGAAGATTATCAAACAATCGGAAGTGCCGATCATCGCCGACGTGCACTTTCACTTCGACCGCGCGTTGGAGGCCATCGACGCCGGCGCCGCCAAGATTCGCCTGAACCCCGGAAACATCAGCGATCGCAGCCAGGTCCGCCGTGTAATCGCTGCAGCCGCCGACGCGGGTGCGGCAATCCGCGTGGGCGTCAACGAAGGTTCTATCGTCGAGCGAAACGATCCGGCCAGTCGGGCCGAGCAGCTTGCCAGTCCGCTGGATCGACTTATGGTCGAAAAGCTCGATGAATACCTCGATATCTTCCGGGCCGAAAACTTCCACAACCTTGTTCTGTCGGCTAAGAGTCATGATGCAATGACCTGTATCACCGTCAACCGTCAGCTTGCCGAGCGATGGGACTACCCGCTGCACCTGGGCGTGACACACGCCGGAACGCCCCAGACGGGCGCGATCCGCTCGGCGGCGGCAATTGGGGCGATGCTGGCGGCTGGAATCGGTGATACGATTCGTATCTCATACGCCGGCGACCCATTGAACGAAGTAATGGCCGGCCTGGAGTTGCTCTATAGCCTGCGTCTTCGCAAGCGAAAGGGCATTGAACTGATCGCCTGCCCCACCTGCGGCCGGGCGCAAAGCGATATCACACCCATCGTGGAGCAGGTCCGGTCGGCACTGGCGGACGTAACCGTGCCGCTAACGGTGGCGATCATGGGCTGCGTGGTGAACGGTCCAGGCGAGGCGGACAACGCCGACGTCGCAATCTGCGCGGGGAAAGACAAGGCAATTCTATATCGCCGAGGGAGGCGCATCGGCACGGTTCAGACAGAAAAAATCGTTGAGGCGGTTGTAGCCGAGGTGCGAGAGGCGGCTGGCTGGAGGTAGCGGAATTCGGCTTGTGCCCGGTTGCTATCTATCGGGCCTGAGCAGGCTGGCGGTGAAACGCTCGGCCGGAAAGGCCGCACCCGGCGACTGGCTGTCAGCGTCAAGCTCGCTGTGAAGATAGATGTGATCGGCGGAAATATTAAATTGCCGCTGAAGGACGTGCACCAGTGCGATAAGCATCTGAAGCTGCCCTGGTGGCGGCTGCTGCCGATGGAAATCGCCAACCAGGCAGATACCGATGCTGTCGGTGTTGTAGTCCCGGCCGGGAATGTTGGTGTGCCGGCTCTCGAGTTGATGCTTCCAAAAAGCTGTCGCCTCGACCGCCTCGGTCATACCTGAAGCAACCGGGTGCACCACGAAATGACAGCGCCCGACAACACCAGGCTCGCCCGCGGTCGAGTGTATCACGATATTGCGCCACTTGAGGGGTTGGATGGGTATTTCGGTGGCGTAGACCACTTGGGCCGGGGCCTCAGCGACGGGGGCTACGGCGGCGAGGTTTCGTACCGGTGGGTGGATCGGAGCAGTTTCCAGGGCCATCAGGGCAATGGTGCCAAATGTCATCGCGACCAAGAGAGTAAGAAGAGTTTTGACCGTCCGTGATCCAGCCATGATCGACCTGCAAGTGTCAGCGAAACGTTCTTCCTGAGTACATGGAGGCTCAGTTTATTACGGCTATCGGCAAACTACAACTCTTTACCTCAGACAAATTACATTTTGGCCAAAAATCTTGCGGGTTTGCCGCCGGCCCGACTGGGGACGAGGCGGTCAGTCTTTGTCCACCACGCCAATCTGGGCCAGTGCCTTCAGGGCGGCCTGCTGTTCGGCTTCTTTTTTCGTCCGGCCCCAGGAACTAGGATAATGCCTGCCCTGTAACACAACCGCCACCTCGAAGCATTTGTCGTGGTCAGGCCCTTTTTCATCCAGTACCAGATACTCCGGCATCTGGCCGTATTCACGCTGGGCATATTGCTGAAGCAGCGATTTGTAGTTGCGCTGATGCTGGTTTTCCATCGCTTCGGCAATGTGCGGGCGGAGGTGTTTTAGGACAAAGCGGCGCGCCGGTGCCAGCCCGCCGTCGAGGTAGACCGCGGCGATGAGGGACTCGAAAACCGCCGCCGCCACCGACTGCGGCAGGCTGTCTGGTGAGGCCATCCCCTTGCCGAGGAACAACAACTCGCAAATACCTATTTCCTCGGCGATGGCTGCACAAATCTCCCGGGAAACGACCGCCGACTTGATCTTGGTCATCTTGCCTTCGAGCAACTCCTCGTGTTCCCCGTAAAGTTCGTGGCAAACCACCAACGCCAGAACAGCGTCGCCGAGAAACTCCAGCCGCTCGTTGCTTTCCAGTCGCTTCGGCGCGACCGAAGCGTGGGTCAGCGCAAGGGCGAGGAGGCTTGGGTCGGCAAAGCGATAGCCGATCAGTTCCTGGCACTTTTGGACGGTGGCCTGCTCCATGCGGGACTCCGTTGCTTTGGGTGCGGTTGCAGCCATTACATCCTCCGGCACGTCAACTGACGATCATGACCGGAATAAGGATGAACCGGCAAACCCAAATGCTGCTGAAATTATAATACCTGACGCCCGCGTTGCAATTGTACAGCTTGATTCAACTTCGCCACCACAGTTAAAATGAAACAGATGCGGCAATTGCAGAAAAATCGGAAAATCCGAGAGGTGGATGTTTCGGCCTTGAAGATCTTGTACTACGGCGACCCTCGACTGCGGGAGGTGTGCAGTTCCGTAGACGAAGCAACCGACCCGGCTGTGCGCAGCCTGGTGGAGCGGATGTTCGAGCTGATGTTCGCAGCGCATGGGGTGGGGCTGGCCGGGTCGCAGGTTGGTGTGATGGTTCGACTGTTTGTGGCCTCGCCGACATTTGCCGAAGACGACCGCCGTGTATACATCAACCCGCGAATCGTGAGCATGTCCGGGGCACAGGACGGCGAGGAGGGTTGCTTGAGCTTCCCGAACATTACCTGCAAGGTCAAGCGAGCCAAGGTGGTCACCATCTGCGCCGTGAATCTCGACGGGGAAAAATTTGAGGAGACCGGCGAAGGCCTGACCGCCCGCATCTTCCAGCACGAGTCGGAGCACCTCGACGGCCGGCTGCTGGTCGATCGCATGGGATCGGTCGCCAAGCTCGCCAATCGCAGGGTGCTGAAGGAGCTTCAGAGCGGTTTGCCGCGTTGAAGGTATAAGCCGCCGGCGACGGCGGGCGGCGCATACGAAACATCAAGTCTTTGTATCTTCTCGCAATCCGTGTATAACAATTCCAGCCGGTTCGATGGCCTGGACAAACATGAATCGCAACTGCAAACAGATTCGGAAAGAGTTCATAGCCTTTTTCGAGGCCCGCGGCCACACGTTCGTGCCATCGGCGTCGCTGCTGCCCACCGAAGACCCGACCCTGCTGTTCACCAATGCAGGAATGAATCAGTTCAAGGACGTCTTCCTGGGCCGCGAACAGCGAGATTACGTCCGTGCGGCCAACAGCCAAAAATGCATCCGCGCAGGCGGCAAGCACAATGACCTCGAAGATGTCGGCCACGATGTCTACCACCATACGTTCTTCGAGATGTTGGGCAACTGGAGCTTCGGAGACTACTTCAAACGCGAGGCCATCCAGTGGGCGTGGCAACTACTGACCGACGTCTGGGGCCTCGCCAAGGATCGCCTGCACGTAACAGTTTTCGAAGGCGACCCCGCCGACGGCCTGGAGCCCGACACCGAGGCCGAGCAGATATGGAAAGAGCTTACCGACATCGACTCGTCACAGATTCACAGAGGCGGTAAAAAGGACAACTTCTGGGAGATGGGCCAGATTGGTCCCTGCGGTCCGTGCAGCGAGATGCACATTGACCTGACCGAAGACCGCTGCGGCGCCAAGCTGGTAAATGCCGGCGACCCGCGTGTCATCGAAATCTGGAACTTGGTGTTCATCCAATACAACCGGGATGAGGGCGGCAAACTTTCGCCGCTGCCGGCCAGGCACGTGGACACCGGCATGGGCCTGGAGCGCATCGCCATGGTGCTACAGGGCAAAAAGTCCAACTACGCCACTGACCTCTTCGTGCCCGTTATCGAGAAGATCGAAACACTTACCGACCACCGCTACGGCGCCTCGGCCGGTTTGGAAGACCGATTCGACGTGACTTCCGAAGACGACATCGGCGATGTAGCCTGCCGGGTAATCGCCGACCATGCCCGCGCACTGACGTTCGCGATTGCCGACGGCGTGGTCCCGTCCAACGAGGGACGGGGCTATGTCCTGCGTCGCATCCTCCGCCGGGCGGCCCGCTATGGCAGACAGTATCTTCACATCAAAGCCCCCTTCCTCGTCAAACTCGTACCGGTCGTCGTCGAACTGATGGGCGATGTCTTCAGCAAGCTTCGCCAGAGGCAGGAAACCATCATCAAGACAATCCGCGAAGAAGAAGAATCATTCGGCAAGACGCTGGACCGAGGCATCGAGTTATTTCAGAGGCAGGCTGAAGAGCTTCGCAAAGCCGGCAAGCGGGAACTGTCCGGCGACGATGCCTTCGAATTGTATGCCACCTACGGGTTTCCGGTCGACCTGACGCAGATTATGGCAGCTGAGGTAGGCCTGACAGTAGACATGGCCGGCTATGACAGTGCGATGGCCCGGCATCGTGAGCTTTCAGGTTCGGGCCATAAGTTCCAGGCTGCCGAGATTGCAGACCTGCCGGCCACGGACGACTCGGCAAAGTACGTCCGGGAGCCTATCGGAGCGAAAGTCATCGGGTGGGTGATCGACGGCAAATTCATCGATACCGGCAGCCTGAACACCGGCGACGAAGCGGCGGTCGTGCTTGACAGGACCAACTTTTACGGTGAAGCCGGCGGGCAGGTCGGCGATGCGGGCGTCCTAAGCTTCAACGGCGGACGCTTCGCCGTGCGGGAAGCCGCCATTGCCAAGGCATGCGTGTTGCACATCGGTGTTTTGGAATCGGGCGGGTTGGCTGTCGGGCAGACCGTTGCCGTTGCGGTCGATTCATCCCGCATCGAAACGATGCGCAACCACACGGCCACGCACCTGCTGAACTGGGCCTTGCGTGAGGTGCTGGGCGAGCACATCAACCAGGCCGGCAGCGTTGTGGCGCCGGACCGCCTGCGGTTTGACTTCACGCACAGCCAGGCCGTAACGCCCGAACAACTTCAGCAGGTGGAGCGGTTGGTCAACGAGCGAATATTGGCCGACGAGGCGGTGAGCGATAAAACTCTTCCGCTGGCCGAGGCCAAAAAAATACCCGGTGTGCGAGCGGTCTTTGGTGAAAAGTACCCCGACCCCGTCCGCGTGATCGCTATAGGCTCGGATACTGACACGGCTGGACTTGCTGATGCCAACGACCGCTGCGCCATCGAATTCTGCGGCGGTACGCACCTGTCCAGAACCAGCCCGGTCGGTCTGTTCAAGATTATTTCCGAGGAATCGGTCGCCAAGGGCATTCGGCGGGTTACGGCCATAACGGGCCGCAGCGCGGTAGCCTACGTGCAGCAGCTCGATAAGACGGTCCGAGCCGCCACGGCCGCTCTTGGCGTACCGGCTGACAAACTGCCAGATCGAATCGCAGCAATACAGAAGGAAATCAGGCAATCACGGAAGCAGCCGGCGGCTGGCAGCGAAGCCTTCCAGCCCGATTTCGTGATTGAAACACCCGCAGGCAAGATATTGATAGGCCAGACCAACGTCGCCGACGCAGCAGCCATGCGAAAACTCTGCGACGAGCATCGCCAGAAAGGCGCAGCAGCCATGCTGGTCGGTGCGGCCGAGGGCCAAAAGGTAACCTTGGTCGCCATGGTCACCGAGCAACTTATCGCCCAGTGCAAGCTCGTTGCCGGCGAGTGGGTCAAGGCCGTTGCTGCGGTTGTGGGCGGCTCCGGCGGCGGCAAACCCACCATGGCTCAGGCCGGTGGTAAGCAGCCCGAAAAGCTTCCCGATGCGTTACAGGTTGCCTGCGACTGGGCCAGGGCGCGAGTAACATGAACAGCCGTGCGGTTCGGCCACGGAGTGTTTTTGCTTGACAAATTGCCGGTAGGTTCCTAATTTTCGGCCAAAATTCAGCAGAAAAGGTTTTTGCTGATAGAGAGGCTGCCGGTTGAAGCCGAGTAGAAACATTTCATAAATAAGGATTTGTAAGATGCTGCCTACGCAGAAAACTTCTCGCAGCCGCACACGCCGCCGGCGAAGCCACCATGGCAAAGCCGCTGCGAATTACGTCGATTGCCCCCGTTGTCATTCACCAAAGCTGCCGCATGCGGCCTGCGACAATTGCGGCTACGTCCGGCCGGGACTAAGCCTGAAGGTCAAAGAGGAGAGCTGATTTATGCGGATTGGCATCGATGCCATGGGAGGCGATCACGCCCCGGCCGAAGAGATCAAGGGCGCGCTGGCGGCGCGGGACCTGCTGGGGTCCGGAGACCGGCTTGTCCTAATCGGCGACGAGCCTGCCATGCGCAAGTGCCTCGACGGTACGGAGGATTGGCAGAGCATCATAGAAATCCGCCACGCCGAGGAAGTTATCCGGATGGACGACTCACCTGTGGAGGGGCTGCGTTCCAAGCCAAACAGCTCGATCGCCATTATGGTCCAGATGCACCGCAATAAGGAGCTTGACGCCTGTATTTCTGCGGGCAACACCGGGGCGATTGTAGCTGCGGCGCAGATGCGTCTGCGTCGGCTTCAGGGGGTGCACCGCCCGGGCATCGCTATTGTTACGCCTACCCTGCACGGGCCGGTGGCGCTTTGCGATGTCGGCGCAAACGTCAACTGCCGCCCGCAGCACCTGCATCAGTACGGCATCATGGCGTCGGTCTACATCGAGGCCATTTGCGGCATCGAGAAGCCGCGGGTGGCACTGCTGAGCATCGGCGAGGAGGATGGCAAGGGCAACGAACTGGTCAAACGCACCCGGGAGTTAATGAAAAACGACCCCAACCTGAACTTCATAGGCAACCTCGAAAGCCGGGACCTGTTCGGTGGCACCTGTGACGTGCTGGTATGTGAAGGATTCGTCGGAAACGTGGTGTTGAAGCTGATGGAAGGCATGGCTGAAGGCGTAATCAAGGCCCTGCTGGGCGAGATAGCTGCCGGCATGCCCGACCAGGTCGGCGTGATCCAATCCACCGGCCGCGATATCCTTGCGAAATACGACTTTAATGAGTATGGCGGCGCACCGCTGCTTGGTGTGAACGGCATATTCGTCATCTGCCACGGCGCGACCAATAGCCGAGGCATAATGAACGCCGTACGAGTGGCGGCAGACCTCGTCAAACGACAGGTCAACCAACGAATTATCAAGCTGCTGTCTCATGGCCAGGAAACTCTTTCATGAGTAAGTCCTACAGAGCGGCAATCACAGGTATGGGGGCAGCCGTTCCCCCAAAGGTGATGACTAATGCCGATTTCGAAAAGATTTTGGATACTTCCGATGAGTGGATCACACAGCGAACGGGGATCAAGAAACGCCATGTCGTCTCCGACGGCGAAGCCACTGTGTCACTTGGCACTGAAGCGGCGAAAAAAGCCCTTGCCGAAGCCGGGGTCGAACCCACTGCTCTCGATCTGATCATCTGTGCGACGATCACCCCCGATATGATCTTTCCGGCCTCGGCCTGCTTCATCCAGGAAGCCCTGGGTGCTACAAACGTGCCGGCGTTTGACCTCTCGGCCGCCTGTAGTGGATTCGTCTACGGCCTGGCCATCGCCAGCAAGTTCATAGAGACCGGAACGTATCGCAAGATTCTTGTCCTTGGGGCCGAGTCGCTTAGCCGATTCAGCGACTACAGCGACCGCTCCAGTTGTATTCTGTTCGGCGACGGCGCCGGCGCGGTGGTGCTGGAACCTACCGAGAAGTTGGATAGAGGTATTCAATACACAGTCATGCACGCCGACGGAGCCGGCTGGGACTACATCCACGTGCCGGCCGGCGGCTCACGCACGCCCGCGACGCATGAAACGGTCGAACAGCACCAGCATTTCGTCAAGATGCGAGGCCGCGACGTCTACAAATTTGCGGTTGAAAAGATGCAATGGCTGCTGGCAGACTGCATGAAACAGTGTCAACTTTCGGTGGACGACGTGGACCTGGTCATCCCGCATCAGGTCAACAGCCGGATTATCAAGTCAGCTACGAAGAAACTGGACTTTCCGCTGGAAAAGGTATATGTGAACATCGACGAATACGGTAACACCTCCGCAGCGTCGATCCCGCTGGCGATGGATGAGGCCCGTCAGGCTGGGAGAATTCGTCCCGGCTCGACGCTGCTTCTGGTGGCGTTCGGAGCCGGGCTTACTTGGGCCGGCGCCGTGGTGAAAGTGTGACCGCGCAAATGAAAGGGACCACCAAAACAGCTTTTTTGTTCCCCGGGCAAGGCGCTCAGCATGTTGGTATGGGCAAGGACCTTTTCGAGGCCTTTGACTCAGCAAGAGAGTATTTTGATCGCGCCGAAGCCGCCACCGGCCTGGCGCTTAAGAAACTCTGCTTCGAAGGACCGGAAGAGCAGCTTTCGCATACCGATATCGCCCAGCTGGCGATTTTCACTGTGTCGGTGGCCACGCTGAAGTGCATCACCGACACCCCCGGTTATGTTGCCGGCCTGAGCCTGGGAGAATACACCGCCCTTTACGCCGCCGGGGCGATAGACTTTGAAACCGGCGTCAGACTCGTCGCCCGCCGGGGTGAGCTGATGCAGCAGGCCGCCACATCTGTGCCTAGCGGTATGGTGAGCGTCCTAGGCCTGGACGAGGAAAAGGCTAATGCACTTTGCCAGGCCGCGGCCGGGGGACAGATTCTAACCTGTGCGAATTTTAACTGTCCCGGCCAGGTGGTGCTGTCAGGTGAAATGGACGCATGCAAGCGGGCTGAGGAAATGGCCAGGGATTTCGGCGCCACCGGCGCGGTGCCGCTAAAGGTCGCCGGAGCGTTCCATTCCCAAATTATGGCTCCCGCTGCCGAAAAGCTCGGCCAGGCCATTGACAAAATAGAGCTTCACGACCCACGGCCGTACGTGGTATCTAATGTCGATGCTGAGCCATGCACTCACGCCGGCCAAATCAAGGACAAGTTGGTTCGCCAGCTCACCTCACCGGTCCGCTGGCAGCAGTCGATGGAATATCTTTTAGCTGAGGGCGTGGAGCGTTTTTACGAGATCGGTCCCGGTCGCGTGCTGGCCGGCCTGATGCGGCGGATCCACCGCCGGGTGAATTTCGTCAGCATAAATTCGCGGCAAGCGGTTGAAAAACTAACACAGGATTGAGTAGAACTTCCAGCGGAAGCAGCGAGGAGCAATATGGCGGACAATGAGAAAGTGGCAATCGTAACGGGTGCCGCGCGTGGCATAGGGCGGGAGATCGTCCGGGAACTGCTAGCGATGGGTATGACCGTTGTCGCGATAGACCTGGACGAAGACCGGCTGGCGAAGTTGCCGAAAGAGTTGGGCGATCCCGGCGATAAACTAAACTGCCGTACGATGGACGTTACCGACAGTGAAGGCTTTGCCTCGCTCATCGGCGAAGTCGCCGAGGCCTATGGCAGGTTGGACGTGCTGGTAAATAATGCCGGTATTACGCGCGACGGACTGCTTATTCGCATGGAAGATGCCGATTGGGATCTCGTGATGAACGTGAATCTCAAGAGCGCGTTTATAGGCACACGTGCAGTGGCGAGGTACATGATACGGCAGAAATCCGGTTCGATCGTCAACATCTCCAGCTACTCCGGTCTGGAGGGCAATCGCGGCCAAGCCAACTACGCCGCCTCCAAGGCCGGCCTGGTCGGACTGACCAAGACCACCGCCAAGGAGCTAGCCGGCAAGAATGTTCGCTGCAATGCAGTGGCGCCGGGTTTTATCCAGACCGAAATGACAGATGTATTGCCCCAACAGGCCAAGGACATGGCCTTGGCGCAAATACCGCTGAAACGCTTTGGCCAAGTAGGCGACGTTGCAAAGGCTGTGGCGTTCCTAGCTTCTGATGCTTCTAGCTACATGACTGCCCAGGTCCTCAGTGTCGATGGTGGGATGCACACATAAACATTTGCATTCCGCCCGGCAAGGATGGTATTGCATGGCCTTGGCGGCCACGCTATAGTACCGCGGCCTGTTCGGAATAAGGTTTTGACAATTAAGGGAAACCTAGTTCAGGGAGAACGCAAAAGTGCCCGAAGAAACCGAAGAAAAGGTAATCGAGATCGTTGCCGAGCAAATGGGTGTGGACAAAAGCGAAATTACGCGCGAAACATCGTTCGTCAATGACCTAAACGCCGACTCACTCGACACTGTCGAGCTGGTCATGGAGTTCGAGGATGAATTCGAGTTGAGCATCCCCGACGAAGAGGCTGAAAAGATCCAGACCGTCGGTCAGGCGATCGATTACATCAAAGAACACTCCAACAAGGCCTAGCCGCTGAAGAACGGAGTTTTGATGTCTAATCGCCGTGTCGTACTAACAGGGCTTGGCACGGTCAATCCGCTCGCCCATAACGTCGAGGCATTCTGGGCGGACCTGCTGGCCGGAAAAACCGGCATCCGGCGGCTCCAACGGTTTGACCCTTCCGGCTTTACGTCGCAGATCGGAGGAGAGGTCCAAGACTGGACGGCCGTACCCTCCGACATGATCGATGCGCGCGAATCCAAGCGGATGGACCGGTTTACCCAGTTTGCTGTAGCCTCGGCGATCGAGGCCGTCCGCGACAGCGGGATCGACTTCAAGACCGAAGACATCGAGCGGTGCGGGGTTATTGTCGGCACTGGAATCGGCGGCTTGCAGGAACTTGAAGACCAGCACCTGCGAATGCTGAACAAGGGCCCCGGCCGGGTCAGTCCCTTTACCGTGCCGAAACTGATGGGCAATGCCGCTTCAGGTAATATTTCTATTGTATGGGGCCTGCGAGGGACGAACTTTTGCGTCGTGACGGCGTGTGCATCCGCTACGAACGCCATCGGGGAGGCGATGTGTGTCATCAGGCGTGACGAGGCCGAGGTGATGGTTACCGGCGGGTCCGAAGCCGCCGTCACAACAATCGGCCTGGCAAGTTTTTGTGCATTGAAGGGCCTGAGCACGCGAAACGACGATCCCGCTCGCGCCAGCAGGCCTTTCGACAAGGACCGCGACGGCTTCCTGCTGTCCGAGGGCGCTGGCGTGGTTGTCGTTGAAGAACTGGAACACGCCCGCGCCAGGGGCGCTAATATCTACGTCGAGCTGATCGGTTACGGCACCAGCGGCGACGGCTATCACATTACTGCGCCGGACCCGGAAGGAAACGGCGCGACGCTTGCCATGCAACACGCCATCAAGGATGGAAAGGTCGCCCCCGGCCAGGTCGATTACATCAATGCCCACGGCACCAGCACCGAGCTGGGCGACATCGCCGAGACTATAGCCATAAAGAAAACCTTCGGTGAGTACGCCAAAAACGGCTTGGTCGTTTCCTCCACCAAGAGCGCGACGGGACACATGTTGGGCGCCTCCGGTGGCGTTGAGGCCATCGCCACGGCGCTAACTATCTGCAAAGGTGTCATCCCGGCCACGCTGAACCTGGACGAGCCGGACGAACATTGCGACCTGGACTACGTGCCCAAAACGCCGCGTGAAAAAAAGGTAGATATCGCCATGTCCAACAGCTTCGGTTTTGGCGGGCACAACGCCTGCCTGCTGCTGAAGCGATTCGAGGGGTAATTCGGGTCTCCTTCATTCCCGTTGAAGCTGGCGTTGGGTTTTCTATCGGGCCGTCGGTCAGGTTTCGATGAGTTCCCGCGCCATGGCTTGAGCTTCTTTTGGCGAACGGATCACCTCGTTCAGTTGTGCGTTGTAGACTGCCCGTAGGATTTGTCCCAGTCTCGGCCCTTCGCGCAGACCCATCCCCATCAGGTCGGCCCCCGTTAGAAGCGGCGGCGGTGCGATTTTGTCTTTGGGTATGCCCCCTGCCCGCCGGGCGATCTGTCGAGTGTGTGATTCCTTGCCGGTCAGCCGACGCTCTTCGAAACGCCACAATGTTCGCAAATGCCCGAAGTGTGGACTGGCTATCAGACGTTTGAAATCGCAGAGAGCAAGCTCCGTTGCTGCCCGCCAGCCAGCCAGGTGCTTCGAGTAAAATATAAGCTCATCTCGCAAATCGTTGGATGCGCCCCACCGACCGGCGATCTTCCGAATGGTTTTTGGCGGTAGGTCCGCCATCATTGCGCCTAAAGCCAGTGTAGCGGCCTGCATCTTGGCCACGTGATTGACCCGTGTTGTCGCCACTTGCCAAAGGTCTGTTTGTTCAAACAACTCTGGAAGAACCTGCTGCGCAAGGCCCAGCTTGTCCATGGCCCGCAGGGCTTGCGCCCCGGATTTGTGCGCAAGCATCTTCCAAAGTTCATCAAAAACTCGCTCCCCGCTGATATGGACGATGTTGTGGGCATGTTCTCGCACAGCCCTGGCCGTGGCCGGAGCGATGCGGAAGCACAGTCGTACCGCGAATCGAACCGCGCGAATCATGCGAAGGTAGTCCTCGGCGAATCGCTCGCCAGGTGAACCGATTGTGCGGATCACGCCATTGTCGAGGTCCTTCCGCCCTCCGACATAATCAATTACCTTTTTGGTAACGGGGTCATAGAACATGCCGTTGATGGTAAAGTCCCGCCGGAGAGCATCTTGGCGGGGCGTGGCGAATCGCACCCCTTCAGGCCGCCGTCCGTCACCACGGCTTCCAGTCCAGCCCTCCTCTGGCAGACACTCCTGGACGAGGAAGTGCGTGCTTCGATACTCCTGACGTTTTATGCTTCCCTCGTCGCCACCGTGTTA
>JAXIHJ010000071.1:0-2792 GCA_034189755.1 Planctomycetota bacterium
CCCAGGGCCAGTGCAAGGTAAACCTTGAGATTATGAAGGACGGCGAAATCACGGATGCCGAGACCGTTACGCTGCGCATCCGCCGGCCCGAGCAAAGCTACAAGCAGACGTTTCGAAGCCGGATCGACGGCAGCGTGCAATATTACGCCGTCAATCCGGCCGCCTCGGTTGCCGCAGACGCCCGGCCGGCACTTTTTCTGACATTGCACGGTGCAACCGTCCAGGCCAGCGGGCAGGTAGACAGCTATTCGCCAAAGGACTGGGGCCACGTCGTTGCGCCGACGAACCGCCGGCCTTTCGGTTTCGACTGGGAAGACTGGGGGCGGATCGACGCCATTGAAGTGCTCGAGATCGTGCAGAAGCGGCTCCGGACCGACCCGCAGCGGACATACCTGACCGGCCATTCGATGGGCGGCCACGGCGTCTGGCACGTCGGGGCGATCTACCCCGACCGTTTTGCCGCCATAGGCCCGAGCGCCGGCTGGATCAGCTTCTGGACCTACGCCGGCGGCGTCGCGTCGTACAAAAATCCAACGCCGATAGAACAAATACTGATGCGGTCCGTCGCAGCCAGCCAAACACTGGCACTGTCAGCCAACTACGGCCAATACGGTGTATACATACTCCACGGCGAAAAAGACAACGAGGTGCCCGTCGAGCAGTCCCGCCGGATGAACCGGCACCTGCGGAAATTCCACAAGGACGTGGTCTATCACGAGCAGCCCGACGTCAAACACTGGTGGGACCTCTCGAAGGACAGGCCCGGCACCGACTGCGTCGATTGGCCTGCGATGTTCGATTTCTTCGCGCGGCATAAAAACACGCCCGCCGGCCAGGTCGAGAAGGTGGATTTCGTCACCGTCAACCCGGGCATATCCGCGTGGTCGGACTGGGTCGGCATAATCGCACAAATTCACCATCTCCAACCCAGTTCCGTCAGCATACGCTATGACGCCGCCGGGCGGCGATTCGTCGGCGAGACGAAAAACGTCGTCTGCCTCGCGCTGGACCTGAGGCATCTGGAGCCCGGCAAGCCGATTCACGTTGAACTGGACGGCCAGAAGGGCGAAAACATTCCCTGGCCGGGGGCGGAGAAGCGAATCTGGCTGGCGCGCGAGGGCGGTAACTGGAAAACAGTGCTCAAGCCGGCGGCGGCGATTAAGGGCCCACACCGCTACGGGCCGTTCAAGCAGGCATTCGACAATCGCGTGATGTTCGTCTATGGCACCACCGGCACGCCGGCTGAAAACGCATGGGCCTACGCCAAGGCGCGTTACGATGCCGAGACGTTCTGGTATCGTGGCAACGGCTCAATCGACGTGATACCGGATACGGCCTTCGACGCCTCGGCCGATCGCGACCGCAGCGTGATTATCTACGGCAACGCCGACACCAACGCCGCCTGGGCTGCGCTGCTGGGGGACAGTCCGGTGCAGGTCGGCCGCGGCGTAATCCGCGTCGGCCGGGCCAAGATAGCCGAAAGCGAAGCCCTGGCGTGTTTGTTTATTCGCCCGCGGCCCGAAAGCGACACGGCGCTCGTGGCTGCGGTCAGCGGCATGGGGCTGGCCGGCATGAAACTGACCAACCGCCTGCCTTACTTCGTCTCCGGGGTAGGCTATCCGGACTGCATTGTTATCGCGCCCGAAATGTTTCAGCGGGCAACGGGGGGCATTATCATGGCGGGGTTTTTCGGCCTGAACTGGTCAGTGGAAACCGGCGAATTTGCCTGGGCAAAAACGGAATAACCCTAGAGCAATTTAAGTACGACCTGTCGTATTCATACCGCCTGCCAAACGCGGCCTATTTTTGCATTTCCTTCCACAGTGACTGCTCGGCCTTGGAGAACCTGGAGAAGGTTTTTTCGACCTGCTGGCGGATTTTCTGAAGCTGCGGGTCGTCTGAGGGGATACCTTCGGGGTGGGCCTTTGCAAGCGCGTTGAGTTTTGTAATCGCCTGGTCCAACTGCTCGGCCCCGCTGTAGAACGCCGTCGCCGCGTCGTAGATATTCTGGGAATGCAGCTCTTTTTCATCAGGTCGATGCAGCAGCCGCCAGGGATTGCGGCGAACCTCCTTGGCCGTCGCCTTCAGGTCGGCTGAGACCTGCGTCATGTTGTCGATGAGTTCGTCGATGTTCTGGCGGTGTACCAGCACGAGCTGCTTGGTCTGCTCCGAGACCGTCGCAAAGTCGCCGGCAATCTTGAGGATATGCGTATTGGTTTTTCGTAACTTGGCGAGCATCTCCGCGATGTCTTTTTTGGTATAGCTGCGAATCTGCTCGGCGGTTTCGGTAACGGCGGCGACGGTTTTTTCGACGTCAGGGCGAACCTTGGCCGTCATCTCCCGGATGCTGGCGGCGGTCTCGGCGACGTCGGTCGCGGCAAGCTTGAGCGAATCTATCACCGCGTGCACCTTGTTCAGCATCGCCTTGCTGTCGTCGGCGTTAAGTTCTTTCTGAATGACGTCGGCAATCTTGTTGACCTTCTCCGTAGCCGAAGCCAGGTCGGACATCGTCTGATCCATCCCGCCCTTAAGTTCGATGGGGTTTTCATCGTCCGCCAGCGGCTCGGTCCCGGAGCCCCGGTCGACAATCACGAGCCTGGCGCCGCCTATCAGCGCCGCGACCACTCTCGCCTTGCCGTCGCGGTGAACTTTGAAGTCGTCCCGCTCGATTTTGGCCGTGTAGTACGTGCGGCCTGAGGCCGGATCGAAGCGTATCCCGGCGATCTTGCCGACCTGGTCGTCGCCGACCTGCACAAAGTTGCCTTTCTCCAGCCCGACGCTACCTGCCTGCT
>JAXIHJ010000072.1:0-3887 GCA_034189755.1 Planctomycetota bacterium
CAAGCCGACCTCTATGTAGGCCAGGTTCAGTTCACGGTGCAGCTCGCCAACGGTCCGGCCTGCCGCGAGAATGTCCACGACGAACGGCAGTGATATGCGCCCGTCCGGCGCAATCGGCACGAGACGGCTCTGGCCGCGAGGGGCCGTGCGTATGGCTTCCTTCAGCTCGGCGATCTTCACGTTGGACTGCTGGAAGCTGGTGGTCAGCACGGGGTCCTTAATATACTCGGCGTAGCGTCTTTCCAGCTCGGCCTGAACCTCGGTGATGGTCTTGTCGAAAACGTGCACTTCGCCGATCAGGTCCATGTGCAGCGTGCCGTCGGACTGGACCTGCTCGGTCTGGTTCAGGGCGGAGTTGAAGGGAAAACGCACGACGATCACGTCCTGGACCTTGATGCGGTAGGCTATGTTCCGCTGGTGGCGCACGTGGTAGATAATTTCAAGAGAGTCCCCCTCCCTCAGCCGGTAGTCCCGCCGGACAATGTGCGCTACCGGCACTTCCTGGGCCGACCAGGGTTTCTGATAGAACTCAGGGGGCAGGAGAGCCTCCGGTTCGGGCTCGGCCTCGCCGCAGCAGCCGGCTAGTGCAAAAACACCACCCGCTAAAAGCAAACACGTTACAATCTGTATTCTCTCTGGCGTATTCATTCTGTCACCTCGTCACCGTGACGAAAGCATCGCCCGTCTTACTCTTGACCTTGTCCAATTCCGCAATTGCCTGTTCATAGGTCGGGTATCGTCCCACTTGCACCACGAACATCGGCTTACCGTCATACAGGACACCGCGGCTGACAGCCAGCGTATTTTTTGAAACCAGTTTGGCTGCGGCTGCTGTTGCGCTGCCCTTTCGGCGAAATGCGCCCGCCTGAATCGTCCAGGAGGTGCAGTGCGTCCGTCGGCCGGCACGCTTGGCTAATTCCGAGCCGTTAAAAAAGTACGTTACCCGCCCAAACTCAATATCGGCGTCGGCCCACCGTCCCTGCCTTTGCAGCACGCAGCCAAGCCTGTAATGCGCATGGTCGGAAGGGGCCTTGCCCTGTTCGATATTCGACTGGGCCATCCGATACATATGTTCAGCCATGGCCATGTCGTCGGCTTCGTATGCAAGCTCGCCCAGCGTCAGGGACGCCTTGGCGCGAACGTCTTCGCTGTCGGTCCGGGCCAACGCCTCGCGCAGGTCCGCCTTGGCGCCGTCGAGGTCCTTCAGGCGATACTTGGCCAGCCCGCGAAGGTAATAGGCCTTGCCGCTGTGGCTGGACGAGTCGTTGTCGCGTAGAAACGCATCCATCTGGCGAATAACGGCCTCGTCGTCGCCCTGATTGTACGCCGAGCACCCGGATTGTAAAAGCTGTTTCGCCTGCGGAGACAACTGATCCGCACAACCGACCGAATTAATGGCAATCCAGCCGAGAACCACGGCTGCCAGCCGACATCGTCCGTACATAGCTACTCTCCGGGACGCAAACCTGTTACTTGCGCTGAACAACATCTATAGAAGTTTTTTTCGTCAGCCTTGCCATAATACTTGAGACAATAGCAAATTACGATTCTTTTTGTCCAGCCTGCTCTCTGGCGGCAGGGGGGCAGGCTTTTTGTCCGCCGGCACAGGCGCGATCGGGGCTGTTACTTCGGCGAGAGCCGTTGTGCGATCTGCACGTACTGCATGCGGGTCTCGTAGATAGCCTGGTCCAGCAGTTTAACCTCCTCGTCGGTGAGGTTGCCTTTGGTCTTTTCCTCGAGGACGGCGAGCGTATCGATGTGGTGCTTGGCGAGGTCCAGGTCCACGTAGCGTTTTTTTGTCCTGGGGTCCTCCACGCCGCCAAGCGCGAAGACGACCTGTGCAGCCAGCGAGTTGACCAGCGTTCCGAAGCCGGCCGGCGGCAGCTCGCGCCGCGCCTGGCCTTTGCCCGCCCCGGCCTGAACGCCGCTTTCAACGTCATCGGCGAGTTTTTCCTTCTCGGCCTGTGCCTGGGTCTTCCAGTCATCGTCCACGATAATCTTGGGCTTGTCCGAACCGTTTTTCTCTTCGCCTTTAGCCATCCTGATTTCCTTTAAGTTTGTTTCGCTGGACGAACGCAGCATAGTCTTCCGGTGTGTCGATGCCCCGGCCGGCGTAGGTTACGACGGCTACGGCGATTGACCGCCCGTTTTCCAGGACACGAAGTTGTTCGAGCTTCTCGGCCTGCTCAGCCGGGCTTGACGGCAGGGCGGCGTACCACCTCAGGAAACCAACCTGATAGGCATAGACGCCCAGATGCCAGAGGTACTTAGCCTCCTCGGCGTCGCGATTGTATGGAATTTTCGCCCGCGAGAAGTACATCGCCTTTCCCTCGGAGTCGCAGACGACCTTGACGTGGTTGGGATCGTCGGCACAGTCGGCCGGCAGCGGGGCCGCCAGCGTAGCCATCGGCGCATCGGAGGCCTTCAGAAGCTCCGTAAGCTTATCCAGGTGCTCCGGCGGCAGGTCCGGCTCGTCGCCCTGAACGTTCAGTACAACCTGCTCGTCGCCCAGGTCCAACCGCTCGGCCGCCTCTGCCAGCCGGTCCGTGCCGCTGCGACAGTCCCGGCCGGTCATGATCACCTCGCCGCCGAACGCGCCCACCGCCTCGGCGATTCGCTCATCGTCGGTGGCTACGACCGTCCGCGAAACCTGCCTGGCCCCGCGGATCGACTCGACCACGTGCTGGATCAGCGGTTTGCCCGTTTCAGCCAGCAACGCCTTGCCGGGCAGACGCTTTGAGGCGTACCTGGCCGGAATGATTACGACGGTGCTCATGTTCGCTTGCTCTAGTAGCCCCTTTCCATGGGCAAATCCGAAATATGAGGCCGCTTCACGCCCGGCCTAGGTATTCGCCGCTACGCGTATCGACCTTGACGAGCTGGCCGTTTTCGATAAACGGCGGGACCTTTATCCTCGCGCCGCCTTCACAGACGGCGTCCTTCAGTTGCGTAGTGGCCGTGGCGCCTTTGACCTCCGGCGGCGTGTCGGTAACCTTCAGCTCAACCGTATTGGGCAACTCGACGGTTACGGGATTGCCCTCTACGAAGGCCACCTGGAGCGTTACGTTGGGGCTTAGGTACACCGACGCGTCGCCGATAAGCTCAGCCGGCAGGTGAATCTGATCGTACGTGTTCGGGTCCATCACGACGTGGCTGCCACTGTCGGAATAAAGATATTCCATCGCCCGGCGGTCCAGCATGACCTGCTCG
Source organism: Planctomycetota bacterium (assembly GCA_034189755.1). Lineage (GTDB taxonomy): Bacteria > Planctomycetota > Phycisphaerae > SM23-33 > SM23-33 > JAXIHJ01. The sequence goes on from JAXIHJ010000072.1 coordinate 3,211, forward strand.
AACTCGGCCTGCGTGCGGAATCGCTCCTCTATGAGCTGGCCGGTCCGGATGTTCTTGAGCTGGATGCTCTGATAGCTCCGGCCTTTTCCCTTGGCGACTTTCTTGTTGCCGGCGCACACCCAGACACCATCATTATATTTGACGCCCATACCGCGACGAAGGTCGATTGCCTCGATACTCATCTTGCTCTCCAACGGTTCGACTGCCAGCGAAGCCGACATTCTAGGCGCGACCCGCCGCCGCCGCAAGACCAACCTGCCATACGCACAGAAGCTCAACCTCCTGGCCGGATGGGGAAATGGGCAATTGACATTGATAATTTCCAATTTTCAATTTTCAATTCAACAAATCAGGTGCCGTAGCCGAGGTGCTTGCCCGGCGCAACGCGACGTCGCCAAAGCGGCTATGTCGCGTCGGCGACTTCACCGCATGCGGGTTCGAGGCCCCCTTTGCTCCTTTGTTCCCCTTTGTCCCTCCCTTTGTCCTCAAAATGATAATTGGCATTGGCTGAATTTCGGGTAAAATCAACATGACGATAACGTGTTGGAGAGATACATGCGTGGAACAAAACGACAAAGGGTGGAAGATAGCGAGCCATTTGTCGCGATAGACCTCTTTTGTGGCTGCGGTGGTCTGACCCAAGGCTTGAAAGACGCAGGGTTTCGTGTGATTGCCGG
>JAXIHJ010000073.1:0-26341 GCA_034189755.1 Planctomycetota bacterium
CTTCGAGGTACAGGTCTACGGGGACCTCGTCGGCCAGCCCGCGGGCCAGGGCAACGGCAAACCAGCTTGAGCCGGACTCAAACCACACGTCGAATATGTCCACACCGGCGACAAGCTCGGTCGGCTGAAATTTTTCCGGCCCGGTTACGTCCGGGTCGTCGGCCGGGGCGTAGTCGCCCAGCAGTTCCGCCGGGCTGCGATCAAACCACGCGTCGGAGCCTTCGGCGGCTATGGCCCTGGCGACCGCGCGGACCGAAGCCGGCGTCATGAGAAACTCGCCGGCTTTATTGTAGAAAGCCGGTATCGGCAGCCCCCAGACCCGCTGGCGCGAGATGCACCAGTCGGGGCGGCTTTCGAGCATGCCGGCGATGCGGTTGCGGCCCCACGGTGGGATGAAATTGACGCCGCCGTCATCAACGTCGCGCCGGCAGGCGTCCATGGCCAAGTCGCGCAGCGACTGCTGCGTACCGGCGAGCGGTTTGTCCACGGCGATAAACCACTGCTCCGTCGCGCGGAAGATGACCGGCGTCTTCGACCGCCAGTCGTGCGGATAGCTGTGCGTGATGGTCTCCCGGTGCACAAGCAGCCCGGCTTCACGAAGGTGCTCGACGATTAAGCCGTTGGCATCCCAGACGATTTTGCCCTCTAGCCAGTCGGGTGCGGTTTCGTCGAACGTGCCGTCGGCCCGGACGGGACAATAAATTTCCAGCCCGCATTTTAAGGCCGTGCCGTAGTCCTCCAGTCCGTGGCCGGGCGCGGTGTGAACCAATCCCGTTCCATCCTCGTGCGTAACATAATGCGCCGGGACCACGGGGCAGGTTTTGCCTGCGACCAAAGGGTGCCTGTATCGCAGATCCTCGGCCATTACCGAGCCGGTGGTCAACTGCGAGCCTTTGATGTTGTCCACCAGAACATCGCGATCCTTGATGCCTGCGGCGTCAAGGACACGGTCGACCAACTGCCTGTCGATAACGGCGATTACCTGACTGTCACAATGCCGGAACTTGACGGCGGCATAATCAAAATCGTCGTGGACGGCCACGGCCTCATTGGCCGGCAGCGTCCACGGCGTGGTCGTCCAGACCATCAGATATATCGGCGCCGGGTCGGTCAGTCCGAAAACCCGCCTGAAAGGCTCGGCGTTCTCGACCGGCAGCAGGACGTAGATGCTCGGATCTTCGCGGTCGTAATATTCCAGCTCGGCGTCGGCCAGTGCGGTGCGGTTGGCGATGGACCAGTGCACGGGCTTGAGCTGTTTGTAGACCACGCCGCGCTCGAGCAGGCGGGCGAACACCTCCAGCACCGCCGCCTCGTAGGCCGGGTCCATGGTGATGTAGGGCTTGTCGAACTGCCCCATAACGCCCAGCCGCCTGAACTGCTCGGATTGCAGGGCCACGAACCTCTCGGCGTAAGACCGGCAGCGGCGACGGACCTCCATCGGCTCCATCGTCGCGGCTGCGGTGCCAAGCTCATCGAGCACCTTCTGCTCTATCGGCAGGCCGTGGCAGTCCCAGCCGGGCACGTAGGGTGAATCGCAGCCTGACATCGTCTTGACGCGAACAACCATGTCTTTCAGCACCTTGTTCAGGGCCGTGCCCATGTGTATGTCGCCATTGGCGTATGGCGGACCGTCGTGCAGGATAAATCGAGGCCCCCCGTCGCGGGCGGCGCGGACCTGGCTGTAGAGATTCTGGCGAGTCCACTTGGTCTGGATGACAGGCTCTTTTTCCCGCAGCCGGGCACGCATGTCGAATGAGGTCTTCGGCAGGTTCAGCGTGTCTTTATACTGGATATTCTTATCCGCCATGAGAAGCGTCTCCAAATCATCATATCAAAAAAGCCCTGGAGCTAATATTGGCCTCAGGGCTTTCAAACGCACGAGAAGATTTGCCGTTACCCTAAGGCATTCCGTTCGATGCCTATGACAACGGCAATCATGCAGGCGCGGACGCAGCCGGCGGCCTCTGATACACGGGCCCGCGAGCCAGCCAGGTTGTCACCCTGAAACGTCCGCATGAATCACCTTTCGGCATGTATGCCTGATTACAGCTTGCTTAGGATTATATCGGCCCGGCCAAAGGCGTCAATGAACTTTGTCCGCACCCGGTTGCCCGGGGCTCCGCCTAAACAGGTTGATCTTGTGCCACAGCCTGGATTCAAACCGCCAGGCGAACGCTATTCCCAGCATCACCACATATAAACTGGCAACGGCCCAGGGCCCCACGCTGGACAGGCCCGGCAGCAGCACAGTCGCCAGCGTGCCCCCAACAATGATAATCGTCCAACTGAGCACCGTGGCGACGATCATCGGCCAGAACGTATCGCCCGCGCCGCGCAGGGCGCCGTTGTAAACAATGCCGACGGCGTCGAACAACTGAAACACGGCCGCGAGCAACATGAATCGGCTGCCGATGTGCAGTATCTCACTGGCCAGCGCTTGAGCCTGGGCAGGCGAGAGGTTCTCAGAAGGCATGACTTTGATATATAGGCTGACCATAGGATAGCGAAATATCCAGAACACCAGGCCACAGAGACCCATGTAGACCATGCCCGCCGCCAGCGCGGCGTGGGCGCGTCTCCGGGCCAGGTCACGTCGGCCGGCGCCGATGTAACGACCCACCAGCGCCGTCGTAGCTATGCCGATGCCGACAACAGGCATGAATGAAATCGAGACGTATCGCATAACCACCACACCAGCGGCGCGGTGCGCGATGCCGAATTTGCCAACCAAAACCGTCATGAAAATCGTCCACGGCAGTATGTCGTTGACAAACTGGACACCGGCGGGATAACCGATTTTCAGGATTTCTTTGCACTGTCGCCTGCTTGCGGTCGCCACGAACCACGTCCCGTAGCGGCGATGCATCGCCGGTGCGAGAAACACCACCAGCAAAACGGCGAATTGCAGCACCCAGCAACTGAGCGTAGCTATGGCTGCGCCCTCCAGGCCCAGTGCGGGACAGCCCCACTTACCAAAGATCAGCGCGTAGTTCGCCACGACGTTGCAACCATTGCAAAGCAGTGAAATCACCAGCACAATGCCGGGCCGGTGAATGCCGTAGAAAAATTGCTCCAGCACTTTTGTCGGCGAGGTTACAAGCACGCTGAGAATCATGTAGCGGAAGTACATCGATTCCAGCACCACCTCCTCGTGGCCGAGCAGGCCGAACAAAGACCTGGAAAACAACGCCAGCGGCAGTACAAGTATTGCAAAGGCAACCGCCAGCAAGAGACCCGCCCAGGCATATTGCCCGCAGCGTCTGTACCGCCCTGCTCCCAGGTTCTGGCTTACATAGGTGTTAACCACGGTCAGCGTGCCGATGATAAAGCTTTCCGGCACGAAGGCAGACATGCCTCCGACAAACTGTGCGCTGAACGGACCGGGACCCAGCCGAGATACCATGAACCCGTCTATGAAGCGCATCAGGGTAACGTTAAGCATGCTCAGGCCGGCCGGCCAGCTCAGTTTCAGCACCTCGCCCAGGCCGCGCATCGGTTTGTCGTCGTAAAGCTCCATTGCTCCGCGACGAAACAGCCTAGCGTCTCAACGCTTCGGTTACCAGAATTTCGCCGTGCTTGACCGGAACGACAACTCACAATACGATGCGTTTGTGAACACCAAGAGCATACCAACATGAAGATAAGGCCTTACCAATTATCCGAGGTGAATCTGGGCGACTTCACGCTGGCCGGCTACAGCATAGCGGGCGAGGAATCGCTCGTCATTGCGCCGGAGCTGGACTGCACTTTCGACATCGGCAAATGCCCGCGCGAGGCGCTGACTGTCAATCACGTGCTGCTGAGTCACGGGCACATGGACCACGTAGCCGGGCTGCCATACTACTTCGCCCAGCGTGATTTCCAGGGCATCTCCGACGGCGTGGCGCTGGTGCCGGCGGGCCTGGCAGGGCCGCTTGAGGAGCTGATGAAGGCATGGGGCCGCGTTGAAGGCCACGTCCCGCCGCACAAGTTCGTCGGCATGATGCCGGACCAGGACTACCAGATTCGCCGCGGCCTGGTCGCGCGGACCTTCGCCACGCGCCACGTGCCGGGCTCGCTGGGTTTCGCCGTTATCGACGTGCGGAATAAGCTCAAGGACGAATTCACCGGCCTGACCAGCCAGCAACTGGTCGAACTGAAGAAAAAAAACGTTGAGATTACCTACCGCCTGGAGTTTCCGCTGGTGGCCTCTCTGCTCGACACCGGCCCGGCCAATTACGCCGACATGCCCGCCGTCGCCAACGCCAAAGCCCTGCTGATCGAGTGCACGTTCTTCGACAACGACCACCTCAGCCGCGCCAGGGCGGGCAAGCACCTGCATGTCAGCGACCTGCCTAAAGTGCTGGAAGGCATGAGCAACGAGCGCATCATCATCGTGCACGTAACGCGGCGAACCAACATGACCGCGGCCAGGAAAATCCTCCGCAAAACGCTCAACAAGGACATCCTCGACCGCGTGAGCTTCCTTATGAGCCGGAAGTACATCGAGCAAGAGTAAAACGGCCTGACAGCAAACCCGGTACAACACTCGGAACGCAATATCAGGAGACAATGCCATGAGCAACCCGCTGAAGTATGCCGTCCACGCTTACAGTTGGACCTCACAGTGGAGTAATGACTGCCTGCGGCTGGTTCAACACGTAAAGGACCTCGGCCTCGACTTGATAGAGATCCCGCTGATGGACATTGATCTAGTTGACCCTGCCGCGATCAAGGCCGAGCTGGAGAAGGTGGGCCTGGGCGTCTGCACGTCCACTGCGTTGTCGGCTTCTGTGGATATCACCTCAGACGACGCCGATGTCCGTCGCGCCGGACTGGCGTACCTGAAAGAATGCGTCCGAAAAACGGCCGCGATGGGGGCCGACTGCTTTTCCGGTGTAATCTACTCGGCGATTAGCCGAAAGCTGGACGGCAGGCCCGAGGCGAAGCACTGGAAATACGCCGCGGAAAACCTGAAAGAAGCGGCAAGGCTGGCAGGCGATCTGGGTCTGAAGGTCGGCATCGAGCCGGTCAACAGATACGAGACCTTCCTGATAAATACGGCCGAGCAGGCATTGGAGCTTCGCCAGCGCATAGACGAACCCAACGTCTACGTGCACCTCGACGCATACCACATGAATATTGAAGAAACCGGCTTCTATGAGCCTACGAAGCTGGCCGCCCACTGTCTGTGCCACTATCACCTCAGTGAGAGCCACCGCGGTGTACCGGGTGAGGGGCTGGTCGACTGGGAAGGAATCTACCGCGCCCTGGCAGAATCGAATTACCGGGGCATCGTCGGGCTGGAGTCTTTCGTGGAGCCGTCGGAGTCCATGAGGGGCGCCACATGCATCTGGCGTGATCTGGCGCCATCCAGCGACGTGCTCATATCGCAAGGCCTCAAGTTCCTGAAACGCCTGGAAGAAAAATACTACAGCGTCTGATTCCTACTCATCCGCCCATCGAGACCGGCCCGGCTTGCTGGTCGTCGGTGCGTGCTTCGTGTATAATGTCGCCGTCATGAATGAGACGCGCGAGAAGAAGCTCAGGCTGGGTGTGTTGATTTCCGGCGGTGGGCGGACGCTGTTGAATCTCCACGAGCTGATCCAGCGCGGCGAGCTGCCGTGCGAGGTGGCCGTGGTGGTCGCGTCGCGCGACTGCAAAGGCATCGAGCGTGCCCGCTCAGCCGGGCTGGAAGTATTCAGCGTGCCGTATAAATCGTTCAGGCGAAAAGACGGCCCGGCGGATATTGCAGGCTATTCGGCTGCCATCGCCGAGCGCCTGGACGCGGCGGAGACGGGACTTGTTTTGCAAGCCGGCTTTCTGTCGCTGTGGCGGGTTCCGCCGCAATACGAAGGCAAGGTCATGAACATTCACCCTGCACTGCTGCCAAGCTTCGGCGGCAGCGGCATGTACGGCCATCACGTTCATGAGGCGGTGCTGGCGGCCGGCTGCAAAGTTTCCGGCTGCACGGTGCACTTCGTAACGAACGAATACGATCGCGGCCCCATCATCGTCCAGCGGGCCGTACCGGTCGAAGAAGGCGACGACGCCGACACGCTGGCGGCGCGCGTCTTCAAGCAGGAGTGCATCGCCTATCCGGAGGCAATTCGTCTCTTTGCCGCCGGCAGGCTGCACATCGGGGACAGCGTGGTGCGAATTACTTGAAACGCTGCAAAAAGCCCATCCATAGCTATGGGTGGGCTTGCCGGACGCACGTATAGTTGGTAACCCTTTATTAAGGAGACAACCACTTGGCGAAAACGAATTCAAAACCTTCAAATTACCCGTTACAGGACGTGCAGGAGCCGAACCTGTTTCGTGAGATGTTTCCATACACTGAGCTGCCGCGGGTCCTCTTTGAGGACGCTGCTCCACCGGTGGCGCCGGCGAAGGACATCTGGATCACCGACACGACTTTCCGCGACGGCCAGCAGGCCCGCCCGCCATACACCGCTCAGCAGGTCGCAGACCTCTACAAGCTCATGAGCAAGCTGGACGGCGGGGCCGGCCTGATCCGCCAGAGCGAATTCTTCCTGTACTCGGAGAAGGACCGCGAGGCCGTCGAAAAATGCCGCCAGGTCGGCGCGAAGTTTCCGGAAGTTACCGGCTGGATACGAGCGGTCAAGAACGACTTCAAACTCGTCAAGCAGATGAAGCTGCCGGAGACCGGCATCCTGACAAGTTGCAGCGACTATCACATCTTCCTGAAGCTCAAGAAGACCCGCCGACAGGCCATGCAGCAGTACCTGGACATCGTCCAGGCGGCTTTGAACGAGGGTATCCGCCCGCGATGCCACTTCGAGGACATCACGCGTGCGGATTTCTACGGCTTCGTGGTGCCCTTCGCCATCGAGTTGATGAAGCTAATGGCCGAAAGCGGCATTGAGATCAAGATCCGGCTGTGCGACACGCTGGGCTATGGCATACCGTGCCCGCACGCCAAACTGCCGCGGTCCGTGCCGAAGTTGGTTCACGGCCTGATTCACGATGCCGGCGTGCCCGGTGAACTGCTGGAGTGGCACGGCCACAATGACTTTCACAAGGTGTTGATATGCGCTTCGACGGCATGGCAGTTCGGGTGTGCGGCGGCCAACACGTCGCTGCTGGGCATCGGAGAGCGGACGGGCAACCCGCCGCTTGAAGGAATGGTCGTCGAGGTCGCTCAGCTCCGCGGACAAAATCCCAGCGTCAACTACTGTGTCATTACGGAGATCGCCGAGTATTTCCGCGATGAAATCGGCTATGAGGTTCCGGCCAACTATCCGCTGGCCGGGCGGGACTTCAACACTACCCGTGCGGGCATTCACGCCGACGGGCTGCTCAAGAGCGAAGAGATATACAGCGCATTCGACACGCAGAAAATTTTATGCCGCCCGCCCAACGTGGCGATTACGGACAAGTCCGGGGCATCCGGCATCAAGCATTGGATCGAGTCGTATTGCGGCCTGGACGTAGCCAAGGACGATTCCCGCCTGCTTGCCGTCCGCGACCACGTGGACGCTGAGTACGAGGCCGGACGAACCACCGCCATCAGTAATGAAGAGATGCACACATGGTACAAAGAGGTGTTCGGTGAGTAATCTATAATGGCCGTGAAACCGAAACCAACAACCATCGCGAATCAGCCTTCATGGGTCGTTGCCTCCGATCGCGTTGAGCTTGCGGTAACTGCACTCGGCGGGCACATGGCGCCCGTAACATTCCGTCTTGCCGGCGGCAGGAAGGCTCAGCCATATTTCATCAGCCCATGGCAAAGCGAGGGGCGAAAAATCACCGAGCCGGTCCTCGTGCCGCTGCGCGGCGATTTTTTCTGCATGCCGTTCGGCGGCGGCAGCTACCGCGGGCGGTCGTATCTCGTCCACGGCGAGCCGGCCTCCAAAAAGTGGCGGCTGGCCGGCATGGACCGGCGGGCCCGGACCGTTACGTTGACGCTGTCGATAAGAACGCGAGCGCCGGCCGGGAAAATCACCAAGTATCTGAGCCTCGTGGACGGTCAGACCGTCGTCTACTGCCGGCACGAACTGGAAGGCTTCACCGGGCGATTCCCCCTCGGCCATCATGCCACGCTGGCCATGCCCGACCGGCCCGGCAGCATCGGCATAACGACCAGTAACATTCGCCTTGGCCTGACGTTTCCCGTCGAGCCGGGCCGACCGGCCGAGGGTGAATATTACGCAGCCGCCGTCGCCGGGCGATTCGACAGCCTGCTCCGCGTCCCGTCGATCTGGAAGACACCGACGCACCTGGACTTCACTCGCAGGCCGGGACCAGCGGGCTTCTGCGACATAGTGGGCGTGTTCCACAAGACCGGCCGCACGCCCGCATGGACGACGGCGGTGTTCGAGCCTGAAGGCTATCTGTGGTTTTCGCTGAAGGACCCGGCCGTCCTGCCGACCTTGACCATCTGGAGCGAAAACCGAGGCCGGCACACCGAACCGTGGGACGGGCGGACCAACTGCCTGGGTCTGGAAGACGGCTGTGCCTACCTGGCCGCCGGGATGGGACCGTCATTGGGGTCTAACCCCGCCAGCCGGGCCGGCGCCCCTACCGCGATCCGCCTTTCGCCCAAAAGTCCCACAGCCATCCGGTATATCCAGGGCGTGGCGAAAATCCCCCGCTCCTTCGGCAAGACAAGGACCGTGAAGTTCACGCCGGGCAAGGTAACGTTCATCTCCACGACGGGCAAGAAGGCCTCGGCGATGGTGTGCCACAAGTTTTTAAATACCGGCGAGATTTGAGGGCGTCCGGCTTTGCGGGCGGGGGCGCTTATTTTCCTACAGCAGCCTGTTGGGCAATCTTGGCCAGCGCGTCGGCTGCGTGACGAACGTGGTCTTCCGTGTTGAACGGCCCGAAGCTCAGGCGGCAGGCGCCGGCCGGATGCGTACCGATTGTCTTATGCGCCAGCGGAGCACAATGTACGCCGGGACGCGTAAGCACGCCGAAATCCCTCTCCAACACAGCCGCCAGTTCGTGCGGGCTTGTCCCTTCCACGTTCACGCTGAATACGCCCGCCCGTTCGTCAAGTTTTCGCGGGCCGTAAACATTCAGGTGCTCGACGCCGTCAGTGCATTTCAGAAACAGACCGGAAAGGCGGACGTCGTGGGCTCGGATGCCCGCCACACCGCGGTCCAGCAGCCAACGGACGCCCTCGGCAAGCCCGGCCAGGCCTATGGCGTTGTGCGAGCCGATTTCATACTTGTCGGGCATGGTCTGCGGCTGAACGGGCTTCTCGGAAATCGTGCCCGTGCCGCCTTCCTTCATCGTGGGCAGGCGCCGCTCCACGCCCGGCCGGATATACAGCACACCCGTACCGAGCGGACCGAGCAAACCCTTGTGGCCGGGGAAAGCCAGGAAATCGGCACCCAGCTCCTGGACGTCTAACTCCACGTGGCCCGCCGCCTGAGCCGAATCGATCAGGCAAAAAACGCCGCGCTCGCGGGCGATCTGCGCGACTTGGCCGATTGGCTGGATTGTGCCCGTAACATTAGAAACATGCACGCAGGCGATTAACTTCGTCTCCGGGCGGATTGCCCGGCGAATATCGTCCGGGTCGACCAGGCCGGTTTTCACGTCGCACGGTACGAACTCCGGCCAAATGCCGATCTGTTCGGCCAGTGTGTTTAGAGGCCGAAGCACCGAATTGTGCTCCATCGCCGTGGCGATAACGTGCGCGCCGCGCTCAGCCGTGTTCAGCAGGCCGCGGATGACGACCATTAACGCCTCCGAACAGTTCAGAGCGAAGACGACCCGCTCAGGCGACTCGGCGTTGATAAGCTCTGCGACTCGTGCGCGGCACGTGGCGATAATCTGCTCGCACTGCCTGGCCTCGGCGTAGGCCCCTCGCCCGGCTGACGCGCCACAATCATCAGCAAAGCCCGCCATCGCCTTCATGACGGTATCGGGCTTGGGAAAGCTCGTCGCCGAATTGTCCATGTAAATCCGATCCACGGTGCGGCCTACTTCTTCAGCACGTCTATCAGTATATCCATGCCCTTTGCGAGCACGTCGTCTTCTATGACCAGCGGCGGCGCCAGGCGCAGTACGCTCCGTCCGGCGTAGCAGACCAGCAGACCGCTGTCCATCGCCTTCAGGAACACGTCCCTGGCCGACTTGTCCAGCTCGACACCGATCATCAGACCCAGTCCGCGGACCTCTTTGACGCAGCCGATTCCGGCAGCGGCAATGGCCTGGGTAACCTGCCGGCCCAGGCCGGCCGCCCGTGCAACGAGGTCGTGCTGCTCGATGAGCTTCATGCACGCCACCCCGGCCGCCGCACACAGCGGGTTGCCGCCCATCGTGCAGCCGTGCGTCCCGGCGGCGAGCACGTCGGCGTATTTCGGCGACGCGAGGCAGACGCCCACCGGCACGCCGCCGCCAATGGCCTTGGCCAGCGTCATGACGTCCGGCACGACGCCGAAATGCTGATACGCAAACCACCGGCCCGTCCGCGCCGGGGCGGTCCAGACCTCATCGACCACCAGCAGGATGTTTTTTTCGTCGCACAGCGCCCGCAGGCCCTGCATGAACTCCGCCGTCGGCACATTCACTCCGCCCTCGCCCTGGACTGGCTCGACGAAGATGCCGGCGGTTTCGTCATCGACGGCCTCGGCGACGGCGTCCAGATCGCCATAATCGACCTTCACGTTGCCGGGCAGCATCGGCTCGAAGCCGGTCTGCTTGGCAGCGGGCGTCAGTGACAGGCTTCCCATCGTTCGACCGTGGAAACAGTTGTGGAAGCTGATAATTTTGTACCGCTCATCGCCGGCTGCTAAGCGGACAAGCTTTATCGCCGCTTCGTTTGCCTCTGCGCCGCTGTGGCAGAAGAACGCCTTGCCGGCGAAGGCATGTTTGGTGATAGCCTCGGCCAACTCGACCTGCGGCGGGTTGGTGAAAAAGTTGCCGTGCGACAGGAGCGTCCCGGCCTGTTTGCCAATCGCCTCTACGACGGCCGGATGACAATGCCCCGCCACTCCGCCGCCGCCGAAGCCTGCGAAAAAATCGATGTACTGTCCGCCGTCGGCGTCCCATATCTTAGCGCCGCTGCCGCGGACCATCGCTCGAAGCGGCGGGCCGTAGTTCGGCATCAGGACCTTCTTGGTCGTCTCAATCAATTCCGTCTGCATAGACATCTTCTCGTCTCCGAATGCTAAGGAACGGATGTTTGTACGACGAACGGCTGTCCCCGTCAAGTTCCGGCGCCGGTATGTCGGCCCGGATTTGCCCGCCGCCTGAATGAATCCTACATTGCATGTAGCAGGCAGTGTATGTAGTCCGTTGCGCATTGCGCCGCCTCAGAGGTGGCAAGTTTCCGTGTGTTTACTTGCTCCTTTGAGGTTGGTTATGGATCCGAAAAAAAATACGCAAACCCCCACGCTGGATTCGCTCGAACCACGTTTGTTGTTGAGCGGAACGTCGGTTTTGGCGGACTTGTTCTCCTCTGCGGTTACCGTGGACCTGTTGCCGGCCGGCCGGGTGGCTGTAACCGGCCAGATCGCCGGACGCGGCGACATGGCCATGTACAAGTTCACCGGCCAGGCCCGTGGCGGACTTTCCATAGACGCAACGGCCAGCGGCAGCGGTTTGGACCCATACCTCGAAATCTACAACCAAAAGGGGCGGCGCATACGCAGGAACGACAACGTCTCCAGGAAAACCACCGACAGCAGGACGAAACTCTCCACGAAACCGTCAGAGGTGTTATACGCCCTCGTCAGGGGCGCCCGCGGCAGCCTGGGAGACTACGACCTGCTATTTACCGCCGATGCAAAGGACGACTGCGGAAACACCATCGAGACAGCCAAGCCGATAAGAATCGGCAGGACAGGCAAGGGCCGAGCCGCCGGGCAAATCAACTACGCCACGGACCAAGACATGATGGTTTTTGTGGCGCCAAAGACGGGCACCATGACGGTCCACCTCTTCGACTGCGATCGACGAAACGTCCTGGATACGGAATTATCGGTATATGACGCCGACGGCAACCTGCTGGAATATGACGACGACGGCGGACTCGGCACAAACTCCCGTGCGAGCTTCGACGTTACCGCCGGCCAGAGCTATTATCTCTGCGCCTCCGGCGTCGGGACCGACGTCGGCCGGTACAGAATGATGATGACCACTGAAACACCGGTCATCCCACCTGAGCCTGATCCCGATCCTGAACCGGACCCCGAACCGACCCCCGACCCGAATCCTGACTATACACCCGGTTCGGAAATCACGGCCACCACATACTCCAACGGCGGCAGCCTGCAACTAATCGTACTGGGCACCGACGGGCAGGATGACATCACGCTCTCCGCCTCGTTGAGCGCCATCACGATGACGACGGCTGCGGGCAGCGAGGTGTTCGGGGGCAGTTTTGCGGCGATAGTCCTTTACAGCTTCGACGGCAATGACACTATTTGCCTGCGAAACTCCGTTCTTTGCTCAAGTGTAATCTACGCCGGCGGCGGCAACGACACGGTTTTCGAGGCCAGTCAAGGCTCGGCTGCGATCTTCGGCGGCGACGGCGACGACCTGCTGATCAGCGTCGGCGGCGGAACGGACGCGGTCAGCGGCGAGGCTGGCATGGACAGCTTCTGGGCCGACGGCGCCGACAGCCTCGGCGACACGTCATCCGCCGAGCAGGCCGCCGGCAGCGTGCACAGCATCACGGAATTTTATCAGCCCTACACGACCAACAGGCGGTCTGCGTCGTACGTCTCGCTGGAAATAGCAGGCCAGAACTTTACCGACCCGACGGTAACCTACTATGCCACCGGCTACAACAATTTCGCGGACCGTCCGCTGTTCGCCGACGGGCCGCAGTACAGCGACATCAACCAGGGCGCCGTGGGCGACTGCTACTACCTGGCGGCCCTGGCCAGCCTGGCCGACACCGATGCGGACCTTGTCCAGCAGATGATAACCCCGCTGGGCGACGGGACGTATGCGATGCGCTACTACCGCGGCGGCGAAGAGGTGTTTTTGCGGCTCGACGCCGACCTGCCGGTCAACTCAGGCGGCTACCTGGCATATGCGGACTTCAGCGACACCGGCGAAATCTGGGTGCCGCTTATGGAAAAGGCCTACGCCTACTTCCGCACCGGCGACAACTCCTACGCATCGATCAGCGGCGGGTGGATGGAACCGGTGTACGAGGAAGTTACCGGCGTCGATGCGCAGTCACGTTCGCTTTACGGCTCAGCACATTCGATATACAACTATCTCAACTCGCAGCTTAACAGCGGCCACGCCGTTACAATGGGAAGCTGGTGGGACGCCTCCTCACCGGTCGTCGGCTCACATGCTTACATGGTCAAGTCGGTCGAGAGCCTCGGCGGCGAGCTTTATGTTACAGTCTATAACCCCTGGGGCGTCGACGGGCGATCCTGGGACAGCAACTACCGCGACGGCCTGCTGACTCTCAGTATGGACATGGTCCAGGATGCGTTCATGGCCATCACGGTATCCACGGCGTAAATAAAAAAACCTTCGACGTCCCGGCCAGTCAGCTTTCACATTGTTCGAGACTCACACCAAGCAGCTTTTGCGCCAGGTCGTTCAGGGCTTCGAAGTTACCGGCGAAGTGGAACGTGCGGTGGACGTGCGTCAGGTCCCGGCCGCTTTTCAGTTCGGCGGCAGGGCTGGAGGTCTCGATTTCATAGAACGGCCCCAGTTGCCCGGCGCCCGGAGCCAACTCGCCGTCGTTGTAGCTGTTGACGACGTCGCCGGCGAACGCCTCGGCCGCAAGGTCCTGCAACCGCCACAGGCTGTTGACGTAAGGCCGATCGGCTGCGTCGCCGGGCAGGTTGAACTGCACAATAGTCAGCACCTTCGCATCGGGGTCGTAGCTGCCGAGCGTCGCCTTGGCACGGGTGGCCGAGATGCCTATCTTGCTGCGGAGCTTTCCGTCACAGCTAAACAGCACGTGGCCGTCGCCCACCTTGCAGCGGTCCGGCGGGATCGGGTTGAAGTAGTCGGTGGTAACCTTCGTACCAAGGTCGGCTTCAGTTCCGGGGCGAAACGGCACGATGACCTTGCCCCTCGGCAGCGGCTTGAACATGCCGAGTATCCAGATACTCAGCAGCCCGGTATCGCGGGTCCAGGCCTTCTCGTCGGAATTGGTCAGCGTGTTGGTGGACTCAAAACCCACCATGGCCAGGCCGGCCGGTATCTTGGCGCCGAGATGGCCGGCTGCGTCGGCCTCGCTTAGCAGCCGGATCGTCCGCTCGACAGAGCAGCAAAACGTGGTGTTGCTGTAGTTGGTTACCTCGAACCACCTGCTCATGGCGGCCATGTCGGCCGACTGGTCGGTCAGCTCGAACGAGCCGGTGTTGAGCGCCGGAGGGGTCTTCCAGTGGTCCATATCGAACGGCTCGCCCTCGGCGAACCACAGTCCGAACTGACCTGCCTCCGGCCCCAGCCAGAGGCGGTCCTCGCCGCCGTAGTTGTTGAAGGCCGAGTCGTCCTCGCCAGAGTCGATAAAGGCCGTGTTCAGCCAGCCGAAAGACGTTTCGCCGTCCAGGCTGGAGGTCATCACCCGGCCCTGGTAGGCCGGCGCCACGGCCACGCGGGCCTGGCCGGAACCAGTCAGTTCAATAAGGTCCACGTGCCTGCGAAGAAATTCGGTTTCTTGTGAATATGTGCCTTTCGACATGGTCGTTGCTCCATTTTTGAACGTTTTTAAAAGTAGACGGTACGCACAAACCATCTGGCTAGCCTGCTCTAGCCGGCCCCGCCACAGAAGCCTTTCTAGTACCAGAAAACGCCGTTTCCGGCAAGCGGCCACTTGGCCCGGCGACTTGAAATGAATTTACAGGCCCGACTGGCCGATATAATCAGATAGTCGTAGCGCCTTGATAGTTTCCCCCCCGGGCAATACAATAGTTTGCAGGGAGGTGCGAACGTCAAAGGCGCCTCGTGACATATACGGTTTTGTGTCGGTCAACGCGCCCCAAGGAATGAGGGAGCCACAAACAGATGTTTGAACGCTTTACCGAACGCGCACGGAAGGTCATGGCGCTGGCCCATCAGGAGGCCCAGCGATTCAACCACGACAACATCGGCACCGAGCACATCCTGCTGGGCCTGATCAAGGAAGGCAGCGGGGTCGGCGCAAACGTGCTGAAGAACCTCAGCGTGGACCTTCAGAAGGTCCGCATGGAGGTTGAGAAGCTCGTCAAGACCGGGCCTGACATGGTTACGATGGGCAAGCTGCCTCAGACGCCTCGGGCCAAGAAGGTCATCGAATACGCTCTGGAGGAGGCTCGCAACTTAAGCCACAACTACGTCGGCACCGAGCACATCCTGCTGGGCCTGCTGCGCGAGCAGGACGGTGTCGCCGCCCAGGTGATGATGAACCTCGACCTGAAGCTGGACGACGTCCGCGAAGAGGTGCTCCAGCTTCTTGGCGCCGGTCTCGAGCCGACAGAATCGCCCGCCGGTTCACCCGGCAAGGCCGGCCGGCGGACCAAAAGCAAAACCCCCGCGCTGGACAGTTTCGGCCGCGACCTGACGGAACTGGCCCGCCAGGACCAGCTTGATCCGGTAATCGGGCGGCAGGATGAAATTGAACGGGTGATCCAGGTGCTGTGCCGCCGGACCAAGAACAATCCCGTCCTGCTGGGTGAGGCCGGCGTCGGCAAGACGGCGATCGTCGAAGGTCTGGCCAGAAAAATCGTCTCCAACGACGTACCGGAAATTCTGCACGATAGGCGCATCGTCGCGCTGGACCTGGCGATGATGGTAGCCGGTACGAAATACCGCGGGCAGTTCGAGGAGCGGATCAAGGCCGTCATGAACGAGGTCCGTCGTGCCCGAAACGTCATCCTGTTCATCGACGAACTGCACACGCTGGTCGGCGCCGGTGGCGCCGAAGGCGCCATAGACGCCGCCAACGTGCTCAAGCCGTCGCTGAGCCGAGGCGAAATTCAGTGCATCGGCGCGACCACAATGGATGAGTATCGAAAGCACATCGAGAAGGACGGCGCGCTGGAGCGGCGGTTCCAGACCATTATCGTCAACCCGCCGAACAGGCAGCAGACGCTGAAAATTCTCAAGGGCCTGCGCGACCGCTACGAGGCGCACCATCGGGTCAGCTTCAGCGATGAGGCGCTGGAAAAGGCGGTGGAATTATCCAGCCGATACGTTACCGGCCGCGTGCAGCCCGACAAGGCCATTGACGTTATTGACGAGGCCGGTGCTCGCATCCGGCTCAAGAGCATGACCAGGCCGCCAGACCTCGCCGACGTCGAGGAGCAAGTCAAAAAACTCCAGCTCGAAAAAGACGAGGCCGTCAAGAACGCCGATTATGAGCGAGCCGCCGAGCTGCGCGACCAGGCCGAGCAGCTCCGTACGAAAAAAGACCAGATGCGCCAGGCATGGAAAGATCGCCTCAGCGAGACCGACGGCGTCGTGGACGAGGAAGTCGTCGCCGAGGTCGTCTCGAAGATGACCGGCGTGCCGCTGACCCGCCTGGAGGCCGAAGAGGCCCAGCGCCTGCTGCAACTGGAAGACGAACTGCACAAGCGAGTCGTCAGCCAGGACGAAGCCATCAAGGCGGTCGCCAAGTCCATCCGGCGTGCCCGTTCAGGCCTGAAAGACCCCCGCCGCCCGATGGGTTCCTTTATCTTCGCAGGGCCGTCCGGCGTCGGCAAAACACTGCTTTCAAAGGCGATGGCTGAGTTCATGTTCGGCGATGAAGACGCGCTGGTGCAGATGGACATGTCCGAGTACATGGAGAAGCACAACGTCTCGCGGCTTATCGGCGCACCGCCGGGCTACGTCGGCTATGAAGAAGGCGGCCAGCTCACCGAGCGTATTCGCCGCAGGCCTTACGCGGTTGTCCTGCTGGACGAAATCGAAAAGGCGCACCCGGACGTGTTCAACATGCTGCTGCAAATCATGGAGGAAGGGCAACTGACAGATTCGTTCGGCCGGCGGGTGGACTTCCGCAATACCATCTTGATTCTGACCACAAACATCGGCGCGGAGATGATCAAGTCGAAGGGCAGCTTCGGCTTCGGGCGACGCGATGAAGAAGCCAATTACGAGAAGATGAAGGAAATGCTCCATCAGGAAGTCGAGCGGCACTTCCGGCCTGAGTTCCTCAACCGTCTCGATGACATCATCGTCTTCAAGGCGCTGACCCGCGAGGATCTCTGCACGATCGTCGATTACGAGCTTCGCAAGGTGCGTCAGCGGCTGGCTGAGCACGGGCTGAAGCTCGAACTGAACGACGAGGCCAAAGAGTTTCTCATCGACAAGGGCTACAATCCCGACTTCGGCGCCAGGCCGCTGCGGCGGGCAATCGAACAGCACGTGGAAGACCCCATCAGCGAGGAGATTCTGCGCAGCGGCTACAAGAACAACACAGGCATCGCCGTATCCGTCAAGGCCGACGAGGGCGAAGACGCCCAAAAACACCTGTATTTCGAAGGCACCGGCGAGAAGGCCACCGAAGACTCTGAAGATAAAAAACTTCAAGAGGCCCACGAGGCAACCTGACCAACTGAGGGGGGACACACCTCAGCACGTTAATCCGCCGGGCTGCGCGTATTGCATTTACGCATTCACGAACCAACGCCGTTCTGTTAGACTATCTTAGATTACTTCGCCAAGAGAGTGGTTATGCTATCCACCAGGCAACTCATGCAGAACGCCATGCAGGCCCACAAGGTCATACCCGCGTTCAACATCTCTTATCTGCCGATGATGGAGCCTGTTATAGCAGCTCTCCGCGAGGTCCGCAGTTTCGGCCTAGTCGCCGTAGCCCAGGTGGACTGGGAACAGTTCGGGGCCGTTGATCTGCCGACGACCCACAAGGAATATCAACGCCTAAAGGACGAAAGGTTCACCCGGCTTCACCTGGACCACGTGCCAGTAGTCAGCGAGGAAGGCCGGCCCGTCGATTACGAATCCGTCATAGCCGAGGCCGTCGAATTGGGGTATCAATCGGTAATGGTGGATGGCTCGTGGACCGACCTGGACAGCAACATCGCCGCCACCCGGAAGGTCGTTGATATGGCCCACGCTGCGGGAATACCGGTCGAGGCGGAGGTTGGCGCCGTGCTGGGCTACGGGCCTGCGGCCATGCCGCCATACGAAGAACTGTTTGCTTCACGCAGGGGATTCACCGATATTGGTCAGGCCGGGCGGTTCATCGAGCAGAGCGGTGCGGACTGGCTTTCTGTGGCCGTCGGTAACATCCACGGTGCACTTTCAGCCGAGAAGAGAAACAAGGAAAAAACCGCCGCCAGGCTCGATATCGGCCATATTCGTCGGCTGCACCAGGCCGTCAACGTACCACTGGTATTGCACGGCGGCAGTGGGATTTCTAAAAGCTATATCCTTCAGGCCGCCCGCAACGGTATTGCCAAGATTAACGTAGCCACCGTCATTCGCCAGGCCTACGAGGCGGCCTGCAAAGATTCCGTCGCCGACGCGCAGCGGGCCGTGCGCAAAGCTGCGGTCCGGCTTTTGACTGAAGAATTGGAACTTGCTGACTCGGTAGATATTATCAACCCGGAAAATTGAGGACCACTGCCATGAAGAACAAAAAGGCCACGTTCGCACTGTTTTTCAGTAATCGCGGTTTTTTCCCGGCTTCGCTTCAGACCGGGGCACGCAGGGAGCTGACCGCGTCGCTGAAAAAACTGGGCTACGAAACAATCTCGCTGGACCCCAAGGCGACAAATCACGGCGCCGTGGAAACGCCGCAGGAAGGCAAAATCTACGCCGAGTTCCTCAGGCAGAACCGAGGCCGGTTCCAGGGCGTGATACTCTGCCTGCCGAACTTCGGCGACGAGACCGGCGCAATAGCGGCGTTGAAAGACTGCGGAGTGCCGATCCTCATCCAGGCCTACGGCGACGAGCTGGACAAAATGGGCACAGCCAGCCGCCGCGACGCTTTCTGCGGCAAGTTTTCGGTCATGGACGTCTTTTGCCAATACGGCCTGCCGTTTACCATACAGGAACCCCACACGGTCCATCCGCTCAGCGATGTTTTTGCAGCCAACGTCGATTACTTCGACCGCCTCTGCCGCGTGGTGGCCGGAATGAAAGATATAACCATCGGCGCCATAGGCGCCCGCACCACGCCGTTCAAGACCGTGCGAATCGACGAGTCGGCCCTCCAGCGGTACGGCGTTACCACCGAGACATTTGACTTGTCCGCTGTTTTTGCCCAGGTAAAGGCCCTCAGAAGCACCAACAGCAAGGTCAAGGCCAAGGTCCAGCGGCTCAGGGATTTCACCTCCTGGCGGGCCGTGCCTCGCAAAGCCTTTGAGAACCTTGCGAAGCTGGGCGTGGTGCTGGATGAGATGATCGAGCAATACGACCTGGACGCCATCGCCATTCGCTGCTGGACGGAGATGCAGACCGAGCTGGGCATATCCCCGTGCGTGCTGCTGGGCGAGCTGAACGAGCGAGGCATACCGGCGGCATGTGAGGTGGACGTCGGCAGCGCCATGACGATGCACGCGCTTTCTTTGGCTTCAGGCAAGGCTGCGGCGTGTCTGGACTGGAACAACAACTACGGCGAGCACCGGGACAAGTGCATTATCTTCCATTGCGGCCCGGTGCCGTCCTCGATGATGGCCGGCAAGGGGCGAATAATCGACCACGGCATTCTCAATAAGGCCGTGGGCAAGGGCCGGGCTTTCGGCTGCAACGTCGGGCGAATCAAGCCCACGCCGATGACCTTCGGAAACACGATGACACAGGCCGGCAAAATAAAGGTCTACCTCGGCCAGGGGAGGTTCACGAAGGACCCGATCCCCAAGGCCTTTTTCGGATGCGCCGGCGTGGTGCAAATTCCCGACCTCCAGAACGTCCTGCGCACAATCGGCTACGCCGGCCATCGACATCACGTTACCGTTACACCGGGCCACGTGCTGGAACCGGTCCGCGAGGCCTTTGAAAAATATCTGGGATACGAGGTGACGGCGGTATGAGCCTGCTTGGGCTGGACGTGGGAACAACAGGCTGCAAGGCCGTAGCCTTCGACCTGGAGGGCAACGTGCTGGCATCGGCCTATCTGGAATATCCCCTTCTCCACCCCCAGCCCGGCTGGTCGGAACTCGACAGCCGGGGGCTTTGGCAAAAGGTAACCGTTCTGTTGCAGACCGTTAACCGGCAGGTTGAGGCGGACCCGGTTCGGGCGCTAAGCGTCTCCTGCCAGGGCGAAGCGGTAACAGCCGTTGACGCTACAGGCCAACCCCTTTGTAACTTCAGCGTGTCGTTCGACCTCAGAACGGTTCAGCAGTCCAAATGGTGGCGGGAGCATTTCGGCGCTGAGCGGCTTTTTAAGATAACCGGCATGCCGCTGCACGCCATGTATTCTATCAACAAGATAATGTGGTACAGGCAAAACCGCCCCGACATGTTCGCAAAAGCAGTGAAATTCCTCTGCGTGGAAGATTTCGTAAGCTTCAAGCTCACCGGCCGTTACGTTATCGATTGGTCTTTGGCCGGCCGAACCATGGCCTTCGACGTGGTCAACAAACGCTGGTCCGACGAGATATTGCAAGCCGCCGGTATCGATAAAAATCTCCTGCCGGAACCTTGCGCCTCGTCGTCTGTAATCGGGCACGTGCTGCCCGACCTGTCGCGGGAACTTGGTTTTCAGGGCGAGGTTGTCGTAGCCGCCGGCGGGCACGACCAGCCCTGCGGGGCACTGGGGGCAGGAATCATAGAGCCTGGCATAGCCATGAAAGCCACAGGCACCTCGGACGCTATCTGCCCGGCGTTTGCCAAGCCAATACTGTCTGAAAAAATGCTCTCAGGCAATTATTCCTGTTACCCGCATGTAGAGCCTCAGCAGTACGTCTCTATCGCCTTTAATCTGACCGGCGGGTTGTTGCTTAGATGGTATCGTGATACGCTCTGCGGCGTGGAAACGGCCCGGGCGGCCGAATCGGAGCGGGACGCCTACGACATTATCGTCGAGGAAGCCTCCGACGAAATCAGGAGCCTGTTCTTCCTGCCGCATTTTGTGGGATCGGGAACCCCCTACCTCGATTCCGGCTCGCGCGGCGCGTTGGTGGGCCTGACCATTGACACCACCAGGCAGGATATATCCAAGGCGGTGCTGGATTCCACCAACTACGAAATGAAGCTGAACATAGACAAGATGAACGATGCAGGCCTGGGCATACGGCAGCTTAGGGCTGTCGGCGGCGGAGCGAGGAGCCGGAGATGGCTCCAAATGAAGGCGGACACCTTTGAGATGCCGGTCTGCTCGATGCGGACCCCGGAGGCCGCCTCTCTTGGAGCGGCCATGCTGGCGGGCGTATCCGTCGGCTGCTTCAAAAACATACGCGACGCCGTCGAGGCCATGGTGCACATAGAACGCACCTATCATCCGAATAAAGAACAGAGTCGGCGCTACCGGGAGAAATACCTTCAGTATCGCCGGCTTTATCGCTGTCTCAGGAGCTTCAATCACCTGATAACGGAAAACTAACACTACAACGCGGCCGTATGAATTATGCGGCGGGCGGAAAGGATTTTTTCGGAACACGATGGCCGACCGGGCGTCAAAAACATTGGTTGATAACCTGGGCGACGGCGGCGATGAGTCAGGCTCGCCGCAGGCCATAGCCTTTGCCGACGCTGCGCTGATTGAGCGGTGTCGAAGCGGCGATATGCAGGCCTTCGCGCTGCTGGTGGCGAAGTACCAGGACCGCGTTTTTAATATGGTGTTTCGATTGTGCGGCAACCGTGCGGACGCCGAAGAACTGGCCCAGGAGGCCTTTCTGAAGGCCCTGGCCAAACTCCGGCAGTTTCGCGGGCAGAGCGGGTTCTACACCTGGCTGTTCCGGATCGCCGCCAACTTGACAATATCACATCGGCGCCGCCGCGGGCGGATCAGGTTTCATTCGCTCGACGGGCCGGAAGACTGCGGCGAGCGGGCCGGGCTGCTGACGGCGGCTGCGGCAGGCAGGCGAGAGCCTAACCCGCAGGCGGCAGCCATGTCGGCCGAAACCGCTCAACGCGTCAACAAGGCAATTGCGGAACTGGACGACGAGTATCGACTGGTCGTCGTATTGAGAGATATAGAGGAAATGAACTACGCACAAATCGCCGACGTGCTGAACGTGCCCGCAGGAACGGTCAAGAGCCGGCTGCATCGGGCCAGACGAATCCTGTCAAAAAAGCTTCAGTACCTGGTTGGTTGACATGAACGAGCGAGAAAAAACTAACGAACATCTTCACGAGCAGCTTTCAGCCTACCTGGACGGCGAACTGGACGCCCGCGCCGCCGCCCGCCTCGAGCAGGCCGTTCAGGCGGATGCCGAGCTTGCCGCCGAACTCACCCGCCTGCGCGCGACCCGCAAGCTGGTGCGCGGCCTGGCAAGGGCCGAGGCGCCGAACGGTTTCGCCGACGACGTACTGGCCCAGGCCGAGCGACAACAACTGATCCGCGCCGGCACGCACGAGCCGGAGGCCAGGTCCATGCGATGGGTCCGCCTGCTGGCAACGGCGGCGATGCTGCTGATCGTCTGCGGTGCGGGTGTAACCATTGTGGTATCTCTGCGCCAAGCGACGGTCGGACGGCATCCAGCCGAGTCCGGCAAAGACGCCGACAAGCTTGCCCAAGCACCCGACGAGGCCGAGCGCGGCGGAACCGTTGAAAATCTCTCCGCAACGCCCAAGCCCGCACCGGAGGCCGGGCCGGCCGAAAAACCCATCGCACGCCGTCACAGCGAGGAATCGCCGGACGTCGAAAACGTGGTAATCTACACCGACGACCTGCACGTCGCACGGCGCGAGGTGGAACTGGTGCTCGCCTGCAACTCCATCCAGCCGCTTACGCCGGGCGCTACGCATTTGTCCTACAAAATGGCTTATGCCTACGAGGTCGAGGAGATCAATCCGACACAGGTCAAGTATCGGGTCAGCGCCAGTGCGAAACAGATGTCCAGATTGAACAGTGACCTGAACCTGATTCGCAGCCGCCAGCGGGTTTCACAGTTGCAGCCCAGCCCGAAGCTCGCCGACTCCGCCGGCGCTGGCGGCGTCGTGGCGGCTGGTAAGGTTTTCGTCGCCGGCACTACGGTAGCAGAATCGCCGCTCGTGCCGGAGAAAAAACAAGCCGCCGATGCGCTTCAAGCCAAAAAGTCCTATAGGGGCGCGGGCGAAGCGGCCTCGCTCAACGACAAACCAATGTTAAAAGGGGCAGGCCCGTCGAAATTGGAATCCAGGAAGCGTATGCGTCGTTTCGTGGTGGCGTCGGCTGTTACACAGCCGGCCTCCCGGCCTGCGACGGCAAGGGTTCGACCGATCCTTATCACACTGAACCTGCGCAAGTACGAACCTGCGACGTCACGACCCGCCCGGGCCGGGCCGACAACTCAGACGACGACACAGACGACGAAACCAACCAGCCGACCGTCGGAAGACTAGGGCCGCTACTGCCCCGCCACGAACACGCGCTCGGCAAACAGGCGCTGGGTAAACGGGCTTGTGAAGACGGCTACGACTACTAAACGGCGGCCCACGGGGATAGGCTTGTCCCACTGGAGCTTGAACTCATACGTTCGAGTGATGTTGTCCCAGTGCGTGAGATTCGCCTTGGAGTCCATCAGCGGCACGTCCCAGGTGGCGAGCTTTCGGCCCTTGCAATCGTTGTTGTAAGCCAAAAACCTGTACAGCTCGAATCGGAAGTTGCCGAAGCCCTTGGCTGAATCGCCATAGCCGTCGAGCAGCTCGATCCGCACGTTCAGGCCCTTGAGGCCACCGGTGCCCTCAAAAGTACGCGTGCCCGTAAACGGATGAATACGCACAGCCTTGGGCATAAGAAGATTGATCGGCGCCGGCGTCTGCTCCATGTGGCCATCAGAAGCCGCCGGCTTGAACCAGTCCCAACACCCCTGCCCGAAACCGGCTAGCAGAAACATAATCAACACCGTCAGCATGCGCACTTTCATACGCAGGATTCTACCCTGCCGCCCGGACGAAAGGCAACACCTACCACAGCCGCCCACTCCGGCCCACTGCGACCGCCATGCCGGCAGACAATTCTTGACGAGAGGCTAAAAGGCAGGTACAAGATGCAATTTTGGCGAGTTAACGACGACGATACAGAGGAGCAGACTATGGCAGAATTGAAAATTTTCTACGACAAGGATGGCTCGCTTGAACCGCTGCGGGATAAGACCGTAGCCGTCATCGGTTATGGCAGCCAGGGCCACGCGCACGCGCAGAATCTCCGTGACAGCGGCGTCAGCGTGGTCGTCTCCGAGCTTAAAGACACCGGCAACTACAAGCTGGCGGTGGAGCACGGTTTCGAACCGATAGGCGCAGCCGAGGCGACCAAAAAGGGCGACCTGGTCATCATCACGCTGGCGGATGAGGTTCAGCCGGCGGTTTACCAGGAGGCAATAGCGCCGAATCTCACAGCGGGAAAGGCCCTGGGCTTCTGCCACGGGTTCAATATCCGCTTCGGCGCCGTCGTTCCGCCTGACGGCGTGGACGTGATTATGATCGCGCCGAAAGGTCCCGGCCATACCGTCCGAAGCTGCTACGTCGGAGGCAGCGGCGTGCCTTGCCTGGTCGCAGTGGAAAAGGACCAGACCGGCAAGGCCCACGACATCGCACTGGCGTGGGGCATCGGCGTCGGCGGCGGACGGGCGGGCATCATCGAAACCACCTTCACCGAGGAAACCGAGACCGACCTTTTCGGCGAGCAGGCGGTGCTCTGCGGCGGGCTGACCTCGCTGGTCAAGGCGGGCTTCGAGACGCTTACCGAGGCCGGCTACCAGCCCGGAATCGCCTATTTTGAAGTGCTGCACGAGCTGCTGTTAATCATCAAGCTCATGTCCGAAGGCGGCCTGAGCTACATGCGATACAGCATATCCAACACGGCCGAGTACGGCGACATGGTCATCGGGCCGACGTTAATCGACGATCACGTCAAGGCGAGAATGAAGGAAATCCTCGCCGCCATTCAGGACGGCAGCTTCGCCAAGCAATGGATGGACGAGTGCAAAAACGGCAAGCCCAACTTCAATCGGCTTTACGAGGCCGACAAAAAACACCCGATCGAGGTCGTCGGCCGGCGCCTGCGCAAGATGTTCTCCTGGATGGAGGCCAAGGAACCGCCGGAAGAGTAGACTGCTTCGCCTTCCCTGGAGCGATGAATGAAACAAACCGCCGGCGAACTGGCTATCGACCTGCACAACGTGGCCAAAACCTATCGCAGGCGGGTCCACGCGCTGCGCGGCATTGAGATGCAGGTGCATCGCGGTAAGCTGAAACGCGAGATGCGCAGCCGGTCGGCTGTGTGGATTGTGGGCACATCCCTCGGACTTGAATTCGGCGTTCTGGCATTGGCGGCTTTCATATTCCATCGGCGCGATTTTTAGAAGGTGGAGGCCCAAACCCGTATGAGCGGAATTACCAGTTTCAGACAGGAGAACCCGAAAATGAAAAAGGCGTGCGCCGTCTTATCGATGTGTTTTATGATTTTGTTGACGGCCTGTGGGGGTTTCAGCCGCTGCGCGTGGGCGGATGAGTCTCGTCCGGCGTCGCAGCCGCGAGAACGGGTTGTTCTGGGCAAGTGCCTGGTGATTCCGCCCGTCGGCCGATACGGACGCGCCGCCGTATATACCGACGCCGTCGAGGCCCGATTGACCAGCGGCCAACCGTTTGCGCCCAAGGCGGGCGACACGGTGAATCTGCCGGACGGTACCTCACGAACGTGGCAGGCGATCGACGCCGACCAGAACGGCCGGCTCAAACACGCTGCGCTTAAGGGCGGCTACGCCTACATACCATTGAACGTTCGGGCCGAAACGCCCAAGGTGATGCTCCTGGCGGCAACGGGACACGGCATGGTCTACGTCAACGGCGAGCCTCGCGCCGGTGATCCGTACCGAACCGGGTACGTCTGGCTGCCCGTTCTGCTCAAGCCGGGAAGAAACGATCTGCTATTCCACTGCGTCAGGGGTGAGCTTGTGGCGAAGCTGGTCTCGGCGGATGCGCCCGCCCTGCTCAACGTCGCCGACGCGACGCTGCCGGACCTTATCATCGGGCAGGCGGTGCGGACCCTCGGCGCCGCGGTAGTAATCAACGCCACAACCGCCCCGCTGAACGACCTGTTCATTCGCGCCGCGGGCAGTAAAGTCGAAACGACGACAACCCCCCTGCCGCCGGTCCCGCCGCTGAGCGTGCGGAAGGTCGGTTTCGAACTTGCCGGGCCGGCGCCTTCGGCCCAGGGCCAGTGCAAGGTAAACCTTGAGATTATGAAGGACGGCGAAATCACGGATGCCGAGACCGTTACGCTGCGCATCCGCCGGCCCGAGCAAAGCTACAAGCAGACGTTTCGAAGCCAGATCGACGGCAGCGTGCAATATTACGCCGTCAATCCGGC
>JAXIHJ010000074.1:0-14352 GCA_034189755.1 Planctomycetota bacterium
GTGGCCGAGACGGTCGCCTCCGCCAAGCTGCTGCGGATAAAGTCGGCCGCCGTCTGGGCCGTCATGCCGATATCAAGCAGCCACGCCGACCTGCCCGAAGCCGACGTGGCCGAACTTACCAAAGGGCTGGAACGGTTCTTTCGCCTGTACGGCCAGGACTCGCCGACGTGGGTCAGCAGGCACCTTGCCCGAAAGATGGCCTACGCCGCCGACCACACGGAAGTCGAGCTGGCTGCGCCGGCTGACGGCGAGACGTACGGCGAGCGCGAAGACCTGTCGGTCAGCCTGCGGCATACGTTTCATCTGGCTGTGCCGTATGCGAACTGGCTGTTTTCGCAATTCGACGGCGATGACGGCGTGCTGTTGGATTTCGGCGACAGAGAATACGGCCTGATTATCCGGGCGTCGTGCCGCCTGAGCAACGAGGGCGTGCGCGACTACATAGACATTGAATCGTTCCCCCAATGATTCTCTTGGTGTTTCAGAACAGGCGGGTGCATTGATGGCAGATGATAATACAGACCGGACCGAGGGCGTGGGCCTGCCGGCCGGAGCGAAAATCGGCAAATACGAAGTCTGCCAGCGCCTGGGCATCGGCGGGCAGGCGATTATCTACAAGTGCCGCGACGAAACGCTGGACCGCTACGTAGCCGTCAAGCAGATATCGACACACCTGGCGGCCGACGCCGAGTTTCTCCGGCGGTTCCGCAAAGAGGCCCAGACGCTCGCGCGCCTTGCGTCCGAGCAGCCGGCTATCGTTACTATCCACGAACTCATCGAGGACGAGTGCGGGTTGTTTATCGTTATGGAGTACGTTTCCGGCCGGAGCCTGGAGACGGTCCTCGACGAGGCCGACGGGCCTATCGAACCGAAGGCGGCGCTTCAGATTATCTGGCGGCTGGCCGCGGGCCTGCATACTGTCCATTCAGCCGGCATAGTCCACCGCGATATAAAGCCGTCCAACATCATCATCGGCGAAAACCTGCGAGTGAAGATCGCCGATTTCGGCGTCGCCGCCAGCATCACCGGCCAAACCTCGATGCTGTTGGGCACGACCAAGTACATGGCCCCTGAGCTGTTCGGCGGCCAGAAGATCGACGGCCGGGCCGACATATACTCGCTGGGCTTCATTGCCTATGAGATGCTCGCCGGGCGCGAGAAGTTCAATGAAACCTTCAGCGACGTGGTGCGTGACAAGCACAGCGAATCGCTTCGGTGGATGAAGTGGCACGGCAATGAGAAAGTCCAGGCCCCGGCGCTGCACCAGGTCAACCCCGCCATACCGGTTGCGCTGTCGGAGATCGTGGCCAAGATGATGTCCAAGGACCTCGCCAAGCGGTTCGAAAGCGCCGAATCGCTAGGCCGGGCCATTAAGATGAAGTTCACGCCTCGAGGGCGGGCGGCTGAGCCGTCGCGGCGGGGCCGACGGAAAAAAGCCGGGCGCCGTCCCGAGGCCGAAAAGCCCAGCCAGGACGATATCCTCCCTCAAGATGAAGGCGACGAATTGCAGGTGCTTGCCGAATCGCAGCCGACGGCGCCTATTCCAAAGAGCGCCTTCCCGCTGCGGACGAAACTGCTGCTGGCCGGCGTTATCCTTCTAAGCGCCTTGGGCATCGTCGTTACCTTGGTCGTTCGGAACTACCAACGGCGTCAGCACGTGGGCCAGACGGCATCCACGGCCTACGAGGCGGCGATAGACCACTATAAAAACGCACGATACACCGAGGCGATTAAGGGCTTCATACGTCTGGGCGAGAGGTTCGGCGGGACGAGTCAGTCGGCGCGGGCGTCGGTTATGGTCCGCCTGGCTGCTGCGAATCAGGCCGTCATTCAGCAGGACTGGCAGACCGCCGCAGCCGAGGAAAACGAAGCCAGGCAGCAGCTTAAGGTCGTTCAGGCCGCCAGAAGCGACCTGCTGGAATGGACCCGACGCGTCGACACCGAGATAGACGATTTCCAGAGATACCGTACGAACACGTGGACCTTCCGCGATGCGATGAGCAAGGCCGAGCGCGACCTGGCCGACGGCATGTTCAACGAAGCCCGCGACGTGTTGAAGCTTCGGGGCGTGGTCCTCTCGACGGAACAGGATGCCGAACGGGAGGCTTTTTACAACAAGCTCGACCGTGCCGAGTTTCGAAGCGTCTACGATGGGCATCTGTCGCGCGGGGACGGCCTGGCCGCCCAGGGCAAGTTCGACCAGGCCCAGGCCGCCTATCGCCAGGGGCAGGCTGTGCTGAACTCAGACCTCGCCGTGAAGCTGCTCGCCGAGCAGCGCAACAACCTTCAGAAGACGCTGAATCAGAAAGTCAATTTACTGACGGTCAGACGTAATTACGATGCCGCCGCCGCCGCTGCCGTCACCGCCGGTCGCGCCGGCGACAAGGCGGCGGAACTTGCCGCACTTCAGCGGATGGACAGGCTTCGCCCGGCGGCGGTGACGAAGGAAAAGATCAAAACCCTCCATGCCTCTATCGAGCTGGATCGCGGCCGGCAGCTAAGGGACCAGGGCAGGCTGGCTGAGGCAAAGCAGGCGTTTGAGAAATCGTTGTTGCACAAGCCGACGCCCGAAGCCCGCAACGAGCTGGCCGAACTTCAGCGCAGCAGCCGGCATCAGGAACTCGTCGCCGCCGGCGACGTGGCATTCGCAGCCGGCGATATGGACGAAGCAGTCAGCCAGTACACCTCGGCAGCCAAGATTCGGATGGATGACGGTCTGGCTGCCAAGATTGCCGAGTGCCGCTATCGCATCAAGTTGGCCAAGGCTGACGCCTTCCGCGACGCCGGGCAATATGTCCGGGCCGCCGCGGCGTACGAACAGGCCCGGCAGATCAAGCCGGCCGCCGCGGCCGATATCGACGCGAGGCAGGCGGCTATGAGGCAGGTGCAACGGTATGAAAAATTCCTGGCCGCCGGCGATAAGTTACTGGCCAGGCGGCAGTGGTCCAAGGCGATCGACATGTTCCGCAAGGCCAAGGCCGTTCGCGACACCGAACAGGTAAATCAGCGAATCGCGCTTACGAGGTACAGCGAAAACGTGGCGCTGGGCAGGGCGGCGATGAATCAGAATAATTTCAGCGGCGCGCTGGCCTACTTCAAGCTGGCAAGGGGCTTCAAGGATACCGACGAGGTCAAGGCCCTGATCGCCGAGGCGGAACGACGACTGAAAGAATCAAAATAGCCCGGAGGAAACTTCCGTGAGCCTCAGCCGGGAAAAAATTCCGGTTCAACCCTTTACCGGCCCGCCTCGCCAGGCTGCAAAGCGCAGCGGACAGATACTGGTCATCACCCTGTTGGCGATTACGGTCCTGGTAGGGCTGGTATTCTTCGTTTACAACCTGGGCGGCAGGCTGAGCGACCGCCTGTCGCAGCAGAACGCCGCGGATGCAGCGGCTGTCAGCGGGGCCGGCTGGATGGCGCGCAGCATGAACGTCGTGGCGATAAACAACGTTACCCAGACCCGGCTGATAGCGCTGATCGCGGTGCTGGACGCGCTGCCGCTGGCGGCGGAGATGACCATCGCCGAGGAGACCGGCGACGATTCGCTGCCCTTGGGCCTGGCTAAATGGCAAAACGTCGTACCGGCCTTCACCGTCTACGAGGAAGATAATTTCTACCGGCGCGGCCTGGCGGAGCTTTATCGGCAGATGAACCCGTCGCCGCAGGGCGACGGGCCTACTCACCTCGACCTGTTGTACGAGATCGACCGCACGCTGGACCATCCCGACGAAAAGGTTACCGAGGACGGGTTCGACATAACCCGCGCCACGCGATGGTCCGCAGGCGACGGGGCGGAGCCTTCGGGTACCATCTGGCAGGCTATCGTTACGCTGGATGAATTTTCGCAGGCGACTGTCGAGTCGGCGGGCCTGCTCGCCCAGGCCAACGCGGTTCGTTTCGGCCAGGCCGACGGCGGCGAATCGGCGCTGCTCGTGCCAGTCCTGCCGCGAATGCCCGCCAGGCGGACGGACTTCGCCGATTTCGGACCGGTGCTGGTGGATCACATAGCCATCGGGTGGGAATATCCGCACAACCCGGCCAGGCGGCGATGGGTCAGTGAAGTCAGGCAATCCAACCTGGTGAATAACCTGGCCCAGTCGCAGGACGTCGCATGGGATTGCAGGACAATCAGCGTCCGCGGCGGGGCGATACCGGAGTTTGCCTATCCGCACCGTATCGGGCCGTTCGCCAAGGTTTATCAGTGGCGAGGCTACTGGGACCGGAGCGAGTACGATTGGACTGCGAATCGATGGGTCAGGCAGGAGCGATGGGGCTATAGTACTTACGGCCCGCTGGAAAACGCCCTGGGAACGGTGTTGGGCCTATTCGGCGCGGCCGGCTGGCATTCCGGAACGGTCGATACCAGCCGATTTGCCTACCACCTGCGCAGCTTTGCGAAGGTGAAGGTCGCCTACATGCTGGGCCTGTCGGCGCCGCAGAAGGTTCAATACGCCGACAAGTGGATATTGGACTACAACGAAGCACGCGCATTCGCCGCCGACAACGACGGTGAAAGCCCGCCGCCGATTATGACCACCAGATACTATCGCGTCAGCGTCAAATCGACGACCCACTGGTCCGACCGGGCCAACTGGATGAAGACATACGATCCGACCCCGCCGACGCTGAACTTTACCCCGATGAGATACCATTCGAACCAGCTACGGACGCCGCATGACGATGTGTTCGCCCCGGAGCTGGTCTACAGATGGATCGAAGACCGCCGCGGCTGGCATGACGTTACCGCCGGCGACTGGGAAAAGCTGACGGACTACGTCTGGATTCGCCGGACCGGTCCTCACCGAGTAAGCCATGACTACCAAATGAAGCTGCCGCCGCGATACGTCATGGACCCCAACAACGTCCCCGTGCTGAATGAGAACGGCGATCCCATCACGGTCCCGTATGAGATTTATCTCGTAGAATGGCGCGTCTTCGGCGGCATCGAGATTCGCCAGGAGATCGACTTGTCCAGCCCGGTCGCCGGCGCTACACCGTCTGAAATGCCGGCGCCGATCCTGATCGAGCCGACCGACGAGGAAGGCCGGCTGGTCTGGTACGAAGACTACGAAACTGACCAGCCGCTTCAGGGTATCCGTATAGAGCCTTTCGCCTTTCTGGGCGTAACTCGAAAAAGCGACAAGGCCGCCATCTGGCCGCAGCGGTTTTCCAGCGCCAACCCGACGGGCGCAATGGTGGCCGTGGCTCAGGCGGGGCTGTTCAACAATGCCAGTTGGGACCTCTGGACGCAGGATTGGCGAGTACAGCTTCAGCCGGTTGCGCAGTGGGATAGCTGGCTGGATCGCATGGAAGACGGCATCGCCGACGCCGAGGCTGTCAGCGAAATGGTCGATGTCCTGGAGTTGGAAGAAATCTATGACTACATGCTCCGAATCGACCCGTACATGGCCGAGATGTATCTGAGCCACTGATTATGCGAAAGCCGAAATCAAAATGAGGCGATGCAGGCATAGCCGCCGAGGCGCAGCCATCACGGAACTGGCTGTGTGCATCCCGCTGATTGCGGTCGTCATTGCGATGATATTTTTCCTGGGCTTCGCGATGACGAACCATCAGCGCGTAAGGCTGTCGGCCCACTACACGGTCTGGCGCGACCTGTACGGCTGGCCTGAGATTAGCGACCCGGCCGGCCGAACCCTCAACCGCAGCGAGGCCCTGAACATGATTTTCTTCAACGGCAGGGCGGACCCCGTCTCGATTGACGGGCCGGATGTTATACATCCGCAGACCATATCGGACATGGTCGCCGCCGCCGGGCAGATTGGGGCGTGGCCCGAAGAGTTCGCCGACCGCACCGTCCGGCAGAGCTTCCCGCATGGCAGCTGCGCGAAGGTCTCGGCAGAGTTTCCGACGACCGTGAAGGCGTGGAAAAAATTCACCGGCGCCATCACCAGCCGGTACTGCCGCGACGGCGTTGAATGGCGAAGGTCGGAGGTTTCATATCTCCAGCCGGTCCGGGACCAGTTCCTGGCGGACCTGGACGCCGCGGTCATGTGCATAGATGACGACGAGCTTCGAAGCAGCATTCAAGCCCTCTATCTGAAACGCTGGTGAGCCGGATAAGTCAACCCGAGACTGAAGAAGTCGCTCCGTCCCGCAGGCGCAGACGTGCGGCGTGGCCGGTTGTGTGCCTCCTGGCGGCTGTGGCGTTTGCGGCATGGCAGATCCACGTATGCTGGAAATCCGTCGGCCGGTACGTATCGCCCTGCCGGCGGGCTGGGCAATTGCACGAGGCGCAGGCTGATGACGTCAATGTCCTGGATGTATCTGGGTGCCCATTGGCGGTAGCGGGGCTAAAGCCGCTGGCCGCCGACCCGGCCGGCGTCCGTCCACCGCCGGGCGCAACACGTCATGCCGCGTTCAGGCGGCGGGCGGCAGGCTGCATCGAGCAGCAGGCCAGGTACAGCGTCGAGGCTGAGACTGACGACGTCGCGGCGTATTACACCGATAGACTCGCCGCCGGCGGCTACAGGCTGCTGCGAGACACGCCGCCGGAGGCGGGGCGGAAAGTGCTTGTCTTCATCGAGGGGCAAACACGTATCATACTGGCCTTGCGAAAAGCGGCCGATCAGGCCAAGATAGTAACCGTGGTCTTGACGGTTGTAACTGACGAGCCTTGACGGCCCGGCTGAAACAAAGGGAACCTGCCCATGACGAAAGAACAAACCCTCGGCGTTAGGAACAAGAAGCTCCTCGTTGTGGCGCTGTTGCTGGCTGCGGTTGTGGTGGTGGTTTACAACATCCACATCAGCCGGGTTCGCAGCGCCGCCGAAGGCGAAACGGTATGGGTGATGAGGTTCCTTCGTGACATGGACGTCGGGGAGGAAATAGAACGACGTGATTTCGAGCCGGCCTCCATTGAAATCGGGCGGGAAACGGCAGAGGGAATCGGCGCGGTGCCTGCAAAAAAGTGGGACGCCGTCGGCAAGCGCCTTATGCGCTCTGCGCAGAAGGGCGAGGTTCTTATCTGGCCTCACGTCATCGGCGAGCATCGGTCCCTGCCATCCAGCAAGATTACTCCGGGCAAGGTGGCCGTTTCGCTGGTGGTTGACCCCCGGCGTGCGCCGGGCGATATCCTGCACGTAGGCGACAGGGTCAACATCATGGGGGTCATGTCCGTCGGCAAAGGCCCGCTTCGGACGTATCGTATCGCCGAATGGCTGAAGGTGCTGGCCGTCGGCGGCAGAGGGCTGAAGGAACCACCCGGCGGCGCCAGGTATGTCGATCAGGCGGTGCGATCATACCGCAGCATCACCGTGGAGGTAAGCCCGGAGGTCTCTGCGCAACTGGCGAACGTTTTGTCACATGTTCAGGGCAGCATATGGCTCGAGCTGCGCAATCCCCGTGACAGGGCTCCCGTGCGGGCCGGAAAAGTGAATTCGGAGCTTGAGGGCCTGGCCGCCGCATCGCCCGCCGCCTCCGGGGGCGGAAGATAGGCCCAAGCTGACAAGGCTGACACTTGTGGAAATCTGGATATACAACCACTACACCGACCAGCGCCAGATCGCCAAGGTAGGCGACGAAAGCGTATCGATCGGACGCGACGAGTCGAACGACGTAACGCTGCGCAGCCAGTTCGTCTCGCGCCGGCACGCAAGGATAGTTCACGAGGCGGGGGCCTTCTGGGTCGAATCGCTGGGCCTGAACGACACGATTGTTACCAACAAGCTTGTCCGGCACAAACAGCGGGGCAGGATCGAGTACGGTGACGAAATCCGCATCGGCGAGTTTAGCCTGTACATGATGGAGCCTTCCATTCGCCGCCTCAAGGCCGACGAGCGGGTCGTCTCGCCGCGAAAAAAGATCGTCGAACTCGAACAGAAAATGCACGGCGAGCTTCTGGAGCGCCTGAATCTGAGAGTTACGGAGCAGTTGGTCTCGGCCGACGAAAAGCACGCGCAATTGATCAAGCAGCATTTGGCGGAGATTATCCGGTCGCACGCCGACGAGGTGGACAAGGAGATGGCCGACCATCTCGTTCGGGAGCTGCTCTGGCGCCGCATCATTACTGAACTGGTCCGAAGGGCGACGGGCAAGCTGATGTACGGCTACGGCTTCGAAGACTCGGACCTGCTGGTGCAAAAGCACGAAGAGGCTGTCAGCCGGATAGTCAGCGACGTGTTAAGCGGTCTGCCTCCGAGGCTGAGGCCGCACACGCTCAAGGACGACATACGCCTCATCGAAGCGGACTTTCCATCCCGGATGGAAACCCTCGCCGCACGGATTACCCCCAGGATGCGAGATTATATCGTCGCCCGGATGCTGTCCAAGGAGATCGAGGACGTGGTCTTCGGCTACGGCCCGTTGCAGGACTTGCTGGAGATGCCGAACATCAACGAGATTATGGTCGTCGGCAAGGACCGCATCTACGTCGAGAAGGACGGCGCGGTGCAGAACACGGGGCGGAGCTTTTTCTCCGAGGAAATTGTCCAGAGCATCATCGAGCGGATAATCACTCCGGTAGGCCGGCGGATCGACCGCTCCACGCCGCTGGTGGACGCCCGCCTGCCCGACGGCTCGCGCTTAAACGCTATTATCAGCCCGCTGAGCCTCTCGGGACCAACGCTGACTATCCGAAAATTCGCCCGCATTCCGTTTACCATCGACGATCTTGTGGAGCGCGGCACGCTCACCGAGGCGTCGGCCAGCTTTCTCCGGGCGTGCGTGCTGGGTCGAAAAAACGTCGTCATCTCCGGCGGCACCGGCAGCGGCAAGACCACTACGCTCAACGTGCTGAGCAATTTCATCCCGCAGGCCGAGCGAATCGTAACCATCGAGGACTCCGCCGAGCTGCAATTGCCGCAGGAGCACCTGGTGCGCCTGGAGACTCGCCCGGCCAACGTCGAAGGCCGCGGCGCGTACACCATTCGCGACCTGGTTCGCAACGCGCTGCGCATGAGGCCGGACCGCCTCATCGTCGGCGAGTGCCGCGGGGCCGAAGCCCTGGATATGCTCCAGGCGATGAACACCGGACACGACGGCTCGCTGACGACCATTCACGCCAACAACCCGGCCGAAACGCTCATGAGGCTGGAGACGATGGTGCTGACGGCTGTGGAAATGCCCATTCGCGCTATTCGCGAGCAGATGGTCGCCGCGCTCGACCTGGTCGTGCAGATTGCCCGCAGGCCCGACGGCCGACGCAGAATCACGCATATCACCGAGATTGTCGGTATAGACCCCGAGACTACGCGGGTGATTACAGAGGACATCTTCGTGCTCCGGACCCGCCGCGGAGAAACCGAGCAAAAGGCGAAACTGCGGCACACCGGTTACATCCCGCGGTTTGCCGACGAGCTGATTGAAAAGGAAACGCTGGATATCGGGGTCTTCACATGATACCGGCCGCCGAGATCGCACCGATGGACTGGACGTCTCTGGTTCTGACCGGGATTATCATTTTCACAGGCACAGCCGCGGCGGTGTGGATTGGCTGGCGCCCGCTCCAGGCGCTTGTTTTGCTTCAGGAGCAGCGGTTTGGGAAGGTGCTTCGCGGCAGGCTGCTGATAGACATTCAACCTCGTACGGCGACGGTGCTTTGGCTTGCGGGCATGGCGATTTTTGCGGGCCTGGGCCTGGCGGTTACCAGAAGCTTTCTGGGCGCGCTGGTTGGAGCGGTACTGGCGGCGGCCGCGCCGACGGTTTTGTTGAGGGTTCTCTGCCGGCGCCGGCTCAATAGGCTGGAAGATCAATTGGTTACCGGCATCCAGACCCTTTCGGCGGGCATTCGGGCCGACCTGAACATGGTGCAGGCAATGGAGCTTCTGGCCGAAGACGGACCCGTTCCGCTCAGGCAGGAGTTTGTCCACCTGCTGCGGGAATATGAATACGGGATGCCGCTTGAGGAGGCGATGAACAGAACCGCCGTGCGAATCGGTTCCGGTGATTTCCGTTTGTTGTTTTCGGCGCTTCTGACGCATCGCGAGCGGGGCGGCAACCTCGCCGAAACGCTTGACCGAATCGCCGACAGCATCCGCGAGATCCAACGCCTTGAAGGCCGTGTCGAGGCGCTTACCGCGCAGGGCCGGGCCAATGCGCGATTCCTCGGCGGGCTTGTAGCGGTGGTGCTGGCGATACTCTACCTGATCGACCCGACAAGCGTTCGGGCGTTGTTCTCGGATGATATCGGCAAGGTGATACTGGCAGCTATCGTCGTACTGATGGCCGCAGGCTTTGCGTGGGTAAAAAAGATTAGCTCAATCGACATATGATAAGGAAAGCCGAATGGTTTCCGCGGTGAATATCCCGATGCTGTCCTGGGCGGCTTCGCTGCCGTGGGGCTTGGACTTCTGGGACTTGTTTTTGTCCGCGGGTCTGTTCGCATCGGTGTTCACACTTATCGTGGCCGTGTTCAGCCAGCCGGGCAAGGTGGAGCTTTCGCCGCAGCGGGAGGTCGCCCTGGCGACCGGGCACACCGACCGCCGCACGGTGTTCGAAGAGCCTGTCCTTCAGCCGGGCATGTGGCTGCTTTTGTCGGTAAGCCATCGCCTGGCCATACCGCGGGCCAAGCAGTGGCTTGGCCGAACGCTCGTGGCGGCCGGAAGCCCGAATTACTACACAGCCGAGGAATATCTGGCCGTGTCGATGCTGGGCGGGCTGCTGGCCGGATGCGTTCTGGAGGCGGCACACTTTCTCCTGACCGGAGCCTTCAGCTTCGTGGCGATAGTAATCGGCTTCGTCGCCGGGATGATGCTGAGCCTGTACCGCATTCACAGCAGCGCCTCGACGCGCATCAGGGCAATCTCCAAGCGGCTGCCTTACTCGCTTGACCTGATCTCCCTGGCGATGGGAGCGGGTGCGACGTTTACCGAGGCGGTTCGCGCCGTCGTTCAGGCCGAAGCCGACGATCCTTTCAACGTCGAGTTGAGGACAACGCTGGCCGAAATAGAACTCGGCGCTACGCGGGCCGAGGCGCTTCAGAACCTGGCGCGACGCGTGCCGGTGGAACTGCTGCGAAGCATCGTCGCAAGCATTATCCAGGCCGAGCAGCTTGGCACGCCGCTGGCCGACGTGCTGCATTCGCAGGCGATGCTGCTTCGGCTGCAACGGTCGGTCCGCGCGGAGAACGCCGCCGCCGTCGCCGGCGTGCGAATCCTCATCCCGGGCCTGCTGATCCTGATGGCCGTCATACTGGCTGTATTCGCACCGTTTATTGTGAAAATCATCCGCGGAGGATTGTTCTGAAATGCCCAACCCGCGACCGGAAATCATCTTTCTGACCGGCCCGCAGGCCGACGAGAAGGCCGTCATCATGGGCGACGCCGCCCTCGTCGGGCGGGATACGTTAGCCGATATCGTGCTTCTGGAAGATCACGCCTCGCGCAGGCAAATGCGGTTTGAATTGATCGACCAGGGCTGGGTTGTCGAAAATCTCTCCGCCAACGGCACGCGGGTCAACGGCAAGCGGTATAAATCCGGCAGGAAAATTCTCCTGGCTACCGGCGACGTGCTTGGGGTGGGGCTGGATACGGAGATCCTGTTCGTGGCGCCCGGCGACGACCCGGATGAGGCGATGCGAAAGTTTCAGG
Source organism: Planctomycetota bacterium (assembly GCA_034189755.1). Taxonomy (GTDB): domain Bacteria; phylum Planctomycetota; class Phycisphaerae; order SM23-33; family SM23-33; genus JAXIHJ01. The sequence continues at coordinate 11,550 of JAXIHJ010000074.1, forward strand.
GGTCTTTCCTGGCCGATGCCGCCATGCCCCCAAAAAAATCCGACGAACCGGCGACACCTGCATCCGAAAGCCCATCTGACCCGGCGACCGCTCCTTTGCCCGAGACTAACCAGGCCGACCAGCCGTTGGAGACGCAACGGCGCAAGGCCAAGTTGAAGAAGTACGCCATCGGATTCGGTATCTACGCCGCGTCCATCATTGCGCTTATAGTGGTGCTGGTTGCCTCCAGGGACCGGCAGGAGCCGGTATCAACCGGCGACCTTGTCCGCCTGAAAGACTGGGAAATATCCGAGGTGCTCACCGCTCGGATGAAAAAATCGCCGAACTCGATAGTCTCCGCCGAGGCGCTCACCGAGGCGCTTCGATTGTATGAGGACCGCAAGCTGCGCCGAGGGAACCTGTACAAGTGCGTCCAGAGCTTCAAGAGGCATCTGGCCTACAAGCGTGTCGCGGGTTTTGACAACCCCGAACACGAGCGTATGTACCACAGGGCGCTGGACGAGTTGGTGGGGGTCGTTACGGAAAAATACCGCAATGCCTGCAACCGCCAGGAGCAGAAAAACTGGCGTCGGGCGGCGCAGGATTTTCAGGACCTGCTTGAGGTGATTCCTGAACCGGGCAGCCTTTTGTTCCAAAATGTCGTGGACCGCCTCGAGCGCGTCCGGCGCGAGATGCGCAACAGAAGATGACCCCGCTCTCCCCCGCGCACAGTTTTTGCTCTTCATTGAGCAGCCCTTCTGTACATCACCGGTTTATTTTGCGATAATGTAGTGTTGCTGAGGTGCTGAAAGGCCGGGGTGGCGGTCGGCCGGTTTCGCACCGGCTGAGGATTGCATCCAAGTATATATCATAGTGGAGCTTATAGCGTGTCAAAGCCTTTGGACGAAGATATGCAAGACGAAACAGCCGCAGCGCCTTCCGGCGCCGGCGCGGCGGCGACGGAACTGGCTACGGTAACGTTCGAGAACGAGCGAGTCGAAGATTTGCCGGTCGAGGAGGAGCTTCGCGAAAGTTATCTTACCTACGCGATGAGCACCATCATGGACCGGGCGCTGCCGGACGTGCGGGACGGTTTGAAACCTTCCCAGCGGCGCGTGCTCGTGGCGATGAACGAGCTGAACCTCGGGCCGAGAAGCAAACATCGCAAGTGCGCCAAGATCGCCGGCGACACGTCTGGAAATTATCACCCGCACGGCGAAGGCGTGGTCTACCCGACGCTGGTGCGCATGGGCCAGCATTGGTCGATGCGATATATGCTGATTGACCCGCAGGGCAACTTCGGCTCTATCGACGGCGACCCGCCGGCGGCGATGCGGTACACCGAGGCCCGCATGACCGCCCCGGCCATCGAAATGCTGCATGACCTGAACCTCGAAACGGTCGACATGCAGCCTAACTATGACGACACGCGCACCGAGCCGACCGTCCTTCCGGGCAAGTTTCCCAATCTGCTTGTCAACGGCTCACAGGGCATTGCGGTTGGCATGGCCACGAGCATACCGCCTCACAATCTCGGCGAAATCTGCGACGCGCTGATCTGCCTGATAGATAATCCGGAGGCTGGAATAGAGCAGTTGATGCAAATTGTCAAAGGGCCGGATTTCCCCACCGGCGGGCTTATCTGCGGGCGGAAGGGAATCATCGAGGGCTATAGGACCGGCCGGGGGCGTGTTACCGTCCGTGCCCGGATGCATACCGAGCAGACCCGGGGCGGCAAGGCGCAGATTGTCATTACCGAGATCCCCTACCAAGTGCTCAAGAACACCATAATCGAGCGTACCGCCGCCGTGGCCAAGGCCGGCAAAATCCCCGGCATCCAGGACGTCCAGGACCACAGCGACCGGACCGGCATGCGGATCGTCATCGAGCTGAAGAAGGGCATCGAGCCGCAGGTGGTAGTCAATCAGCTATACAGGCACACCGTGTTGCAATCGACCTTCAGCATCATCAACATCGCGTTGGTCAACCATGCGCCCCAGACACTGAACCTGAAGGAAATGCTGCGGTATTTTCTCGAGCATCGCAAGGAAGTCGTTCGTAGGCGGACGATGTTCCTGCTTCGCCGCGCATCCCAGCGGGCGCATATTCTCGAAGGCCTCATCCTCGCGGTTGCGGATATCGACCGCATCATCGAGATCATCAAGAAATCTCCTGACGTGCCGACTGCCCACCAGCGTCTGATGGCCCACAAGCTTCGGCTGACCGAGGCGACTACCGTCCGAAAGCTGCTGCCGAAGGCGTTCGTCAAGCGGGCCGGAGGCAGCGACCAGCGCCTGACCGGCGTTCAGGCCGATGCGATTCTCGCTATGCAGCTTCAGCGGCTTACCGGGCTGGAAATCGAAAAGCTCGCCAAGGATTATTCCAGGCTTGTCGAGGAGATCGAAGACCATGAAGCCATCCTGCGCGAAGAGCGGTTGTTGCTGGACGTCATTCGAGAGGACATCCACGAGCTGAAGGAAAAATACGCCGACGAGCGGCGCACCGAGATCATCGGCGACGTCGAGCAGTTCGACATGGAGGACCTCATCGCCGAAGAGGATGTGGTCGTAACGCTGACGCACGAAGGCTACATGAAGCGAATGCCGCTGGCGACTTATCGCCGGCAAGGCCGAGGCGGGCGGGGCATTATAGGCTCCGACGCCAGGGAGGGCGACTTTGTCGAGGAATTGTTTATCGCCTCCACGCACGACTACATGCTGGTCTTTCTCAACAACGGGAGAATGCACTGGCTGAAGGTGTATGACATTCCCTCAATGTCGCGGACCTCCAAGGGCCGAGCTATTGCCAACCTGCTGCGGATTCG
>JAXIHJ010000075.1:0-12321 GCA_034189755.1 Planctomycetota bacterium
CTCGGCCAGCATATCGGCGGCCTCGGCTTCGGCCTGGTATCGCATCTGGTCCTGTTTGCGTTCGGCCTTGAGCACGTCCTGGAACGCCGGCGCCGCTTCCGGCGGCGGATGCACGGCTAACATGCCGACGTAGGTAATCTCCACACCAAGCGAGAGGTTGTCGGCTTCTTCCTGAATGCGCCGCTTCAGCTCGGCGGCGGCGCGTCGCCGGCCATAGGTCATAATCGCCTCCGGCCGATCCGCCGCCTTCTCGCCGGCCGGGGCGTTCAGCGTCGCGCTGGCGCAGTAGCGAACCATCTCGCGAGAGGCAATCTGCTCCAGCATTCTTTCGGCATCCTGCATCCGGCGGTAGTAGTCGTATACGTTGTGAACCCGGTACTGGACCGGCACGACCAGCCGAATAATGCTGACCGGCGGGCGCTTGTCCGCTTCGCGGGCCTCACGGGCCGGTACGGGATTGGCCACCAGAAAATTCAGCTCCTTGCGCCGACCGTGCTCTTCGGTCCAGAGGTACAGCTCGCGTCCCTTGACGAATGCAGCCCTTCGCTCTTCGGCGCTGCGGGCCGGACCGGCGCCGAGGAGAATCTCGTGCACCTTGCCGGTCTGGAATCGCATGGCGGTATCGATCGGCCAGGGCCATTTCAGGTGCAGTCCAGGCCGGAGCGTTCGCTCGGCCGGATCAGCCCGGCCCCAGTGAAGCACGATGTACTGCTCGCCTTCACGCACCACCACCAGGCTGCTCATGGCGAAAAGCACCACCACGCCGAAAATCAGCAGCGGGCCAAACGCCCGCCCGATTAGTTGATAAAACCACGTCTTGGAGACCTCGAAGCCAAACTGGTAATTCAGCGTCTCGGCGACGGAGTGGCCGACCTTGCTCGGCTCGGCAATGAGGTTCAGCAGCCGGCTGTCGAAACTCGGGCGGTGCTCCTGTCCGGGCAGTCGAGGACGGTACAAATCCAACACGAAGTTCAACAGCAACTCCGCCGCCAGAACGAGCTGGACGATCGGGATGACATATGCGGCGATCGCGTCCACGTACCCGTAGCCCTGCGAGGCGGACAGCAAGGCGGCTACAACGCCTGCTATGGCCAGCACGTTTACCAGCAGGTAGCTTCCGGCAGCCCGCAGCAGGCGCCACTGCCGCTCGCTGCTCATCCCAATGGCATATCGACTGAACAGAAACGCCAGAAACCCAATCAGCAGCAGAAACAGCACAGCCGGTGCGGCCTGGGTCAATTCGGCGGCCTGGGTGTTCAAAAGGTATCGCATCGCCACTGCGCCGGCGGCTGCGTGCATACAAGCCCAGAGTATCGTAAAGATTGGAACGACCCATCGCTCCATCCACGCCAGCCGCCTGGCCGCTGGGCGGTGGTCCGCCTCCTGATCACCGGTAAAGATCGTGCCGCCACCGCCGGCATGAGCGGCGATGTCTTCCAGTTCTTCCGCCTCGCGCCGCTCGAGCTGGCGGCAATAGAACAGCACCAACACCATCAGCCAGACCGCAAGTCCCGCCGCCAGCAGCCACGTGCACGACATCGCCGCCAGCGACCCCGTCGCAAGCCAGACCGCAAGCATTACGGCCGCAAAAATCACCTGCAACACGAGGCCGGCAACCGCCATGTTTTTTCCGCGTTTCTGTGTAATCATCCCTAAAGCTTCTCCTCAACAGGCGATAATGCTACAATCCCTGTCAAGCTCGCAAAACTTTTTCGGCCCCGGCTTCGTAGGACCGGTAGTACCAAAACCCGCGTAAAGGAAAACGCCGCCGCCATGGTTCGATTCTGGTCTATCTGTCGAAACACGTTCGTGCAGACTATTCGCCAGCCGATTTTCGGCATCCTGGTGCTGTTGACGTTCGGAGTGCTGGTGCTCGACGTACCACTGACCGGCTGGACGATGGGCACCGATTACCATGAATCTGATCAGAAGATGCTGGAAAACCTCGGCCTCAGCACGCTGTTGATCGCGGGGCTGCTGGTGGCGGCGTTCAGCGCATCGGCCGTTCTCAGCCGCGAAATCGAAGACCGCACCGCCCTGACGGTTATCTCCAAGCCGGTTTCCCGCGCCACGTTCGTAGCGGGCAAGTTCGCCGGTGTAGCCGGCGCCGTGGCTGTTGCGTTCTACCTTTGCGGGCTGGTGTTTCTGATGACGGTCCGCCACAAAGTCATGCCGTCGGCCTCCGACGTCTACGACTGGCCGGTCATCGTATTTGGTTGCTCGGCCCTGGCGCTTGCAATATTGACTGCGATGGCGGGCAATTATCTTTTCGGCTGGACGTTCACCTCCGCGACCGTATGGCTGGCCCTGGTGCTGCTTTCGGCGGCCATGGGCCTGGTCGCGTTCATCGGCAAGGGCTGGCAAATCGTTCCGTTCGGCCAGGATATCCGCCCGCAACTGCTGGTCGGTGCGGCGCTGACGTTCATGGCCGTGCTTATTTTCGTGGCTGTGGCGGTGGCGGCCAGCACACGGCTCGGACAGGTCGCCACGCTGTTGGTCTGTGTGGGTGTTTTCTTTGTCGGCTCGATACATCCATTTTTGTTCGGCCGATGGGCTGCGGAAGTTCCAGCCGCAGGCATACTGGGCTGGGTCGTGCCGAACCTGCGTTATTTTGACCCGCAGGACCCCCTGACCAGCGAAGAGGCCATCACGCTGAAATACGCCCTGTTGGCTGCGGGCTACTGCCTCTGTTACGTCGCGGGCGTGCTGGCCGTAGGCATGGGGCTGTTCCAGCGCCGCGAATTGCAGGCCCAGGCGTCTTCGGCCTCGCTGCCCGGGCTGGTGAACCTGATGGCCTGGGCGGGGCGGGCGGTCGCCTTGCTGGCTGTCATCATCAGCGCGTCGCTGCTGTCGGTCTATCTGCATCCGGAAAAGTGGGACACTCGCGTCAATTTGTTCGCCGCGGGCCTGATTGTGGTGGCGGCCTTGACATGGATACTGTGGGGCTTTTTCGCTCGCGGCGTGCGATGGAGCTATTGGCTCGTAGCGCTGCCGGCAGCGGGCGTATTGGCCCGAAGCGCGGCCCTGCTGGGCTGGCCTGATAAGTTTTCCGCACTCAGTTTCGGCGACCGGGCGGCGCACGTTACAGTCGAGGCGGCGATTGCAGCCGTCGTGCTTGTCATACTTGTTCTGCCCAGAACGCGTCGTCATTTCAAATCACTTTCGCCGTAGGGGCGTTCTCATCGTCATGTCGCCGGCACGGCCTCGAGCCTTGCACGCGGTGCGGGCGGGGCCGAAGGCTCTTCGTCGCGGTGCAGTTCCTCGCCGAACCGGACCAGCCGGGCGCTGTTGAAGATGACAACCGTCGCAGCCAGCATGTGCAGCAGCGCAGCCCAGACGGGTGCGACGGCGCCGAGAGCGGCCAAAATCTCGAAGGCCACGATGAAGGAAATGCCGAAGATAAGATTCTGATGCACAACGCTTATTGTCCGACGACTGAGCCTGATGAGAAACGGCAGGCGTCGCAGGTCGTTGTTCATCAGTGCTACGGTCGCCGAGTTGATAGCCACGTCGCTGCCGGCGGCGCTCATCGCGATGGACAAGTCGCCCGCAGCCAGCGCCGGTGCGTCGTTGACGCCGTCGCCCACCACTGCGACACGATGGCCCTGCCGCCTAAGAGAATCCACCAGTTCGAGTTTGTCAGCCGGCAGAATTTCCGCCTGAACCTCCGTACAGCCCATATCCTTCGCGACGCGACGCGCAACCGACCAGCGGTCGCCGGTAACCATCACCATCTCTCGCATGCCAAGCTCGCGCAGCTCCTCAAGCGCCTGGCGCGCCTCGGCGCGGGTGCGGTCTTCCATGCCTATCCAGCCCAGAAGCTTCTGATTACTGACGACGTACAACGTACTGAGTCCTTCCGGCTCGGCGTACTTGGGGTCATTCATCGCATCGAGGCTGACGCCCTGGTCTTTTAGCCAACTGCTTCGGCCGACCAGAACGGTCCGCCCGTCCACTTCCGCCCGCACGCCCCGGCCTGGAATCTCCTCAAAATTCTCCGGCTCGCTCAGCATGACCCTTGCCTTTTCGGCTACGGCCACCACGGCGCGGGCGACCGGATGCTTGGAAAGATGCTCCGCCGATGCCGCGGCGGCTAACAGTTCCGCACCGTCGACGCCGCCGGCAGGCATCATCCGGGTAACCGATAGTTCGCCGGTTGTCAACGTGCCGGTCTTGTCGAACACGAAGGCCGACAGGTTCTTCGCAAGCTCCAGGCTGGAGACGTCCTTAATCAGGATGCCGAGCCTCGCCGCACAGGAAAGCGCCGCAACCATGGCGGTCGGCACCGCCAGAATCAACGCGCACGGACAGGCCACCACGAGCATCGTTACGGTCCGCTCCAGGTCGCGCGTGAAAAACAACACGGCCCCGGCAATCATCAGGATGGTCGGAGTATAGTAGCCGGCATAGCGGTCGATCATGCGCATGATCGGAATACGGGTTCGCTCGGCCTGGAGGATCAGCTTCTGGACGCGGCCCAGCGTAGTGTCTGCGCCGGCACGAGTTACTTTAACGTCCATAGCGCCGGCCATATTGTTCGTGCCGGCGAAGACCTCGTCGCCGACGGCCTTGTCAACGGGCAAAGACTCGCCGGTGATGTTCGCCTGATTAACAGACGACTGGCCGACTATCACCTCGCCGTCGGCGGGAATGTTGTCGCCCGGGCGAACGCGAACAACGTCCCCCGGCGAAAGCTCGCGCGGGTCCACCATCTCTTCAGTGCCGCCCCGCAGGCGATGGGCCTTTTTGGGCGCCAGGCGAACAAGGTGCTCGATGCTCGCCCTGGCGCCGAGCGCCGTTCGCGTTTCGATCAGGTTCGCCAGCAGCAAAAAGAACGCCACCGCACCGGCCGCCTTGTAGTCGATGGCCGTGATAGCCGCGATTACAGCCAGCGCGACCAGTTCGTCCATGTGCATATGTCCGTGAAAAAGGTGCTTGGCGGCATGAACGATAATCGGAACCCCCAGCAGCAGCGCCCCGACCAGGGCCAGCCAGTCGCTGTAGAAATTGTAATTCTTGCCGCCCTGGGTCATCGTCTGGCTGGCGAAGATAAAGTCCGCCACGTATGCGTTGACCACCAAAACCCCGCCCAGCAGGATGCCGACGATAAATATCGCCGCTCGGCCCGTCTGGGCCTCAACAGAGTCCTTCAAAATGTCATGGGCCATGCTTCACTCCGCGAAATGACGTTGAACAAACCTTTTACGACCCGCCGGGCGGGCAGGTTCTTCAGAAAACAGAATTTTAGCGATTAAGCACAGTATTAGAAACCTTTAGAACAATACCGGACCGGCCATGGTTTGCAAGCGCAGGTTTCAGTGCACACCGGCCATTTCCGCACAATAGCGCGCCCGGCAATTTGCTGCCTGCGATAATTGCTGGCCTCCGAAGGCACATCATGACGTAAAATAGAATAGAAAGTCGGTCAATATGTACGAAGCAACCGTGGAACATGAATTTATCGCTCGGCACGCCATTCGGCTGGCCGACGGCGGCTTTGAGGACGCCCACGAGCATACGTGGCGTGTAACGGCGATTTTTCAGGCCGAGAAGCTGGATGAGGCCACCGGCGTCGTCATCGACTTCGTGAAGGTGCAGCAGGCCATGGCCTCTATCGCCGCGGACCTGGACGGGCGAGACCTCAACACACTGCCCGAGCTGGCCGGGGCGTCCGGTTCCGCCGAGCGCGTCGCAGAGGTTTTCGCCGGACGGCTCATCGAGGCGCTCGGTGAGGCCGGCAAAACGCTGGTCCGCCTGGCCGTCACCGAAGCTGCTGGATGTAGTGCGGCGTTTTACCCTAACCGGGGCCGAAACCGCTCAGCCGGCGGAGCTTGACGCTTTGGGAGACTCGGATTACCATGACCTTTGAGGTGTTGTTATGAAGTCCAAATGTGATAACTGCGACCGGCCGGCGACGGTCTATCTGACGGAGATTACCGACGGCCAGAAAATCGAAAAGCACCTGTGCGAGAAGTGCGCAGCGGCGGAAGGTATCACCATCCAGGCCAACGTGCCTATCAGTCAGCTCCTGCAGGACTTCATCCTCCAGAGCAGCGAGTCAGGCGAGGAGACACTGAGCATGAGCTGCGAAATATGCGGGATGCGATTCTCTGAGTTTATCGAGAAGAAGCTGCTGGGCTGCCCGCACGATTACGACGCGTTCGAGACGGCGCTGGTCGGCCTGCTGGAGCGGGAGCACGAAGGCGCTTCGCAGCACATGGGCAAAGTGCCGCACCGGGCCGGCAGCGATCAGAAAAAGCAGAACGCCATGCTCCGCCTGCGGGCACAACTAACCGGCGCGATCGCCGTGGAGGATTACGAGCGGGCGGCGGCACTGCGAGACCAGATCAGGGAGCTTCAGAAACTATGACACTCGCCGACCTGACCCAGCGAGCCGGGGAGTGGCTCCGCGGCGCCGGGCCGCTGCACGACGTCGTTATCTCCTCCCGCGTACGCCTGGCTAGGAACCTGGCGGGGATGCCGTTCCTCGCACGATGCGGCGAGCAGCAGCAACGCGAACTGGAAAAAAAACTACGCGAGGACATCTTCGCTGCAAACCTGGCCAAAGGGATGTTCTACGTGGACATCAATGCCGCCTGTGAGCTGGACCGCCAACTGCTGGTCGAGCGACATCTCATCTCACGCCAGCATGCCGAGTCGAATCATCCACGCGGCGTAGCCGTCAGCAGCAGTGAAACCATCGCCATCATGGTCAACGAGGAAGACCACCTCCGCATACAGGTCCTGCGGAGCGGAATGCAGTTGGCCGACGCGGAAGACCAAATCAACCGCCTCGACGATACGCTTGAAGAGCGTTTGGATTTTGCTTTCCACAGCCGCTACGGCTACCTGACCGCCTGCCCCACCAATGTCGGGACGGGATTGCGAGTCAGCGTCATGCTGCATCTGCCGGCACTGAAGATGACCGGGCGAATCGACAAGGTCATCCACGCCGCACGCGATATGCACATGGCGATCCGCGGGCTGTACGGCGAGGGCACCGAAGCTAGCGGAGATTTCTTCCAGGTCTCCAACCAGACCACACTCGGCAAAAGCGAGGACCAGATTATCGAAGAGTTCCGCTCACACACCGTTCCCAATATCATCGAGTATGAACGACGCGCAAGGCGGTCGCTGCAAAAGCGGCAAACGGCAAAACTCGACGATAAGGTCCATCGGGCGCTGGCGCTGCTGAGAGCGGCCAGAACCATGAGTTCCGACGAGACGTTGTACCTCCTGTCGCTCGTCCGCCTGGGTGTGAATATCGGGCGGGTCGAGGACGTCAAATTGGAGACCATTAACCAGTTGTTCCTGCTGACCCAGCCGGCCCATCTTCAGAAAACCCTCGGCCATGAACTGAACGACAACGAACGCGACGAGGCAAGGGCACAGTTCATCCGGAAACGACTCTAATTCGAGGACAGACTACTTAATTGACGGCCTCGGCTAATTAAGTAGTTTGTCCCCGAAATTCTCGTACGCCTCTGCCATGCGTCGGGCGCTGTAATGCCGCTCGGCCAGGTCGCGGGCGGCCTCGCCCAGCCGCTCGGCCAGGTCCGGCTCGGCCGCCAGCTTCCGCAGGGCCGCGGCGAGGGCTTCCACGTCCGACTCGCCTACCAGCAGGCCCGTTTGCCCATCCGCAATAAGCTCGCGCACGCCGTGAACGTCGCCGGCGACAATCGGCCGGGCGGTGGCCATGCCCTCCAGCACGGCTATGCTCATGCCCTCCGCGCGCGTCGCGTGGACCAGCACGTCCCAACTGTGAATCGCAGCCCGGACCTGCCGGCGGTCGAGCGTGCCGGCGAAGTCCACGGACCGGCCCAACTGAAGCTGCCCGGCCAGGCGGCGCAGCGTCGCGGCCTGCGGGCCTGAACCGACCAGTTGCACTCGAACGTCGAGGCCACGCCGGCGGAGCATCGCCGCTGCACGAAGAAGCGTCGGCTGGTCCTTGTACGATTCCAGCGTGGCGACCATGCCGATTCGCAGCGGACCCGTGCCGTATAGGACGTACGCATGCCGGGCGGGCCGGCTGGAACCGCTCGTACCGGCGTAGCAAAGATGAACCATTAAACCGTCCACGTATCCGAGACTCGCACGAGTAGTTTGGTTTGACAAGTTTTTTATCCGACGTCAGTGAGCCGCGACCGGAAGAGAAGATTGTGTGAGAATCTCCATCGGCGCCGGTAGAATTTCCGCATGACCGCGATTAACTCACGCCTGCCTCGATCCGGGCGATTTTCCTCCGCAGCGGTGGTGCTGCTCGGACTCATCGCGGCTGCGGCAACATGCACTTACGTTCAAAGCCCCGACGTCTTCTGGCACCTGGCCGGCGGCGAATGGATGCTCACTCACGGCAAGGTGCTGAACTTCGACCCGTTCGGCGTAGAGGCGTCGCCGCGATGGGTCAACGTGCACTGGCTGTTTCAGCTTATCATCGCAGCCGTTCACATACTCGGCGGCTTCAGCCTGCTGACCGTACTGAAGGTGGTGCTGGCCTCGGTTGCGGCAGTGGCGCTCGGCTTGTCATTGCGGCGCGAGGCGCCGCCGGCGTGGCTGCTGGCTGCCGGAGGCCTGGCCGTAGTGGTGATGGCCGACCGCATTCGCGTCCGCCCGGAGGCGTTTACGCTTGTATTTCTCACGCTGACCGTCGTGATGGCCGACTCGGTCCGCCGCGGCGGGCGGGCCGACCGGCTGTGGTGGCTCGTGCCGATAATGCTCGTGTGGGTGAACATGCACGGGCTGTATTTTCTCGGCCCGGTCACGGCGTGGCTGGCGGTGCTCGGTGCGCTGCTGGACCGCCGCCTGGGCCGCGGGCTTGCGGGCAATCTGCTCAGCCGGCGTGCACTGAAACCTATAATCGTCGCAACGGCAGTCTGCGCGCTGAGTCCCTGGCCGGTCGATACGCTGCTGCACCCGCTGCTGCTGGCGGGCCGAATTTCCGGGCAGCAGGCGCTTTACAGATACGGCGTGGCGGAGTTTCAACCGGCCTGGCAGGCGCTATCGCGACATCCGGAAGCCGTCGTGCTGGCTGTGCTTACCGTCGCCGCCGTCGTCGTTAACATTCGGTCCGCCCCGGCCGGGCACCTGTTCTGGCTGGCGGTTTTTACGGCGATGGGCGCGGTTGCCGTGCGAAACCTCGCGCTGCTGGGGCCTGTGTGCGGGTTTCTGCTTGTGCTGCACGGTGCGGCTACGATTCGGCGAATCGTCGCCCGCCAGCCGGCGCTGAACGTCGCCGCAATGGTTCTGGCCGCCGCCGCGATAACAGGCTATGCGACCGAATGGACGTTCCGCATCCGCGGCCAAAGCCAGCGGTTCGGCGCAGGCCTGCATCGCGATAAGTTCGCCATCGACGCTGCGAAATTTCTCGGCCGATTGGACGCCGAGGGCGACATCCTGTGCGAGAACTTCGGCGACGGCGGCGTGTTTATTTACTATGCCCGCCCGCGCCGCCGCGTGTGGATGGACGGCCGGCTGGAATTGCACTCCGCACAGCGATTAGAGCGGCAGCAGCGATTTCGGCGGGCATTTTCCCTGTCAGCCGCCGCCGAGCTGGTAAAGCTGCCGGAGACGGTGCGGTTTATTGTCGTCCGCCACAACAGCAGGCGGCAACTCGCAGCACTGTCGCAAAGCCGGCGGTTCAAGCTGATTTATCTCGACCCCGCCGCGGCAGTATTCGCCCGAACCGACTGGCGCCGCGGCAGTCCAGCCGAACCGGAACTCGACAACCTTGATCGACCGCTCCAGGCCGACGGGCTTCTCGCCGGCCTGGGCGCACGCCGCCGTAGATGGTGGCGCCAGAATCCGTCATCGCTGAACTATCAAATCGGGCGAATGCTGTTGGCCCTGCGAGGCTGCGAGCAATGCACCGTGCTGGCTGTGCGCTATCTGACCGCCGCAAATACTGAAGGCCTGGCCGACACTGCGACCGCCAGGCTGGGCCGAGCCTGCCAGTTGCGCGCCCGGCAAACAGCCAGGCTCTCCGCCTACCTGCCGGCCAACATCTACGCAGCGCGGGTGGCGTACCTGGCGCGGGTTCTGGGCAAGGACGAGCAACTGTCGGCCTGGCCTAAGTTGCGACTGGCCGAGATCGGCATCGAAGAACTCCGCAAAGCCGAGCCGAATGACACCGAGGCGCGGATGATGCTGGGCGACCTGCTGCTTCGCACCGGACGGCCGGCCGAGGCGCGAAAGACGTATGCTTCGCTCCGGCTCGCCGAGGCTAAGCAGTGGAAACGCACGCTTCGGACGGCATTGTGCGACTGGGCCGAAGGCAAGGTCTTTGCGGCGATAAAAACGCTGGAAACACTGAACCCGCCGGAAAAGCATATGGACGCACGCGCGGTGGAAATATACCGGCGATTGATTCGCCAGGAGATCGGTTGCCTCGCTCGCGGTGCGCGTTAGAAAACACGCTCGTAAGGCGCCTCACATTTTGCGTCCGATTTTGTTTTCCGTGCCCGCGATGAGTCGTCGTATATTGCTCCGGTGCCGCAGGAGAATCAAAAGAGCCATAGCCGCGACGAACAGTCCCATCGGCCAGAGCCGCCCCACCGGCCAGTTAAACGCCACGAACAGCGGCACGAACGCCACGGCCGCAACAACGCTCGCCAGCGAGACGTACCGGCTGATGAGCACCACGGCAATCCACAACCCCAGCGCCGCCAGCCCGGCGTAAGTAAAATACGGAAAGATGCCCAATACCACGCCCAAGGCCGTCGCTACGCCTTTGCCGCCTCGGAATTTTAGCCAGAGGCTGAAGACGTGCCCCATGATCGCCCCGCAGCCGACCAGCAGCCAGACAATCTGGACCACCGCCGTCGGCCCTTCGGCCCTGGGAGGATAAAACCACACAACCGCGACTGTGGGAACAAAGCCCTTGGCCAGGTCCAGGAAAAAACATAAATAGCCCCAAGGCCGGCCGATTGCCCGCCCGACGTTGGTCGCCCCGACGTTGCCGCTGCCGGCGGTTCGGAGATTCACCTTGTGGGCGCGGGCGATGAGAACGCCGACCGGCGTCGAACCGATAACATACGCCGCCAGCGGAAGCAACACGAAGGCAAACGCGAAACATGCGATATGCGCTAACATTTTTCCAGTATCTCCCCGTATGCCGCTATTAGCTCGTCCACGTGACGTTTCATGCTCAGCCGGTCGGCAAGGTTCCGACAGGCGTCGGCCCGCAAACTGCGGCGGCGCGGGTCGGCAAGTTCTTCCATAGCTGCGACCACGGCCTTCAGGTCCTTCGGCGAGCCGACCACGACGCCTGCACCGGCGGCGAGCACTTCAGCGGCGCCGTTGTAGACGGTCGTTATGGACGGTACGCCCCACCGCGTCGCCTCCAGCGCGACCCGGCTGCACGGATCGTACCAGCTCAACAGAACGCAGACGTCCGCAGCCGCATACCACGGAAAGACATCTTCGACGGGCGGGACGAATACCACGCAATCGCCTACACCCCGCCGGACGGCTAAGTGGCGGTATTTTCCGACGGCCTGCCGCCCTATTACCACGAGCTTGCCGCCGGGGCGGTCATCGCGGCCTTTAAGCCACTGCGCGAAGGCTGCAATCGCCTCAGCGACGCCCTTCAACTCGAAGTTCTTCGCGACGGTCAAAAACATCGTCTCGTCGTCCTTCAGGCCCAACTCGCCCCGCAACCGTCGGCGGTGATTCAGCCGCTGCTCGGCGTCCGTCTCCGGCACCTCGACAGCATTGTAGATAACGCGGACACCTTCGCCCTCGGCCCGGCCGTAGTGACGGTGCAGCTCTTCGGCAATCATCTCACTGACAGGCAGGCACAGCACGCGATGGTCCTCAACCACGAGCCGTTCGGTGCGGGCCGTCGCCATTCTGTGCAGGTTCAGCGGTGCGACAAGCCGAGCGACCGCTGCGCCGAGCCGGCTGCGCCTCCTAAGCCCCGCGATGAACCTGCCGGGCGACGTGCCGCCGCGGAGCTGATACACATTCGCGCCCGGAACGGGCAACATGGCATGAACCACGTCAAATTGCCGCCGGCGAATCGTCTTCTGCACGTCGGCGATAAAGTTCCTCAGCCGCACCGCCCGCAGCAGGCCCCGCTCACCCAACCGGCAAATCTGCACCGCCTCATGCCGCCACGAGCTGGTCCGGCAGAGGATAGTTACCGCATGAGACCGCCCGGCCAGGCCGGCTGCAACCTGCGCCGTCGAGGTCTCGCGCCCGCCGCGGGAAACGTCCATTCGCTCAATAACAAGGGCGATTTTCATATATGATTACATTTCCTTTCGCCGCCGTTGTGCCCTGCGCCGCATATCCGCCACCTTGCGGTCGACGGCGCGGCGATAG
>JAXIHJ010000076.1:0-17798 GCA_034189755.1 Planctomycetota bacterium
ACCTTCCAGTCGGCCTTGCGAAGCACCTCCGGCAGACGGCGCGTTACCTTCAGCCCCATCTGGAAGTTCTGCGAGTCAATCGACTTGGCCAGTGCCTGTTCCAGCCTCTGGAGGTCGGAGATATTGTTGTCCAGCGAGGGTTTCGGCAGTTCGACGTATAACTTGCGAACCACCGGGCAGAGACACACGGTACGGCGCGCCAGCCTGCTCAGGTCGGTTAACTGCGGCACCTCGCCCTCGACGTACCGAGGCGCCCCGGCCAGGCAGGTCTCGGGGGGAATCTCGATTACCACGTCGGATTCGATGTGGCCCTGGCAGGCAAGGATGTAACCCTGTTGGATTTCCTCTCGTGTGAAAAACTCCGTCGAACCGCCGGAGGTCTTGCCCTTCTTGACGATAACCCGGCACCGGCCGCATACGCCGTCGCCGCCGCAGAGGCTGTTGACGTAGACACCGGCGGCGTTGGCTGCGGCGAGGATAGTCGAGCCGCCAGGCACCTCCACGGATGCGCCATCCGGCGTAAACAAGACTTTCCAGGTCTTAGCCATCACACGGGTCCAGATTTCGGGAATCAGCAATTATCAGGCGGCTTTCCAATCGCTCTTGAGGTAAGGGCCGATGCCGGATGCCTCTTTCGGGCCGACCAGCACCTGCCAGCCCGACTCCTCGGCCAGCGACGCAGCAATGACGGCGACGTGGCCAGGTATCACCACCTTGTGGTGTTTTGCTTTTTCGTCGGCGCTGCATTTCTTCAAGGCTGCGGTGATGGTTTCCGGGTTGAACTTGTCTGCCGCCCAGGCCGTCAGCACGCTGGTGCCCTCGGTGTCTACGGCGAGTATGCGGCTGGGCACGCGAGAGGCTTCCACTTCCGATTCGACCGAGTAGTAGCTCAGCGAGAAGTTGGTCGTAACCAGCAGCGGGCTTTGATCGGTCGGCTCGCCGATGTCGTACAGTTGCGGCTCGACCTGGACGGGCTTTTGCGGGTCGGTGTAGATATTCTGCCGGGTCGTCAGAATGGGCACGAGCAGCTCAGGCGCCCACGCGTCGGTAACCAGCACGCCGGCGTACTTGCAGACATACGCGCAGGCATCCAATGCGGCGGCCTGTTTGTCTTCGCCGCAGGCAATTGTCAGCACCGGGCAGCCCAGCGGGCGAAACTTTTTGTTCAGCGCGGCGCGGCGGGTCTGCGTGAGGAAGGCCAGAGCCTCCGAGGCGGGCACCTGTCCCGGCGAGATGAGCACGTCCTTGATATTTTTTTCGGCCAGCGCTTCGACACGCTGGGCGACGGCCTGCAACTCGCCGCCGATGCACACGGGCGCGCCGGTCTTTTGGGCCAGGTCAGCCAGTTCGTCGGCCGAGGTCTCGGCCGAGCAGTACACCACCGGCCTGGCGCCTGACAGCGGTCCCATCGCCGCGGCGGAAAGAGGGTCGAGCTTCTCGCCCATCAGCACCATCGCTATGCCCAGTTCGTTGTAGATGGTCTCAGCCGCCGTTTGCATCCTGTCCGCCGAGCCGGATTCGTTCACCAGTGCAATCATGTCCGGCTGAATCGTCTGCCCGACGCGGAGGAACTGAAGTTTTTTGAACGCCGCGCAGGCCGCTTTCAGGTCGGCCTCCTCGGCCGTGTCGGAAACTTTCAGGGCCACGGCCGTGGGATGGTGAAACTTCTCGTCGTGGCGGAAAAGGACCGTTTCCTGGCCGATCTCGATTGCGTTGTTATCGGTTCCGATTTGCACCAGGCGCTGCGGCGGGGCCGACGCCTCGCTCAGTTGGCTGCGGGCATCATCCGTCAGGCGGGGGCACTGGTCCAGGCCGGCCTGGCCCGCGGCTACCTTCATCGCAAACGCAAGACACGTCGGAACCCCGCACTCCTTGCAGTTTTCCTTCGGAAGCTGCTTGTAAATGTCCAATCCTGTTAGCGCCATTATCTTGCTCCTAACCCGGCGTAGCCGGAACCAAACTTCTTTTGTTGCAATGTCGAATGAGCAATCTCAATTGGCTCCTGCTAGCCGCGAGCGGAAGCGAGCGGGCGGGCGTCCAATAACCGGCAGTATCCCGCTCGCTTCCGCTCGCGGCTAGTTAAATCGTCATTCGTAATTTAACAACTCGCGGCATTCTGTTAGGGACTCTAAATCAGCGGGTCCATCGTCAGCGCCGGATGCTCCACTTTTGTCATGTGTTCCAACAGTTGCTCGGACGTAGTTGCAACGGCCTCATCGCCAATTTTGTCCACGAAGCCTTCCAGGTTCATTTCGGCGGCCCTCTTTTCCAGGCGTTCGCGCATGGCCTCTTTTAATTCCTTTGGCATCCACACCAGCCTGGGCAAGCCGCCCTCGGCACTGACGAATTTTCGGCTGAGCAGGTACAATCGTCCGACGCCGAGGAACCCCGGCGTTTGCGCACCGCCGCCGACGCTGCCGGCCAGAGTCGAGAACGGCATGCCGATTGGCGTATCGCCGGGATACTCGCGGTTGACCATCATAAACCCATTCGCCTCCGGGACAATCGCCAGGATACACTCGAAGCAGCCGCACGAGGTCATGGGGTTCTGCATCAGGCTGTAGGCGCTGAACCGCTCGATCGTGCGGTTGGAGTGCTCATGTACGAACTTGTTGACGTTGTCCCACTCGCCCAGTTTTTCATCGATGCAGTTGCCCTTGGCAACCGGCTGGTTCGGGCCGGTCGGGCTGATCTCGTACGACGCCTGCCCGTCGAGCCAGTTATAGGCCCCGCACAGACCCAACCGCTCCGGCGTGATGATGCAGACGTGATTCGGCGCGAACGACTGGCATAGCGTGCAGGAATAGAACGTATCCACCGATTCGTCCGTCATTCCTGCGACGCGCTCGTCGCGGGCGGCGTAGACGGGCTTGGCGTGCTCGATAAGCGTCTGGAGCTCGTCGGGCTTGGTCGTAACGATAACCGCCACCTTGTCGATTATGCTGCCGTATTCGTCGTGCAGCTTGGCGTGCAGGATAGTGCCGATGTGCTTCAGCCGGAAGCCCGCCTCGAACGCCGCCTTGGAGATGCGGCACCATATCTGGTCGCGCTGCCCTGTGTGCATGAAGCCCATCGCCTCGTTGCAGTAGCGGTGCATCTGCCGCTCGAAGATGCCTTCGAAATCGGGTTTCATCTTTCGCCCGGCCACCTTTATCTGGATGCCGAGATCGAGCACCCCGCCGAGTTCGACCGCGTCGAAGTCATTGCCGTTGACGGTGATTTCGCCGTCGGTAATCTCGTCCATCTCGACCGTTTCGAGCACCTCGACGGCCTTGGAGTACTTTCCGCCGAACTGAAGCTGCATGTCCTCCTTGCGGACGCGTTCGCCCTCGAAGGCCGGCGAGTAGGAAACGGGAATGTCGATATCCTCGACCTTGACCTTCACGCCGCGGACCTGGATGCAGGTCGGGACTATCTGCTCGGGGTCTGTCTGGCGGACCAGCGCCTCGTAGGTGGTTACGCCGGTGGGGCGGACCTCCGGGGTGGATTCGTGGTCGGAGATGACCGGGAAGCCCATCAAAATCGCGGCGCCGCCGACGGCGTACCAGTCGTCGGGAATCGGCCCGAACGTGATGCCGAAGGCGAATATCCGCTCCTTGGTGTACTTCAGGCAGTTTCGCCAGTCGCCCTTCTTGTGCCCGCCGAAGGTCAGCGCCCCGCGCATGGCCCAGTCGAGCACGTAAATCGCCGAGTGGGTGTCCCGCCCGACCGGAACTATGTAGGTATCCCAGCCAAGCTCAACGCCCGCCGCATCGAGCTGGTCCTTCATGCTCGCGGCGTCGCGGTTGGCGACGAGGAACGTCAGGATGCTGCGCTTCTGGAGTTCGCGGACGACGTGAACGGCAATTTCCTCGCTCGGCGCCGGGCCGAGGATCGCCGCGAAACCCGGCATGCGCCCGTCCACGAGCTGGATACCCAGCTCGCGGAGAATCGTGTCGGAGATAAAGCCTGTAAAGCCCTCTTCAATCTTCTCGCCGTCCAGGTATCGCAGCGCGCAGGTGGTTTCCATGGCCAGCATAGTTGCGGCGCCGGCGTCCAGGCCGTTACCCAGATACGGCAGCCAGAGATTATCAGTCGGGACCCTGGCCAGCAGGTCGCGGCAATGGGCCGTTACCTCCTTGAGTTGGGCCAGCTTCGTAACCTCCAGGCCCATCAGTGCGTGGATCATCGGCAGTTGAAACGCAGTGCCGGGGAATTCCACCTTCTGTTCTTCGCCGTGGGCCTCGATGGCCTGGTTCAGTTTAGCCTCGGCCTCTTCGACGAAGGTCGTTGCGCCGCGAATGACCGCTGAGATTACTTCTCGAGACATATTCTTCTCTCCCGTGAACTTTCCGATAAGCCTGCGGCGGTCCGCGCCTTGCGACACGCCGGACAAATCTGATCCAAGACAGCCCGTTCGGGTTTGTCAGATAATGTTTTCCGTATGAATTCGATTTGTTTAACCGGCGCGAAGCGTCGCCCGCACTCCGGGCACTTCGCCAGTTCCAGTTCCGCTTCGGTTTTTGACGTATTGAGTCTCCATAGCGGGCCGTCTTCGACGCTGGTTATGTGTCCGGTCGGGCAGACGGCTACACACGCACCGCAGCCGATGCACGTATCGGACGGCTTGTCGAACGGCGCGCCGATGTCGCGTTCGACGCCGCGCCGTGAGAAGCCTACCGCCGGCTGGCCCAGCACCGCCTTGCATACGCGGACGCACAGGCCGCACAGGATGCACTTGCCCGCCTCGGCCCGCGCGGCGAAACGGGGCTTTTCCATGCCCAGTTGCTTCGCCAGGGCCTGGACCTCGACGGCGTCCGGGGCCTGCGCCCACAGAAGCTCAATCGCCATCTTTCTGGCTGCGATTACCGCGGGTGTATCGGTGCGTATGTTCAGGCCTTCGCGGATTGGCAGGTCGCAGGACGTGGTCAGCCAGGTCCACTTGCCCTTGGTAACCTCGACGACGCACAGCCGGCACGCACCATATGGCTCCAGTGCCGGGTGGTGGCAGAGCGTCGGGATGTCGATTCCCATTTCCCTGGCCACGTCGATCGCCCACCGGTCGCGCTCGACTTGAACCTCCCGGCCGTCAATTGTCGTCTTAATCAACGCCATTTATGCTTCCTGATAAACGCTTCATGTTGTCGCCACAGCCTCGAACTTGCAGACCTCACGACAGAGGCCGCACTTGACGCATTTATCCTGGTCGATCTTCGCCGGGACCTTCTTTTTGCCGCCGGAAATCGCGCCCGTAGGGCATGCCTTTGCGCACAGGCCGCATGCCTTGCACTTTTCCGGGTCGATTTCGAACGTGGTGAGCGCCTTGCATACACCGGCCGGACACTTGTGGCCTGTAACGTGGGCCATGTATTCGTCCCGGAAGTATTTCAGCGTGCTCAGCGTCGGGTTCGGCGCGCTCTTGCCCAGGCCGCAGATGCTGTTGTCCCTGACGTAGACGCAGATTTCCTCGAGCAGCTCGACGTCCTGCGGCGACGCCTTGCCGCAGGTGATTTTTTCGAGTATCTCGTACATTCTCAGTACGCCTTCGCGGCATGCGGTACACTTGCCGCATGATTCCTTGCGGAGGAAATCGGTGAAGTACCTGGCCACTTCGACCACGCAGGTACGGTCGTCCATAACTATCATGCCGCCGGAGCCCATCATCGAGCCTGCCTCGGTGAGCTTTTCGAAGTCCACGGGCAGGTCGAGCTGGCTTTCGGGCAGGCAACCGCCGGAAGGCCCGCCCGTCTGGACGGCCTTGAACTTGCGCCCGCCGGGCACGCCGCCGCCGATATTGAAGATAATCTCTCGCAGCGTCGTGCCCATCGGCACCTCGACCAGGCCGGTGTTGTTGATCTTGCCGACCAGCGAGAACACCTTCGTGCCCTTGCTGGATTCGTTGCCGATGCCCGCGAACCAGTCGGCGCCTTTTTCGATGATGACCGGCACGTTGGCCCACGTCTCGACGTTGTTCAGATTCGTTGGCTTTCCGAACAGGCCCTTTTCGGACGTGTGGATGTGCTTGGCCCGCGGCTCGCCGGAAAAGCCCTCGATAGACGCCATCAGCGCCGTCGATTCGCCGCAGACGAACGCCCCGGCGCCGCGGCTGATTTGCACCTTGAAGCTGAAATTCGTGCCCATAATGTTCTCGCCGAGAAGCCCTAACTCTTCCGCCTGCCTGATGGCCACGCGGAGATTGTTTATGGCAAGGGGATACTCCAGGCGGACGTAGATGTAGCCGTGGTTCGAGCCGATGGCGTATGCGCCAATGACCATGCCCTCGAGCACGGCGTGCGGGTTGCCTTCCATGATGCTGCGGTCCATGAACGCGCCCGGATCGCCCTCGTCGCCGTTGCAGAGGACGTACTTCGGATATCCTTCGGCCTTTCGGCAGGCTCGCCACTTGCGTCCGGTTGCGAACCCCCCGCCGCCCCGGCCGCGAAGCCCGGACTGCTCGATGCAGTCGATAATCTCCTCCGGCTGCATAGCCGTCAGGGTCTTGGCCAGCGCGGAATAGCCGCCCGTGGCCAGGTATTCTTCGATGTTATGCGGATCGACGAACCCACAATTGCGGATGGCGATTTTCATTTGCGATTTGTAAAACGGCGTTTGCTCAAGCGTGGAAACATTCGCCAGACCGTTCAACTTACCGGTGAGAGGCCGCTCGACACTGGTGAGCAATTCGTCGTGGTCGAAACGCATGAGGGCCAAATCGCCGCGGAAGTCGCCGTCGGCCAATGAAGCGACCAGCTCGCGCGCCTTATCGGGCGACATGTGATGGTAGAAGACGCGCGGCAGCCCCGGCGCAAGGACGTCCACCAGCGGTTCCATCTCGCAGAAGCCGACGCAGCCGGTTCCGTGCACGACGAAGTCAAGCCCCTGTTTTTCGACCTCTTCCCGGATGCTGTTCAGAACGTCACCGCCACCGTTGGCCAGCCCGCACGTGCCGAGCCCCACGCCGATCCGAATCTTGTCGGGGTAAAACGCCTCGCGTGCCGAGTCCTGTCTGGCGTGAAGTTTTTCAACGGATTCAATCATGCTTTGCAGGTATCCAAGGCCGCTTTGACCTTATTCGGGGTAAGTTTGCCGTAATACTTGGAGTCTATGGTCATCACCGGCGCCAGGGCGCACGCGCCCAGGCACGCCACCGTCTCGAACGTGAACATCTTGTCGGGCGTGGTCTGGCCCTCCTCGATGCCCAGCTGGCGGGTAATCTCGTCGCGGAGATTGTCCGAGCCGCGAAGATGGCAGGCCGTCCCGTCGCAAACGCGTATCACGTGCCGGCCTCGCTCCGTCAGGCTGAACGAGCTATAAAACGTCGCCACGTTATAGAGTTGGCCCAGGCCCACGCCCAGCTTTTCGGCCACGCGCTGCAGGGCCTCGGCGGGCAGGTAGTTGTAGGCTTCCTGGACGTCTTGAAGGATCATTATCAGCCACGACTTCTCGCCGTCGTAGTTGTCGATGATATTGTCAACCTTCACCAGGTCCATCCAGCATCTCCGGGGCTATTTTTGCGCCTTCTCCGGCTTGGCCGTAACCCTCGCCGCCGCTTCACGCCGCTTTTGGCGCAGGGCATCGTCCAGTTCCACAAATTGCAGCGCTGCGGTTGGGCAGGCGGCTACGCACGCCGGCAGTTCACCTTCTTCGGTGCGCTCGATGCACAGGTCGCACTTGATCATGGCCTTGCCGTCACGCGACAGGCTTATCACGCCGAACGGGCAAACCAACATGCACATCCTGCAGCCGATGCAGCGGTCGCGGTCCATCAGGACGGGCGGGTTGTCGTCCGAGGCGCGATAAATCGCCTCCGTCGGACAGATCGCCACGCACGGTGCGTCTTCGCAGTGGCGGCATTGCAGTGGCACGCCGAAGGTGCCCTCTGCCGGCTCAACGTACACGCGGGATTGCGGCGGCGTCTCGGCGTTGATGGCCTCGACGAGCGTTTCGGCCTCGCAGTGCGCCATCGCGCACGCAATGGTGCACGATTTGCACCCCAGACAACGCTGTTCATCGACAACGATTACCTTGGCCATGGAAAAACTCCTTGCCCGGCTGAGCTACTTGCAATAAAGATTGAGCAGTGAGGATAGAAAAATCCCAAACCCCAAGTACCAAATCCCTGCCTGCCTCCGGCAGGTAGGCAGGCCAAACAATTTCAAAATACCAAGCCCCAATGACTCAAACGAAAACACAGTGAGCGGCTGCTGTTTTGATATTTGGTCATTGGTAATTGGAATTTGTTTGGAGTTTGTCATTTGAAATTTGGAATTCAACCTTTATCTCTGCGTACTGTTCAAACAGTATCGAAAACAGCTTATCCGGCTGCCTTTGTCTCAGCTACGGTCTTCGGGGCGTATGGGACATCGTACATCGGCCCGGACAGCTTTAAGGCCGCACGCTTGAGGTCGATGTGGTCTATCATCATCCGGGCGGCCTTGACGGGGTCGGCCTCGAAGGCGAACTTCCCGCCGAAAAGCTCCTCGATGTCTTCGGTGACGAACTTTGTTACGCCCTTGGCGCCCTGGACGGGCAGCGGCTCGCCGAGGACGGTATAAACGCCGGAGGCTACCACGTAGAAGCCGATGGAGACGGCCTTTTCGCTCATCCATTCAGGTGCGGCCCCGGCCACCGGCAGGTCGGCGATTGAATCGCCCAGCCCGCCTTCTTTGACCATGTTGGACAGAACCACGAGTATTCGGCTGTTGTCCACGCAACTGCCCAGGTGCAGCACGGGCGGGATGCCGACGGCCCGGCATATTTCGCGCAGGCCCTTGCCGGCGAACTTTTCAGCCGCTTCAGGACAAAGCAGCCCCGCCTTGGCGTCGGCGACGGCGGTGCAGCCCGTTACAGCCACCAGCACGTCGTTGGCCAAAAGCTCCTTGGTCATCTCCACGTGCCCGAAATCGTGCCGTATCTTGGGGTTGTTGCAGCCGACCACGCCGGCGACGCCGCGCAGCCGCCCTGAGATGATCGCATCGTTCAGCGGACGATAGCTGGGCCGATAACGCCCGCCGAGCGCGGTGTAGATGTTCTCAGCCGTGAAGCCTGCCACCAGTGGGTTGCTTTGCTCCGGTATATGAATGCGGGACTTGTCGCGGTTCGGGAAGTTTTCCACGGCCATCCGCACGATTTGACGGGCGATTTCCATCGCACGCGTTTCGGAAAACTCCACGTGCGTGGCGTAGGGGAACTTGGCCTTGGGGCTGGTGGAGATGAGCCTGGTGTGATATTTATGCTTCCGAACCAGTGGCCCCAGAGCGGGCATGATGCACTGCACGTCCACAATCATCGCCTCGACCACGCCGGTGGCGATGGCCAGCTCCTGCTGGAGGAAATTGCCCGCCAGCGGGATGCCGTGCCGCATGAGAATTTCATTGGCCGTGCAGCATATGCCGCCGAGAGTAATTCCGGTGGCGCCTTTGCTCTTGGCCAGGTCGATAAGCTCCTTGTCCTGGGCGGCTGCGACGATCATCTCCGAGAGCGTCGGCTCGTGGCCGTGGACGATGATGTTGACGGTGTCGGCTTCGAGTACGCCGAGATTGGCTCGGCTGACGACCCAGTCCGGCGTGCGGAACAGCACGTCCGACAGGTCGGTGGCGATCATGCTGCCGCCCCAGCCGTCGGACAGGCACGCCCGGACGCCCTGGAGGATGAGATTTACGGCGTCGTTGTCCACGCCGATGTGCGTGCGGTGCATGATTTCGACGATTTCGCGGTCCACGCCGCGCGGCATGACGCCGGCGTCGCGCCATCGGGTTTTCTGGTCTTCCGGCGCGCGTGCGGCGAAGACGACTTCACCGTGCTGCTGGCCGAATTGGCTGAAGGCTATTTCCGCCACGGCCTTGGCGATTTCGCGCAGGCTCTTGCCGTCGGTGGCCACGCCGAGTTCGGCTGCCAGGGCGCGGAGCTTGGTCTCGTCCTTGATTTTGTAGTCGCAGTTTTCGTCCTCTGCGGCCATCAGCAGCGTGTGCGCAACGTCCCGCCCGTGGTCGGAGTGGGCCGACGCACCGCCGGCAATCATCCGTATCAGGTTCCGCGCGGCGATGATATCGGCGTCGGCGCCGCAGATGCCGGCGTCGGAACCTTCGCCGAATGGGTCGATCCGGCAGGGGCCCATAGTGCAGTTGCGGCAGCATATGCCCAGTTGCCCGAAGCCGCACTGCGGCTCCATCTGGTCTGCGCGGTTCCAGGCTACGGATATGTCCTCGCCGGCGACGTGGCTGAGCATCTCGACGGTTGCAGGGTCGGAACTTCGTTTCTCGGGTTTCATGGCCCGTCCTTTCTGGCAGCAAAAGCCTTCCGACGGCATGATACATACAAGAGGCAGGCTCCCCAAGTCCAAACAGTTAATCGGGGCAGACCTGCCCACAAACCATATGTTACATTCTTCACAATATCAAAAATGCACCCTGTTAATCAAAACTTTTTGACGCTCATTTTGGCGGGCCTCTTGCATCGCTGCGGCCCGGTGCATAAACTGCGCCGGCATTTAAGGTGGAGGCGGAAAGTAAAGTGAAGATTGCGATATCCGGCAAAGGCGGTGTCGGCAAGACGACGTTTTCGGCGATGCTGGCTGCGGCTCTGGCGGGTAGGGGCCGAGGCGTTATCGCCATCGACGCCGACCCGGACGCCAATCTGGCGGCCGCGCTGGGTATAACGCCTCAGCAAGAGCCGACGCCCATCGCCGAAATGCGGGACCTCATCGCCGAGCGAACAGGCTCGGAGTCCGACTACGGCGGGTACTTCAAGCTGAACCCCAGGGTGGACGACATACCCGAAAAATACTCCCGGCGGGTCGGCGGCATTAGGCTGTTGGTCCTCGGCGGCGTCAGCCGGGGCGGCGGCGGGTGCATCTGCCCGGCCAGCGCACTGGTCAAGGCGCTGCTTACGCACCTGATTATCGGGCGACGCGAGGCCGTCATCATGGACATGGAGGCCGGCATCGAACACCTGGGCCGGGCGACCGCACAATCAATGGACGCCCTTATCATTGTCGTAAACGAAGACCCCTGGAGCATACGAACGGCCCTCCGCGTGCGGACACTGGGCGGCGAAATCGGCGTGAAAAACATCTTTGCCGTCGCCAACCGCGTGGACAGCGATGATGCAGCCAATCGCATCGGCGAGGCGCTCGGCGACGTAAAGCTTCTGGGCCGGCTGCCTTACGACGAGCGAGTCTTATCCGGCATTGTCCGCGCCGACGGCGGCGAACTCCAGCCGACTGATGTATTAAAAAATTTCCTCCCGGCCCTGGAAGGAATCCTCGCCGCGCTGGAAAGCACGATTAGAGCAGTTGACGAAAAATCGTAGCGTCTCGCGCGGAACATTGATTTTGTAAATTACCCTACAGCCCACGGACCTGCCTGCCTCCGGCAGGTAGGCAGGAAGCTTTCCGTGGGCGTTGTCCGTTGGGTCTGTTTCATTTGAATCTTTGCCAGTCGGGCGGGTTCTTGAGTTTATACAGCCTCTCGCCGGCGTTGGGGACGTGCAGCCGGCTTTCCGCCTGGCGGTTTTGCCATTCAGCGACGTCGATCGAGGCCGGGTCGCGATAGCCGAGGTTTATCTTCCGGCAGAGCCGGGCCGGGATGGCGGTAGCCAGCGTAACCTGAATGCGAGGCCGCTCTACGCCGTCGACGTAAGCGCCGATGCCGCGGACCTGGGTCGAGTGTGCCAGCACGCCCCAGGGGTAATGCCTGAATTTATCCCATTGCGCCATGAAGTAGTCCCGTGTGTGATATCCGACGGCCTCGATAACCTTGCCGTGCGTGATGGACACTTCGCTGATGTGCGGCGCGTAGATAATCAGTTCGCCGCCGTCGGCTACGACGCATTCGAGCTTGTACATGCACTTGCCGCCTGTCCAGAGGTCTTCGTACATCTGCGGCGCGCAGGAGAGCACCGATGCGAAGGGCTTCTCGACGTAGTTGATGTGAATCCTGTCGGACAGGTCGGCGGCAGCCGACCAGGCCCGGCTCACCGGCCCGAAGTACATGCCGGCCAGCCGCCCCTCGCCGGCGACGACCATGCAGAAGGCGAAAGTCTCGACCCGGAGCATGTCGGCGGCGGCTTCGAGTGTCTTGCGGACCGGCGTGTGCTTGGAGCCGATAATCTTCGGATTGGTTATGACGGCCCCGAGCCAGTGGAAGAAGTTCAGCAGCTCCGGCCCGCTGACGCCGGGGAAAAAGTATTTGCTGCCCCCTGAAAAGCCGACCACCTCGTGCGGGAAGACCGGCCCGACGACGAGGACCACGTCGTATTCGAGTATCCGTTTGTTGATGGTGACGTCAATGTCCATGGCGAACAGCCCGCCGGTAATCTCGTCGATATGGTCAGCCGCCAGCGTCCCGATTTTGGTCAGGGCATCCAGGTTCTTCCACTCGTGATTGAAGAAGCGGGACTTGCCGAACACCTTGGCCCGCCGGCCAGGTTCGACGCCGACGAGCTTGTCGATTTGCTCTTCGCTCATCGGCGGATGCGTGCCGAGCGCGATGAGAAAGTCCAGGCATTTAGCCTGAGGTGAAATTACCTCGTGCAACCGGCGCAGCGTCGCCGGCAGGGGGCAGCAGCGCGTCTGGTCGGGGATAATCGCCAGTATGCGCTTGCCCGACGGGTCGATGCGACTTGCCGCCGATGCGACAATCCGCCGCAACTCATCGTCGCTCAGATTATGATCGGTATGTCCCTGTCCGATAACGTCCATTGGCGCCGGCGATTTCAAAATCAAGATAGTAAAAAATACTAACCGAACGGCCCACGGATAGCTATCCGTGGGCTTTGGTGGTTACAATACCGTACTTTCGACCGGGAAAACCAAGAAACTGAAATGATTGTCGTACACGTTACGCATGAGACAGTGCAGAAGATCGGCGGTATCGGTGCGGTAATTGCGGGGCTGATGACGGCAGACGCCTACACCGAGCAAGTTTCGCGGACCATTATCCTGGGGCCGCTGTTCCAGACGGACCACCCGATTAATCATCGTCTGGGCAGTGCCGGGAAGGTGCTTTACAGCTCGCCGGACATGATTTGCCCGCCGCCGTGGCGGGAAAAGTTCCGCCCGGTCGAGCAGGCCCACGACGTCGGCGTAATCTACGGAACGCGGAAAATTACCGACCCGTGCAGCGGCAGGTCCGTCGAGGCGGAAATCCTCGTAATAGACGTCTCAGCCGGCAACAGGGACCGGCTGAACCGCTTTAAGGGCCAACTGTACGAAAAATTCGCCGTGCCTTCAGGGCGGTTCGAGGACGTCTGGGAATACGAGCAGTACATCAGGCTGGCCGAGCCGGGCTTCGAGGCGCTTCAGGCCATCGGCTGCGGCGAAGACGAGCAGGTGCTTGTCCTGGCGCACGAGTACATGGGAGTGCCCACTGCGCTTAAGGCGGTCCTGGACGGCTCGCCGAAGATTCGCACGGTCTTTTATGCGCACGAGGTGGCTTCGGTCCGCCCGATTGTGGAAAAATACCCCGGCCACGACACCATGTTCTACAACGTCCTGCACGCAGCCGCCGGACGACAGCGAACACTGGAGCAGGTATTTCCCGAAGTATCCGAAAATTTCAAGCATCCGCTGGTCAAGGCCGGGCGATACTGCGACCACGTCTTCGCGGTAGGCGACCGGATCGCCCCGGAACTGCGATTTCTCGAACCGCATTTCCGAACAACGGGCATCGACCTGGTGTACAACGGTGTTCCGGCCTTGCCGATGACGCCGGACGAGAAGCTCACCAGCCGGGCGAGGATGAAGCAATATGCATCGAACCTTCTCGGCTTCGAGCCGGCGTGGATATTCACGCACGTAGCCAGGCCGGTCGTCAGCAAGGGCATATGGCGCGACCTGCGCGTACTGCATGAATTGGAGCCGATGCTGGCCAAGCTGGACGAAAAGGCCGTCTACTTTATGCTCGGCACGCTGGGCGGACAGCGGCATGGCCGGGATATCCGGCAAATGGAGAATCGCTACGGCTGGCCGGTGCACCATGAAATAGGCTATCCGGACCTGTGCGGCGGCGAAGAGGTGCTCGGGGAGTATCTCGACAGCTTCAATCGCAATCATGGCTCAATCAGCGCGGTACTGGTCAACCAGTGGGACTGGAACCGGCAGGCCTGCGGCGAACGAATGCCTCAGGAGATGACCTTCGCCGACATTCGCAGCGGCACGGACCTGGAGTTCGGCCTGAGCGTGTACGAACCGTTCGGCATCAGCCAGCTCGAACCGCTGAGCGCCGGTGCGCTGTGTATAGTTTCCAGCGTCTGTGGCTGCATGGGCTACGCACGAAGAGCTGTCGAAAAAACGCCCACGCAGAAAAATATCATCGAAGCCGATTTCCTGGGCGAAGCGGCGGGTAAAAGCGAGGACGAACTTTTGCAGCTTGGGACCGCCGAGCGGGAACGCATCGAAAACGCAGAGGCCCGACGCCTGGCCGGGCTGATCATCGATCGGCTGCCGAGAAACGACCAGGCCACCCAACGGCTAATCGACGCCGGTTATGCACTGGCCAGCCAAATGAGCTGGCAGCGCGTGGTGCAGGATTACTTTCTGCCGAGCCTCGGCCGCGCAGCCGAAACGCATTAACGTAAGTTTTTGTCGTTTCCCTTCGTTCGTAAGCATTCAGCGTTTGTCTTTTTTGTTCGCGTCGTTCGCGGCTTGTTAATCACAGACACTTTTTGCGTGCACAGATTTACAAGTGGATTCCGAAAGCACCTCCCGAAAAGAAAAAAACTTCTCCTTGCCCGGCCGGGACTTACAACGTCAATAGCAGTTTTGCGACGCCGTCTGCGCGCGCAAATCGCGTCATTCCGTAGAAGGTGGCTCGCTCGCGCTCCGCGCGAGCAACCTACCTACCTGCGGTAAGCAGGCAGGGGTCCGAGGTCCGAGTACGCCATTTGACAAATTAATACCGGAACACGGAACACGGAACCTGGAACGCTTTTGAATTCAACGAGTTAGCGAATCAACATTCAAAAACCCCAATGTTTGAAAATTTAAAAAAACACCCATTTTCGGGGGTCTAAAATAGCTAAGTGTTTGCTTGCTCGCGACTTACGCAAAAACACTTCGGGCGCAACTGGGCGCGCAATCGGGCGCGAAAAGTTTGAGGTGCTCTAAGTTTGGTAGGACTCCGGCGCAGCCGTCTCAAAGCGAGTGCATTCCTTCAGGAAGGTCAACTTGGCGGTGCCGATCGGGCCGTTGCGCTGCTTCTCGACGATCAGGTCGGTTAGGCCGGTAAGTGTGTAATCGGCTTGGCCCTTGTGGTAGTAGTCTTCGCAGTGCAGCAGTGTAACGACGTCGGCGTCCTGTTCGATGGAGCCGGACTCGCGCAGGTCGCTCATTCTCGGGCGGTGTGTTTCCCGGTCGGCTGGGCCTCGGTTGAGCTGGGCGGCACAGATGACGGGGACCGACAGTTCGCGGGCCAAGGCCTTGATGCCACGGGAAATTTCGGTGATCTGTTGCTGCCGGCTGTCCATTCGGCCGGTATAGGTCATAAGCTGAAGGTAATCGACCATGACGCACTTGATGCCGTGGGCGGCGTGAAGCCGGCGAGCCTTGGCGCGAAGCTGGAGTACCGTCAGCACAGGCGAGTCGTCGATGAAGATCGGCGCCTGTTCCAGTTCGCCGGCGGCCAGTTGCAACGTCGTCCAGTCTTCGGCTGATATCTGGCCTCGACGCATCTGGCGCAGGTCGAACCTCGCGTGCGAGGCGAGCATGCGCTGAGCAATCTGCTCCTTGGACATCTCCAGCGAGAAGACCGCCACCGGGTGCTTGTCGGCTACGCCCATATGCTCGGCTATGTTCAACAGCAGACTGGTCTTGCCCATTGACGGACGGGCGGCGACGATGATCATCTCGCTGTTCTGGAAGCCGCTGGTCAGTTCATCGAGCTGATGGTAGCCGCTGGCCAAGCCCGTAATGAGTTGCCCGTCGGTGCTCTGAAGCGTTTCAAAGGTATCGGCCAGCAGGTTCTTGATCGAGACGGTGTGGTCGCCGATGTGTTGAGAGGCAATCTGAAAAATGCGCTGCTCGGCGCGGTCGACGACCTCGACGGCTTCGTCCTGGCTGGTGTAGGCGTCATTGCCGATTTCGGTCCCGGCGACAATGAGTTCACGAAGCATCGCCTTGTCGCGGACTATTCGAGCGTAGTATTCGGCATTGGCGGCGCTTGGTACGCCCTCGACCAGTTCTGCGAGGTAGTCGACGCCGCCGATTTTATCCAACTGTGTTTGCCGGCTAAGCTCGTCACGGATCGTGACCAGGTCGATCGGCTTGTTGGCCTGGCGCATGTCAAGGAGCGTCTGGTAGATAGTCTGGTGGGCCGGGCGGTTGAAGTGATCGCACTTGGTAATCTGGCAGACAACGTCGATGCACGGTGCGTAAAGCATCATCGAGCCGAGCACGCATGTCTCGGCCCCGATGGACTGAGGCGGCATACGCTGGATGCTTTCCGGCTCGCCGGGCGCGTTAGCGCCGGTGGTGCTGGAGACATTAACTGTAGTCATCTTACCCTCCCCCGGCCGTTGCCTGTGATACGTCTAAAACCAGTTTACAAGCCGCCCGATGTTGTGGCAAGCACCCGCCTGAAGGTTTTTAGTGCGGTCTAGCCGTTTTCGTCAGGCGGCGCTTCGTGCTGCGAGTCGGGCGTGGTTTCGTCCTCGTCCTGTATTTCGGACGGTTCGGCCTCGTCGTGGGTGGGTACGACCCATATGTGAATGGTGGCCGAAATGTCGTCCGTGAAGCGAAGCTGAACGTCGTACTTGTCGAGCTGCTGGAGGGGCTTGGTGAGTATGACGTTTTTCGCCTCAACGTCGATGCCGTCTTTCATCAGCGCCGCGATGATCTGGGCCGGGCCGATCGAGCCGTACAACTGGCCTTCTTCATTGGCGCGGGCCGAAAGGGTGATTTCCTTGCCGGCCACAGCATCGGCCTTGGCCTTAAAGGTCGCCTGCTCCTCGGCGAGCTGATTGAGATAACGCTGCTTGTCGGCCTCGATGGCCTTCAGGTTCGCCTCGGTAGGTGCGGCGGCCAGGTTTTGCGGCAGGAGATAGTTCCGCGCATAGCCAGGCTTGACATCGACGACTTCGCCGATCTTGCCGAGGTTCATTACGTTCTGTCGAAGAAGCACTTTCATACGCCGGTCCTCTATTTTTTGTCCCGGATGCCGTCGTAACGCCGCTAGCCGGCGTAGGGCATCAGTCCGATGTATCTTGCCAGTTTCACAGCATTCTTGACCAGGCGCTGATGCCGGGCACAATTGCCGCTGCGCTTCCGCGAGAACATCTTGCCTTGCTGGGTCGTCAGCTTGTTGAGTACGGAGACGTCCTTGTAATCGACTTCGCTGATTTTGTCGCGGCAGAAGCGGCACTTGGCCTGCTCGCGATAGCGAGACTTTTTCTTGCGTCTCGGCTGCGAAGAGAACTTGGTGAACAATTTCTTTTTCCTGGCCATAACTTAATCTTCCTTCTGCCGCGCCGGTCCGTTTTTTAGCGAGGCGGTTCCTGCGATGAGCCCCTGTCGGTTTCAGCCGGGGCGTCCTTTCGTGTTTACAAATCATCCGGTTCTAAAACGGGATGTTTTCTCCGTCAGGTTCCATGCCTGGTTCGGCGGGGGGCGTCGGCGGCCCTTCGGCCGGCGGCGGACTCTCAGGTGGCGGTCCCTCGGCCGGCGAACTCGGCGCCGGTTGCGGGGCGCTGCGAGGCTGCTGCCCGCCGCCAAGGAACTGGAACCGTTCGACGATAACGCGGTGCTTGCTGTGGCGGCTGCCGTCCTTGCCTTCCCATGTATCAAATTGCAGCCGGCCCTCCACCAGGAGAGGCCGACCCTTGGC
>JAXIHJ010000077.1:0-18727 GCA_034189755.1 Planctomycetota bacterium
ACCGCGAGCAGAGCATTGTCAGGCAAAAAGGCGAGATTCCAGATTTCGTCGCACCCTAAAGTTGGAAGCCCCTTCCAGACGTCACCGAACGAGGCGGCTTTTGTGAAGCTCGGCAGATTCCAAATAGTAATCCGATTACAATAGTCAGGGGAAGCGAAAGCAATCCGACGTCCGTCGCCCGAAAAGGCAATTGCCTCCACGTCCCAAAGTGGCAACTCAGGTAGATTAATCGTTTTTTTGTTTGCTATATCATACAGATAAACACCTCCCCTTCCGAGACTAGTGAAAAAGGCAATTGTTTGACCATTCGGTGATAGTTCGCTAACAGTAGCAACAAGAAACAGATCAGAGCGAGGCAACAGTTGCTTGCCGTCTTTCATACGCCAAACGTCTATCTGCACATTACCGCAAAAAAAACCGTTCCAGCTCTCAGACGCCAGCAGGAAACCGTCATCGGAAAACTTCAGCCGTTCACACGAGTATAGATCATGCTTGAAACGAGCAACTTCTTTTCCACTTTGAACATCGCGGATGTGAATCCACCCATCGCAACATCCAATGGCGATTTTGTTTCCATCGGGAGTGAAAGCAATCGAGTGAACACTATCAGTCTCTTTAATACAGTTGCCTTGGCGAACAACTGGTACCGAACAGCCCAGAGGGAAAATCAATGAAACAAGGAGAAGAGCGATTAGATAGAATTGCATCGTCTGTTTGCAAGTCAACATGGCAACTCCGAAACAGAACTCAATGCCGATTAAGCAATTGGCACGTCAGCTATTATAAGACCGTTCCCGCTTATTTCCAAGACCCCCGCTTCCTTCCGGCCTGCCTGCCGTGGCATCGGCGAAGGCAGGTCGCGGCTCATGGAATATAAGATCCGACCTTCGACCGTTCGGCAAGCTCACGGCAAGCAAAGCTCAAGACAAGCAATCCGCAATCACATCAGCCATTTGGCGACCTGCTCGGCGGCGTCAGCTTTTGCCTCGGCGGCGGCTGCCTGACGCATCGTGTCGAGGCGCTTTTCGTCCTTCATAATCGGCGGGAGAATGTCTCTCAGGCGCGCTGCGTTTACGGCGATGTTGCCGGAATCCTCGCAGACAATCGCCGCTCCGGCGCGGGCCAGGCCGGCGGCGTTGAGCTTCTGATGCCGGTCGGCGTGATAAGGATACGGCATCAGCACAGCCGGCGTGGCGGTCGCAGCCAACTCGGCCACCGTCACCGCGCCGGCACGGCACAGCGCCAGGTCGGCGGCTGCGTAGGCCAGGTCCATACGCCGACAATACTCAATAGTCCGGCAAAAAGGCGCCTGCATTTGCTTGTTTTTAGCGACATGCAGCACCTGCCAGGTTTCGGCCAGCGGCGCCAGGTCGTCGGCGAGCGCCGCCAGTGAATCGCCTACCGACTCAGCCAGCAGGCTGCCGCCGAAGACCAACAGCGTTTTTCGGTCCGGGCGCAAATCGAAATGGCGCATTGCTTCGGCCCTGTCGCCGTCGGCCAGGCCGGCGCGAATCGGACAGCCGACGTGCCTGACCTTCCGCCGCACCGGCGGCGGGAAACAATCCTTCGTCGACCTGAACTGAGTGAAAATGACGTTTGCGCGGCGGGCGAGATATTGATTGGCCTTGCCGGGCACTGCGTCGCAGTTGAGCAGTCCGCTGCGGACGCCGGCCCGCGCCGCCTGCCGCACAACCGCCGCGGCTGCGAAGCCGCCCAACCCCAACACCGCCGCAGGCTTCAGGTCGCGGACCATGTCGCGGCTAAGCGCACTGGACCGACCCCACGCAAGCAGAAAGCCGACAATGCACCATGGCTTCTTGAGACTCGGCAGCGGGCGGATTGGTTGAGTAACGACCCCGCATCGCTGAGCGTCCAGGATTTGCCGGTCGATCGGGCGGTTAGAGCAGGCGAAGATAATCTTCGCGGTCGGCCGACAGGCCCGCAGTGCTTTGGCAACAGCGAGACCCGGGATAATATGTCCGCCCGTGCCGCCGCCGGCGAAGATGTATATCGGTTCGCTCACACCGCGTAACCCGCGCCCCGAGATATAGCATGGCCACTTAAATGAGCGCGCCGGGATGTAACGGATATGATTATCGCCGTCGCGGCGGCCATGACAACCAGCGAGGTCCCGCCGGCTGAGACGAACGGCATACCCATGCCCGTCGGCGGCGCGGCGACGAGGTCCACGGCTATGTGCAACACCGCCTGCAACGCGACGAGGAACCCCAAAGCACCGGCCAGCAGTTGCCCGAACCCGTCGCTCGCCCGCACGGCTGCACGCCGCACGTGCCAAATCCACAACACCAGCAGGCCCATCAGCAGCATCGCGCCGATAAAGCCCCACTCTTCGCAAAATACAGAGAAGATGAAATCCGTGCTGTCCTCCGGCAGGAAGCCCAGCTTCATTTCACCGCCGCCGACACCCTTGCCCGTCCAGCCTCCGGTAATTATCGCCAACAGCGATTGGCGCGGCTGATAGGCGCACGGGTTTGTCTTCGACCACGGATCGAAAACCGCCTGGATGCGCTGCCAGCGATTCGGGTTCCTGACGACGAGCCAGAAGAACCCGCCGGCAGCCGGGGCAAACAAACTCGCAAGATAGCACCAGGGGACGCCGGCGAGGAACATAGTAGCAACCGCCGCGGCGCCGAGAAGAAAGCCCGTGCTGAAGTCCTGTGTAATAACAAGGGCGACGCACAGGCCCGTCAGCCCCGCCGCCGGCAGGAACGTCCGCCGGAAACTCCGCACGTTCGTCGTCTGACGCGACAGCCAGCCGGCCAGGAATATCACAAGCGCGAACTTTACCAGCTCCGAAGGCTGAAAGCCTATAGCGGCTCCGGGCGGACCGATGCGTATCCAGCGGTGCCGGCCGGCGACGGAATGCCCGATGCCCGGCACGAAGACCGCTATCGCGCAGATAATCGCCACGCCGAGCAAAACCGCCCCGAGTATCGGCCAGCGCTTCCCGTGGGCAAGCCTGCGATAGTCCAGACGCCACGCCGTCAGAAGCACGACAGCCGCCACGGCTGCGAATATGGTGTGGCGAACGTCCAGGCGGGCATACCACGGGCCCGGGCGCACCACCGACGCCACGGCGCTGTGCACCATCACCACGCCCAGCAAAAGCAGCCCAAAAGTCGTAACAATCAGCCCCCGCCCAGTCGAATTGTCCCTCAATGGAATCCGTTCCATCGGTTCATCCTTGCTGCCAACCGCAGCTTACGCCGCCTGTTGTTATCTCAATTTCAGTGTCGCCAGTGCAATTGCGGCGAAGACGATTCCCAGCAGCCAGAACCGCACGACCACTTTCGACTCAGGCCAGCCGCCGAGATGAAAATGGTGGTGCAGCGGGGCGCAGCGAAACAGGCGCCTTCCTTGTACACCATCGGCAGGTCTGGTGGCCTTGAAATAGGCAACTTGCAACATAACGCTGACGGCTTCCATCACGAACACGCCGCCGGCTATCAGCAGCAGTATTTCCTGGCGGGTAACCACGGCGACGTAGCCGATCAGCCCGCCCAGCGGGAGCGAGCCTGTATCGCCCATGAACACCTGCGCCGGGTGGGCGTTGTACCACAGAAAGCCCATGCACGCGCCCAGCATAGCCGCGCACAGCACGGTCATCTCAGCAGCGCCGGCCACCAGCGGCAGGTGGAACAGCCGCGACCATTCCGCCACGCCGGCTATCCACGCCATCAGCAGGAAGAAGGCCGCCACAATCACCATGCAACCCGACGCCAGGCCGTCCATGCCGTCGGTAAGATTTACCGCGTTGGAAGAGCCTACCATCGTCAGGACCGTGATGATAACGTGGGCCAGCAGCGGCAAGTAGATCGGGTTGGACTTGAAAGGAAAGTAGAAGCTGTGGGCGGGATTTACCAGCCGACCTGCCATGTCCACAACGTGGCTCTCGCGCCCCTGGCTGTAAATGTATATGGACAGCAGCACGGCCAGGCCTATCTGGAAGAGGATTTTCTGCCACATTTTCAGGCCGTCGCGCGTGCCCTTGCCGGCGGCCAACCGCAACTTGAACCAGTCGTCCACGCCGCCCAGCAGCCCCAGCCAAAGAAGCGCAAGCATCGCCATGCGGATGTACATGTTGCCCAAATTGGCAAACAAAAGTGTCGAGACAAAGACGGCCAGAACAACCAGCGCGCCGCCCATAGTTGGTGTGTTGGATTTGTGCCTCGTCAGCTCGTTCAGGTCGGCGTGGTCGAATTCGGGACGGTCGCCGAGCTTGCGCCTGATGAGCATGCGGATCATCCGCCGCCCCAGCAGCAGGACCACAGCAAAGCCGACCATCGCCGCCGCCGCGATGCGAAGTATCAGCCCGCCCTTCGAGAAATACTCTGAGAACAGATAGTAAATCAACTCTTGCCGCCTTTCGACTTGCTTCTACCGGACCGTGAGCCTGCCCTGCCCGAAGCTCGTTTGGCAAACGCTTTGCGGATAGGCTCGACCAGCCGTTCCATCGCCGCAGCCCGAGAGCCTTTGACCAGTACGGTGTCGCCGCGACGCAGCAGACCGGGCAGGCCACGAACGGCCTTGAGAACCGATCCGAATGTCTCGGTCGCCAATCCCGCTTCGGCCGCACCCTCGGCGATATATCGACCCAGCGGGCCGACACCGATGAGAAAATCCAGTTTCCTCTCGGCCACTTCGCGACCGGTCCGCAGATGTATCTGCTCTGCCTGGCTGCCCAGCTCGATCATGTCGCCGGCGACGAGCACCTTCCGCCTGCCGGCGCCTTCGGCCAGTACGTCGGCCGCCGCCAGCATACTGGCGGGATTGGCGTTGTAGGCGTCGTTGATGATTTTTACGCCGCCGGCGTCAATCCGCTCCAGCCGCATCGCCACGCCTTCAAAGTCGGCCAGCGCATCGCCTGCATCGTCCTGGCTTATGCCCATACGTTGTGCGACGGCTATCGCCGCCAGTGCGTTCAGCGCGTTGTGCCGGCCAGGCAGCGGCAGCGAAAACCACCTCCGCCCATTCAGCTCAAACCGCTGGCCGGCGCCTTTGGGCTCGGTAGCGGTCAGGCGAAGGTCCGACAACCCGGAGACGCCGAATCGCACAATCCGAACGTTGTCGTAGACCCGCAGCGCGCGGTCGAGAAATTCGCTGTCCGCCGAGACGACGGCCAGGCCGTTGTCGCAAAGCCCGCCCAGGATCGCAGCCTTTTCTGCGGCTACCTGCTTGATGTTGTTGAGCTTTTCCAGGTGAGTTTCAGCCACCGAGGTGATGACGGCGATGTTCGGGCGCACCAGCCGCACCAGCGAGGCAATCTCACCGGGGGCGCTGGAGCCGATTTCGCAAACTACGTAGTCGTCGCCGACATTCATGCCGAGCAGCGTCAGCGGCACGCCTACGGCGTTATTGAAGCTTGCGGGGGCCTGCGTGCCTTTCAATCGGCTCGACAGAATATGATGAATCATCTGCTTGACGGTCGTCTTGCCGTTCGAGCCGGTTACCCCCACAACAACCGCCGAACAGAGACCGCGATTTTGCGCCGCCAGCTCACCGAGGGCCTGCTGAGTGTCCTCCACGCCGATCAGCCCACCGGGAAAGAGCTTCAGTAATTCCGGCGGGATTTCGGCATGGCGAGATACAATCGCCGCGGGGCAGCCAGCCTTGCAGGCTGCTTCCAGAAACTTATGCGCGTCGAACCGCTCACCCCGAAGCGCGACGAACAGCCTGCCGTCCGAGACCGTCCGCGTATCCGTGCTGATACCCGAAACAGTCAGCTTGGCGCCCAGACTCATCCAGCGGCCGTGCACCGCTCGGCGGATTTCTTCCAGCGTCATCGGCCTCATAAACGCTCCTTTTGCTTTTGCACTGCCTCGGCGGCCACCTCGACGTCGTCAAAATGGATCCGCTTCGAGCCGATAACCTGATAGTTCTCGTGCCCTTTGCCGGCAACGAGCACCACGTCGCCGCTTTCGGCCAGGCTTACCGCCAATTCGATTGCGGTTCGACGGTCGGGCTCAACGCGAACCTCTTCATTGTCGACATCCTGCAGGCCGGCGACTATGTCGTCAATGATTGCTTCTGGTTTTTCGCTCCGCGGGTTGTCTGAGGTAATCACGACCACGTCGGCCAAATCGCGGGCGACGCGGGCCATTCTCGGCCGCTTGGTATGGTCACGATCGCCACCGCAGCCGAACACCACGAGGATCCGCCCGCGCGTAACAGGCCGAAGCGAACTCAACACGTTCGCCAAGGCGTCGTCGGTGTGGGCGTAATCGACGAATACGTCGTACGGCGCATCGACGCGGACGCGTTCCAGCCGGCCCGGAATGCGATGAACGCCGCTCAGCGCAGCGGCGATAATCGGCAATTCCACGCCCAGCACCGCACAAGCGCCGGCGGCGGCCAGGCAGTTAAACACGTTGTGCCGGCCGATCAGCGACGTGGTTACCTGCGCCTGCTCGCCGCCGCGTATGAGTGTGAATTTCGAGCCGGTATCGTCGATTTGCTCGATCCGGCCTCGTAAGTCGGCGGCCGGGCTAAGCCCGTACCAGGTTACCGCCGCCTTGGTGGCCTGGGCGATTACCTCACCGGCAGGGTCGTCACGGTTGATAACCGCCGAGCCGCTCGCAGCCAGGGCCTCGAACAGGCGACGCTTGGCCGCCAGATAGGCATCCATCGTACCGTGGTAGTCCAAATGATCGCCGGACAGGTTCGTGAACACACCTACTCGAAAATCGATCCCACACGCGCGGCGCTGGTCCAGTGCGTGCGAGGATACCTCCATCACCAGGTGGGTCCGCCCGGCGGCAAGCATTTCCTCCATCATCTCGGCCAGCGCTACCGCACCGGGGGTAGTCGTTCGCGCAGGGATCGACCGCGAGCCGGTCTTGTAGCCAATGGTGCCCAGCATGGCAGGCTGAAAGCCTCCTGCCCGGAGAATCGCAGCGATGAGATGCGTGGCGGTGCTCTTGCCGTTGGTGCCGGTAACGGCAATGTTGATTAGTTTACGAGCAGGCCAGCCTCGAATAGCCTGAGCCAGGGGTCCTGCAACCCGGCGGGTATCTTCCACAACGGCACAGGGCAGTCCGGCGGGCACGGTTGAGGTGTCCTGGCACACAACGGCCTCACAGCCGGCGGCTGCGGCGGCGCAGATGTGTTTGTGCCCGTCGTCGCAGGTGCCCCGAACTGCTACGAAGCAGCTTCCGGCACCACAGCAGCGAGAATCGTCGCAGACGCCCAGCACCTCCGCATCGCCTCGGCGGCGCGCCTGGATTGCAGCCTCCGTAAGTAACCGCGAAAACCTCATCGCCACGAGTCTGCTTTACCTGCGCCGCGTAGTCAAGTACCTGCAATCAGCGACAGGCGTAGGTGTTTTTGTCCGGCGGGACGTTCAGGTAGGAAAGCGTCCGTTCCAGGACATCTTTCACGTACGGGGCGGCCACCTTCGCACCATAGTAGCCCCTGGACCGGTCAGGCCAGTAAATCGAGATCAGGCAAACGGCCTGCGGCGTTCGGGCCGGCGCACCACCGATGAAACTGCCGACGTAGGCGCCTTCGGCGTAGCCGCCGGGTCCGGAAATCTGGGCCGTGCCCGTTTTGCCAAAGCTCGTCCAGTATTTCATTCGGCAGGCCTTACCCGTGCCGCGTTCGACCACCTGCCGCAAAACTTCAAGCGATTGATCGGCCACCGGTCGGCTCAGTACGCGCCGCACGACCTGTCGCCGGCTATGGTAAACGACCTGGCCGTCGGCGTTGGTAACCCGGTCC
Organism: Planctomycetota bacterium; assembly: GCA_034189755.1. GTDB lineage: Bacteria > Planctomycetota > Phycisphaerae > SM23-33 > SM23-33 > JAXIHJ01. The sequence continues at coordinate 7,738 of JAXIHJ010000077.1, forward strand.
ACAAGGTAAGGCCTAAGCAACAGCCCGCCGTTGGCCAGAGATGAAAATGCCATCGTCAACTGAAGCGCCGTGCAGGAAATCTCCTGCCCGAACGGCACGCGCCGGAGGCTGTAGCCGTTCCATTTCGCCAGCGGGCGAAGGATGCCGCCGCTTTCACCGGGCAGCTCCACGCCCAGCTTGGCCCCGAAGCCGAACCCACGCGCGGCTTCGTGCAGTCGGCTGTTGCCCAGCCGCTCGCCGACCTTGGCCATGCCGATGTTGCTGGAGTAGACCACCACGTCGGTCAGCGACAGGTGGCCGTAGTTCTGGCCATGATCGCTGATCCGCCCGCCGCGATGGGCGCGGTATGATCCGTTTTCGCAGAAGATTTGCGTTTTATAGTCGGCTGCGCCGGCCTCGACGGCGGCTGCGGCGAATATAGGCTTAATTGCACTGCCCGGCTCATACGGCATTGTTATGGCGCGGTTTGTGCGGCTGGCCGGGGTGGCCCGATTAAAGGTGTTCGGGTCAAACATCGGCACCGAACACATTGCCAATATTTCGCCGGTCCGAGGGCGAACCACTATGCCCGTACCCCATTTGGCGCTGAAAGTTTCGACGGACTCGCGCACCGCCTGCTCAAGAAAGCCCTGAACGACGGCGTCCAGGCAGAGAAATACGTTCCGGCCGTCCTGCGGCAAACTGCTTTGCTCCGGCAGCGGCCAGATCGGCCTGCGCCTGGCGTCGGTCAGGACCACGCGCCGGCCGTCGGAAGCAGCAATATGCTCGTACATAGCCAATTCCAGACCGCCGCCGGCTGCCGACTCGTGGTTGCAAAAGCCCACGACCGTAGAGGCAAGCTGCCCGTTGGGATAATGACGCCGCCACTCGTATTGGATCCCCACAGCTCGGTTTCGGAGGCGGCGAATGCCCTCAACCTCCGCGGGCGTTATGCGGCGTTTTAGCCACACGAACCGGGCGCGCCGCCGGCGAATGAGTTTCTCCTGAACAGCCACCGGATCGAGACCAAGGACCTGACCGACGGCTACGGCCGTATCGCCGATTTCCTCAGCGCGAAGGATGAAGGGGTCAACGTAACAGCTCGGAACCTGTCTGCTGACGGCCAGCGGCACGTAGCCGCCTCGTGTCCTGGCAAAGATGACGCCCTGGCGTGCCGGAAGCTTAATGACCCTGCGTTGCTGCTTCTCGGCCAGGTCTGCTGCGTCAACCGGGCAGTTGTTAATCAGCAGGACCAGCCGGACGCCCAGGGCTGCGACGGCCAGTATCAACAGGCCGAACACCACGTTGTAACGCCATTTCCCGGGTAAAGTACGTTGGTCGGGCATTTTATCTTCGCCAATTGCGGCCGGGTGGTCTCCTGCCTGCCGGTCGGCCCTGACCGGCGTCCGCCTCAACCAGTTCCAAACACATTTCATCGGCCCGACGGCGAATCTCCGCCGGCGCCATCCGCTTGCTCAATTGCACCTGCTGATCCCACAACAAACGGCGGACCTCAACCCGCCGGCTTTGAAGACGCTGAATCTCGTGACGCGACGTGATTTCCGCACGACGAATGTGCACCACCCCCACGGCAATGGCGGAAAGAAAAACAATTATTGGCAACAAACGCACTTAGGAATGCTCCAACTCAACTGGCAGCGGGAATATTCAGTTTTGCGCCGATCGGCAACTGGTCCGGACTCGGCAGCTTGTCTTTGTTGGCGTTGTATATTTCCAGAACGGCTCGTGGGCTGTCGTCGTTGAGCACCTTGCGCGCGATCTTGGTGAGGTTGTCACCGCGCTGCACAACGTATATGCGCCGGCCCGACCTGGGGCGGGCGGCAACACCAAAGTGATCCCGCAACTGCGCTATATCCATTTCGCGGTAGTGCCGCTGAGGTGCTCGCCTTTGAGCTGAGGCCCCGGACGGCTGCTCGGCTGGGGCTGTTACCGTCGAGGCCGACGCCAACGGAGGAATGACGAGTTCCTGCCCGACAATTACCATTCGGGCATCCTGAAGCTTGTCCCGGTTTGCCTCGAAGATGCGCCTGTACTGACGACCGTGATCGCGGCCGTATACCTTCCTGGCAATCTTGATGAGCGAATCGTTCGGCTGCACCTTGTAAATGCGGGCCGGCACGGTCTGGCGGGCGGGCGGCTCTTGCGCGACCTGTTTGGTCGAATCGGCCGGCTGCGCCATCGCCGACTGTAGGATTTCCTCGCTGCCAGGGCGCTGAGCGGCAAGCGATATGTGCGCTTGGCCTGTTTCGGCTGAGCCGTCCGTCGCCTCGGCGAGTTGCTCGCCCTGATCGGCAAGGGGCAGAACCTCTTCGATTAAGGGCGTCCACGTGTAGCGGGAAGTGTCCTCGACGACAGTCTCAGGCGCCGGCGCCGTAGCAGATGTGCCGGCAAGCTCGCTCAGCACCAGTCCGAACATGATGATAAATCCCAAACCAACCAGCAGTCCAATTCTTGTTTCACGCGTCATAACCGAGTCTCCATACGTGTGGTTCCTGTTCGCACCAGGAGTCCTATCGAATCCATTCCACACCGCGAAGCTTCGCAGACCTGCTTCGCGGATTGACCTTGGTCTCATGCGGCGATGCGGTAACGGGTTTTTTAACAAGCAGCCTGGCCCGCCCGTCCGCCGCCCAATCGGCAAATGTCTGTTTCACACATCGGTCTTCCAGCGAATGAAAGCTGATAATCGCCACCCTGCCGCCGTCAGCGAGCAGCTTGGGCATCACGTTCAGCAGGCGTTGAAGATTGCCCAGCTCGTCGTTGACGGCAATGCGCAGCGCCTGGAACGTTCTGGTAGCCGGATGAACTCCTCGTCTCGTTCGCCGCACCGCCGCGGGCATCGCAGCCGCGACCACCTCGGCCAATCGGCCGGTCCGGTCGATTCGCCGCTGTTTCCTTGCCGCAACGATCGACCGTGCAATCCGTCGGCTGTATCGTTCTTCACCGTAGGCGTAAATCAAATCAGCCAGTTCCTTCTCAGCCAGCGAGTTGACTATGTCCGCCGCCGTCCGTTCCAATCCCACGTCCAGCCGCATGTCCAGCGGGCCATCGGTCAAAAAGCTCAGGCCTCGCAGCGGATCATCCAACTGGTTGGACGAGACCCCCAAATCGGTCAGAACGGCATCGGCGTGGGTAACGTCCGCGGCGGCCAGAACAGACGGCAACTCGGAGAAATTCGCGTGGAACAGACGACAACGGGGCATAAATTGCTTCAGGCGGCACTTGGTGAGTCGAAGGTTGGCTTCATCAACGTCGATGGCGATCAGGCGAGCATCCGGCCCTGCTGCGGCCAGGAGCGCTTCGGCATGTCCGCCCGCCCCCACCGTGCAGTCCACCAAGACACCCCGACCTGCGGGCGCCATCATCTCGACGACCTCATCCCGCAATACGGGTCGGTGAGCCTCGCTGCGGTCCGTCACGATCATCCTCGCCGGACTATGCCGTTACCGTCTGACCATTTAGGGCCGCCTCAGCCGATTCAGAGAGGCCGACCCGGGCACACTCACCACCCAGCGCCCGAACGCGCGCCAAACGTCTTGCCAAATCCAGCAGGCGGTCTCGATGCACGTCGCTGATGGCCGACGGGCTTGCTAATTGCCGCCGCAGTTCCGCAAAGTCCATCCGGGGCATTCCCTGCCTCCGGTATGGCCTGCACTTGGCTTGCCGGGAGATGAGCATGGTACGATTCCTTTCAACCGGGTCGATAAAGTCTCAAACTCGTCGGCGAAGTTCCGCTTTCTCTGCCGACGAACCGATTTTTCGCTTCACTCATTATCGTGATCGGCGTTCATGCGATCCGCCGCCTCGTACAGCACCTCGCCGTAGCTCGGCATGTGCTCCTGCACGTGGCGCTCCCATTCGTCTCTTGGCCAAACTTCGATGTGGTCGTCGTTGCCGACCAGCGTGACGCAATCGGAGACCGTCGCCCGCTGCATCGATTTTTCAGGCAACACCACCCGGCCTTGAGAATCCGGCTTCAGCAGGCGGGCCGTTCCAAAAAACAAAATAAACTTTCCCGACCGCCGACTTGGCAGCGGCGACCGCCTTAACGTGGCCAGCAACTGACCAAAGTACAGGTCCGGATACAACCACAGATGACCGTCCGGCCCCAGCACCAGGATAAAGTTCTCCCCATCACTGGCGGGCACGAGCTGTTCGCGGAGCGCTGAGCTGATCGCCAAGCGATGCTTGGAATCAATCGTCTGTTCGAACTCACCTATCAGAAGCGCCATTACCAGGTCCTATTCACCGCCCAATGGGACTAATAGGGAATCTACACCATTTACAGGGACGACAACAAGAAAAAAAATGCCCATTTTCTCTTTCCCGATAAAACATGGGGCCTAACAGATATCTTACATGCGCGAGCGGTAGTGGTAAGTCCTCGTCAACAACACTACATTTGGTATCTTCCCGTCATGAAATTTTTTTCTCATTCGCCAGAACCGACTTGTCAAAAAGCGCGTTAAGGGCACGGCCAGCCCAACATCAATCCGTATTTCGGGATATCGGCCAAGTGAGTTTATTCGCGTGAATCTTTTTCGTTACGCCTGCTCGTTGTGAATTCCGGTGCGCGGGAAAGGTGAAAACTGTTGGCGACCTCCTCGTAGATTTCCTCATGCCGGGCGATGTTTTTCTCAATGGAATGTTTTTGAACAACCTCCCGGCGTGCGGCCTGGGCGAGCCGTGTTCGCAGTTCCGCATCGCCGGCTAGGCGCTCGATGGCTTTGGCCAGTGCGGCTGCGTCTTCAGGTAAAACCATCAGACCAGTCTGTCCGTCGACCAGTACGTCGCAGATGCCCGGCGCGTCGCTTGCGACGATGGGCAACTGTGCCGCCATAGCCTCGGCCAGGGCCAACGGCCAGCCCTCCCATCGGCTGGGCATGACGAAGATGTCGGCTGCGCTGAGCAGGCCCTGCACGTCATCGACGAACCCCAGCAGTCTCACTTTTTTGCCACAATCGGTGTGGGCGATGAAATTTTCCACGATACGGCGTTCTGGTCCGTCGCCGGCCAGGACGAGTTTTCCGCCCCATTTGCGTGCAGTCAGTTGTTCCATGGCCGCCAGCAGCACGTCGGTGCCCTTCTGCCGGTCCAGCCGACCTACGGCCGCCAGAAGTATTTCATCAGGCCCGACGCCCCACTGCGCCCGCAGCCTGCTTCGGGCGGCCTCGTCGCGTGCAAAGGCGGCGGCGTCGATGCCGTTCGGCACGACCGAGTACCGCCGCAACGGCAACCCGCTGCGCCGCGCGTGGAAACTTCGGACCGATTCCGAGACGCAGATGATTCGATCGCAGCAGCCGGCAAGCAGTCTTGCCGCCGCGAACTGCCACGGGCGAAACCGCCCTTCCGCTACGTGCACCGTGTGGACAATGTGCGGCACGGACGCCAGGTAAGCGGCCGGCCGGCCGGCGAGGTCCGCGTGAAACAGGTGCGTGTGCAGCAGGTCGATACGCTCGCGCCGGAGAATACTCGTCAGTGTAGCCAGCTTGAGCAGGTCCCACCTGCCGCGCACACCTAAGACGGAAACTTTGACGCCGCAAGCATGCAACCGGTCGGCCACCGCCCCGCCCCGCAGCGAAACCACCTGCACGTCAAAGCGCCTTCCGTCGAGTCGGCGGGCAAGTTCATAGACGCACCGCTCGGCCCCCGCCGGAGCCAACTCGGTAATCAGTTGACAAACATGCAAGCGTCGCATAAGGTAAGCTCCAAAGCTGAATTACGAATGACGAACACCGCAAACCATACGTGAAGCGTACTGGTCCCCGCTAGCCGCGACGGTTCGACAAAGCTCACCACAGGACGGCAGGGAGCGGGCAAAGGACAGTATCCCGCTCACTTCCGCTCGCGGCTAGCTGATTCGTCATTCGGCATTGCAGTCTTTTTATATCATTTTCCACACGGTTTGCGTACCACATAAGACCATGAACGCAATCGACGCACACACCCATGCCTTTCCCGACAGTCTGGCCGGGCGTGCCATCGCCGCACTGGAGGACCAATGCACATGGAAAGCCGTCGCCGGCGGAACCGTCGCGGACCTGCTGGCCTCGATGGACGCCGCCGGCGTGGATGTTTCGGTTCTCTGCACAATCGCCACCAAGCCGGGGCAGGCCGCCGGAATCCTGAGCTGGTGCGAGCAGATACGCTCCGAGCGAATCGTGCCGCTGCCATCGGTACATCCGGATGCGCCTGACGCAGCCAAGTGGATTACAACATTCGCAGAGGCGGGCTTCGCCGGCATCAAGCTGCACCCGATGTATCAGGATTTCTACGCCGACGAGCCGCGAATGGACGCAATCTACGCCGCCGCACAGCAGCACGGTGTTTTCGTGACGCTGCATTGTGGCCGCGACATCGGCTTCCCGCAGGATGACGATCGGGCCAGCCCGCAGCGCATAGCCGGCCTCAAACGGCGCTTCGGGGACCTGAAACTCATCTGCACGCACATGGGCGGCTGGCAAATGTGGGACCAGGCCGAGCAGCACCTGATCGGCTCCGACGTGATGCTGGAGACGTCGTTCAGCCTGGACAAGCTCTCGCCGGCCCGTGCCGCGGAGATGATCCGCCGCCACGGCTGCCGGCGCGTGATGCTGGGCAGCGACTGGCCGTGGTCCCGGCAGGATAATGCCATCGAATACGTCAGGAAGCTGCCACTCTCAACTGAGGAGACTGACGCCATTCTCCACCATAGCGCCGCAAGGCTGTTGGGCCTGTAACGCGGCACGGGCCGGCGACTACCGGCGGCACATCCGGCAGGCTACAAACGCCTTGCACGCATGGTCCTGCACATCCGGGCTTAAGCCGATGGCCTGGTTGCCGCTGTAGTAGCCGGCGATAAATCCCCCGCCGCGCCCGCCAAGTTTCTCCACCAGAAGCTGCGCCTCCCGGCGAATCAGCTCAGGGTCTTTTGTCTGAAGCGTTGTTTGGATGTCCACCGGACACCAGAACGTCATCCGCCCGGCGAAGTTTTCCGCCAGCGTCTCGATGCCGTGCAGCCGGGGCTGGTCAAACTGCAAACAGTCCACCCCACATTCAATCAGATCGTTGATGATCGCGGTAATCTTGCCGCAGGAGTGCATCAGCACGAACAGCCCTCGCTCATGCGCCCGCCCGCAAAGTGTCTCAAACTCCGGCTTGAAGATTTCCCGCCACATCTCCGGTGAAATCATCAGGCTCTCCTGAGTGCCCCAGTCTTCCGCGAACATAATTGCGTCGGCGCCGGCCTCAGCGAGCCGATCTATGGCCTTGAGCAGTTCGGTCCGCACCATGGCGTTGAGGCAGTTGACGTTTTCACGATGAAGAACCAGGTCGCAAAGGTAGTTGTCCAGTTTTCGAAGCTTGCGAGCGACGTTAAACGGAAAGCCCGGCAGATATCCAACTCGAAAATGTTCCCTGTCCGCGGCAAACACTTCAACTGCGTGGGCGTAGTCTTGCTTTTGGCCCAAGTCCGGCGGCGAGTAGTCGTCAAGCTGCGACCAATCAGCAATTGCCGCCTCGACCACCTCACCCTTGTCATAGTCGGTCAGACTCGCCCACAGAACGCCCCACTCGTCGCGCCACCGGCAAAACTCGTTGCCCTGCGGAGCAAGCCTGGCATCTTCGTACCCATCCACCTTCCGCTCCGCAAAGACGAAATCGTTGGGGTACGGCTCGGGCAGCGACATGCCGATCCGCGAGGGGTTCTCAAATTTCAAAACTGATCTGATGATTTGGCGGGAAGTCATCCTCATGTAACTCCTGTCCGACAACAACGCTTCAGAATTCTATTCCCTCGCGAGGCCGGTCCACCCGAATAATCCGCCAGCCGTCGTCGCGCTTGAGCCAATGCACGTCCCAGATAAGCGACGTTCGGCCGGTAAACTCTTCACCCTTGAATGTGATAATCGACACGGTGTGCATCTTTGCGCGTTCATCGTCAACCTGCACCTCCAGTTTCGTCAGCCGGACGCTCTGTAGGTCGTACTTCAACAACGCCGCCCTTCCGGCGGCCAGGGTGGCCTGCTTGACGCCGAAAAAGCCCATGAGCTTCTCGTCCAGATACTTCTCAGCGGCGTCAACCTTCCCGGCCTCGAAGTCGGCGGCGATTTCCCCAGCCGCCCGCACGAGCCACTCGCGGTCTGTTACGACGAGTTTCTCGACAAGCACCACCGCTCCCGCCAGCACAACCGGCACAAGCAGCGTCGCGGCCCATCGCCTGGTGCGTTTCTCATACCAGATGCCGGCCAGCACCAGCTCAGCCAGGGCCAATGCGAAATACACGTAAAACGGGTCCTCGCAAAAGGCTGTCTCGAGCCTGTCCATGGCCGTCATTATATCACCGCCTAAAACGGGCAGCTAAAGTTTTTCCATTGCCTGAGGCGATAATGGTTGCAGATGTCTGTTATGACCCGAAAAAAGCCCGCCAAACCTCCACTGATGCGAATTTCGGACGCCGCCAGGGCAGCAGGCGTCAGCAAGCAGACCGTCGAGTATTACATCATGCTCGGCCTGATCACGCCCCTGCGCCGGCCGGGCAAAAGCGGGCGATATTTCGACAAAAAGCTTGTCCGGCGCATCGGCCTGATTCGACGGATGAACAACTCCGGCTACACGCTTCGAGACATCCGCGAAACCTACCTGCACGGCCGATAACAGAATGACCAACACATTGGTTCCCGCTCGCGGCTAGTTGAATCGTCATTCGACATTGCGGCAAAAGACGTTTGGTTTCGGCTATGCCGGGTTAGGTAATTGGACATTAGTCATCCCCTTCCAGTAGAATGCGCAGGTCATGGCCAAGAAATTCGTAAGAATCTCTCTGGCGACGAAGTTTCGCGTGCTGTTCGGCGTCTCGGTGCTGGGCGTCATTGCCGCGGCCCTGGTGTTGCCGTGGTATTTTGTCGAGTCGTTAAGCGAACAGGGTTTGCTCCAGCCCGGCGCGGAGCTGAGCCGGCTGGCGCTGAACGAATTCGTGCGCGAACACCCGCAGAGGCCCGACGCCGCCGGCGACGTGGCGGCTTTATACACGACCGGGCTAAGAGAAGGCCGAGCCGGGCCTAGCTTCATCAAGCTGACCGGCACACAGCCGCCCCCACTAGACTCAACCGCCCGGCACGCACTGAAGGCCTTCCGTCGCAAGGCAGGCGACAAGCTCGCCGTCATCCGGTCCGAGGGCGATCGAGGCCAAACGGTTTACCGCTGCTTCCGCGCGGTGCGAATCGAACGGGACTGCCTGGGCTGTCACGGCTCATCCGCGGCGCAGGTGCAACTGCGGCACGAGCTGGGCGAGCTGGTCGGCATGATCGACGTAACGCTGCCCGGCTCGACGGCGACGGACCCGGAGGTATGGTGGACGCGGGGAGCGTTTGTCGCGGGCGCGATGCTGGCGGGGCTGGTGGCGTTCGTGTTGTTTGCGATTATCACGCAGCGTCTGGTCCTCAGGCCGGTGCGGAAACTCAGCGACATGACCGACAAGGTGGCCGAGGGCGACCTGGCCGTACGCAGCGGCATCGACAGCGGCGACGAGCTGCAACGGCTCGGCGAGAGCTTCAACGAAATGCTTGACGCCATTTCCACTCAGCACGAAAAGCTCCGCGCCGCCAACCGTGCGCTGGACCTGAGGCTTCACGAACTGGCCGAGGTCAACGTTACGCTTTTCCAGGCCAACAAGGTCAAGAGCGAGTTTCTGACAAACATCTCGCACGAACTCCGCACGCCGCTGAACAGCATCATCGGCTTCGCGGACCTGCTCGGCGAATGCGACGAGCAGCGCATCCGCCGGTACGGGCAGAACATATCTTCGGCGGCCAAGAACCTGCTCAACATGATCAACGACCTGCTGGACCTGGCCAAGATCGAGGCTGGCAAGGCACAGGTGCGACTGGACAAGACCTCGGTTACTGATACGTGCCGGACGTTGCTGACGCTCATCAGGCCGCTGGCTGAGAAGAAACAAATCGAACTACAGGCCCAACTCACCGAGAACCTGCCCATCGTGCTTACCGACGGCGGCAAGCTCCAGCAGATTCTCTACAACCTGCTTTCCAACGCGGTGAAGTTCACACCCGCCGGCGGGCGTGTAACACTATCGACGGCTACCCACAGTGTTCAGCGGGCCGGAAAGGCCACCGACGAGGTCTCCATAGCCGTCGCCGATACCGGGCCGGGCATAGCCGAGGCCGACCAGCAACTGGTCTTCGAGAAGTTTCACCAGTTGGACCGGACGCTGACGCGGGAATCGTCCGGCACGGGGCTGGGCCTGGCTATCGCCAAGGAACTGACGAACCTCCTGGACGGCCGGCTGACGGTCCAAAGCTCGCCCGGCCACGGCGCCGTCTTTACGCTCTTTATGCCCACGCACCCGCGTCCGAAGGCGCAAAGCCCGGCCAAGAAAAAAAAGTAATAACGTAACTGCAACTGCGGCGACGGAATCAATACCAGACCATCACGACGACGTTGGGCTGAGGGGTCTTGCCCTCCATGATGCCGATAACGTGCCCGACGTTCTTGATCTCGATCTTCTCGCCGTCCAGCCAGTCGTTAATCTGCTGCTCCATATACGTCAGCGGCGCCGCGGCGATGCGTGAATGGAATATCCGGCAGCGTGTCGCGCCCTGGCCGGTGAGGTTCAGCGGGCGCTTATACTGTCGCTGTTCGACTTTGGCCTTGGCCTTGGCATCGCCCAGCTCGCGGACCATGCCGATCTTCTGTCCCGATCCGTCCGATTCGACCAGGCTGATAGGCTCGTCGTCCGGCTTGGCAGGCCCGGGCTTCAGCACGACCGGTTCTTCCTCATCCCCGGCGGATTGCGGTTCAGGCGAAACGGGTTCTTTCGACTCCGGCAAATCAAGTTCTTCCGGCATTTTTCTGCTCCCTGCTGCACGAACTGTATTTATGATGCGGCATGAACTGCCTCAAGTCGCTATTATATCGTCAGCCGCAGGCGGGGCAAGCCTTGCCGGTTTGTAACGGGCATAACTAAACCAGCGACCCAGCCGCGGCAAGATGC
>JAXIHJ010000078.1:0-10323 GCA_034189755.1 Planctomycetota bacterium
GGGGCATGTCAACAATCGGCTGGCGGAATTTGTTTCGCGGATTCCCCAAAACCAAGCGTTGCCTAACCTTGTGGATTCGAGCAATGCGCGACTGCGCAAAAAAAAGCGGCGGGCCTGCCGCGGGGGGGGACGACAGGCACCGCCTCGGCATTCGAACCGGCCGGGGGGGAACCGGTCCGAAAAGGGGGTCAAAACACAAATCGGGAAATCTGATAAAGACCGTTCTATCTCTCAGGTATTCATTCTCATTCCCATTTTCATTATACGATGTTGGTGGAATTATACAAGAGGGCATAAGGGAAATACCTTAGTTTTTCCTCCATGAGCGACCCAGGCCTCGCCGGGGGCGGAATTGCACATAAGGTCTTGTAATTAAAGAACTCAAGTCTGTTTCTGAGTCGTAGTCGGAGAAAAAAATGCCTCCGGTATCAGATTTTCTACTTTTTTCTACACCAAAGTGGCTGAGAAAGGTCTCTCGCTCACGGCGTGTGGCGTTAGGGGGAACCACTAACATACGGGCAAGGTTGCATCGGAACAGGCTTGGCACAAGAGGTGGAATTGCTCTTATGGTTTGGTACACTCTCGCTGCCGATGAATGTCTATGGAACGAAAGGATTGCCATGAAGGTCTTGTTGGTTGGTGGTGGAGGACGTGAACATGCGATGGCTTGGAAGATATCGCAGTCGTCGTTGTGCGATCGCATGTGGGCTGCGCCGGGGAACCCCGGAATTGCCCAGCATGCCGAGTGTGTCCAGATAAAGGCCGACGACGTTGATGCCATTAAAGCCTTTGCCAAGGACAATGGTGTATCTCTGGTGGTTGTCGGGCCTGAGGATCCGCTGGCAATGGGTTTGGCGGATGCGGTTCGTGAGGCTGGTATTCTTTGTTTCGGCCCCTGCGCCGACGGCGCCCGCATCGAAGCCGACAAGGCATATGCCAAGAACCTCATGCGCAGCGCCGCGGTACCAACAGCCGAGGCCAGAATCTTTACCGACCTCCATGCCGCCAAGGAATACGTGCTTTCTCGTGATCATGGCGTAGCGGTAAAGGCCGCTGGCCTGGCCAAGGGCAAGGGCGTCTTCGTCTGCCCGGAGCCGTACCAGGCCGTCAAGCCCCTGGAGGATATTATGGCCCAGAAGGTCTTCGGCACCGCCGGTGAGACGGTGATTGTAGAGGAGATGCTCACCGGCCAGGAGGGTACGGTTTTGGCCCTCTGCGACGGCAAAAGCATCTATCCGATGGAGCCGCTTCAGGACCACAAGCCCATCGGCGAAGGCGACACGGGCCTGAATACCGGCGGGATGGGCGCCTACAGCCCGGTTCCCATTATTGATGCCAAGATGATGGCCCGCATCGAACGCGAAATACTCGTGCCGACGATAGATGCGATGCGGCGGGACTTCGGCCGCTACGAGGGCGTGCTGTACGCCGGTCTGATATTCACACCGGCCGGGCCGAAGGTCATCGAGTTCAACTGCCGCTTCGGCGACCCGGAATGCCAGCCGCTGATGATGCGACTCAAGAGCGATCTGCTCGAGGCGATGGTTGCAGTGGCTGAGCACCACCTGGACAAGGTAACACTCGAGTGGGATTCGCGTCCGGCTGTCTGCGTGGTGATGAGTTCGGGCGGGTATCCCGGCGAGTATGAAAAGGGCTTCGAGATTGCCGGCATTGCAGCCGCCGAGGCGCTTGGCGACGTGAAGGTCTTCCACGCCGGCACGGCTACGGCCGACGGCAAGCTCGTTACGAGCGGAGGACGAGTCCTCGGCGTAACGGCACTGGGCGAAACCATCGCCGAGGCCAAGAAGCACGCCTACCAAGCCGTCGAAAAAATCCGCTGGCAGGATTGCTACTATCGAAAGGACATCGCCGATAAGGCGATTGAGGAAAGCAATACGTAACCGGTGGCTGAAGATGCGCCGGCGAGGTTTTGTTAGAGTGCCTAAACCTCCAGGGCCAGTTGCATCGGCCTGGCGAACTGAAACGCCACCCCGGCTAGATAATCGTCCTTCAATGGCTGCTGCCGAACGACCCGCCCCGGGCAAGTGAAGTCCTCCATCATATAGCTGTTGGGCGTGGAACGCGGCACGGAAAAATTAAGCTTCACGCCGGCGTGTGGCGGGGGAATGTGCTTAATCGACGCAGACAGAAGCGCACCGCCGTCGGAAATATTGAGGCTCTTGCTTTCGAACAAAATCTCACCGGCCTTATTGAAGACGGCGAACGGGCAGGAAAGCTTGAGGCGTTTATATTGTCTTCGTTCCAGCTTGCGTTTCGACATGCCGGCGTCCCTTTGCAAAGGGGTAATTCCTGTTTGCCTTTATGATACATCTGCCTCGCCAAGTTTCAAGACCCGGCGGAGCCTAAAGTTCGAACCTGACTTGGCCGGCGACGATGGTGGCTATGGCCCGGGCCTTCAGTTGCCAGCCGTGATAAGGGCAGTTGCGGGCCTTGGAGACGAACCGACCAGTGTTGACCGTCCATCGCTTACCGGGATCGATAATGGTAATGTCCGCCGGCGCGCCGATTGCCAACGTTCCGACATCGCAGCCGATCACTCTCGCCGGGCCGGTTGTCATGCAGGCGATGAGCCTCGGCCAGTCGAGCAGACGCGTCGAAATTAGCGCCTTGACATACAAACCAAGCGCGCATTCCAGCGAGCTTATCCCGAACGGCGCCAGGCCGAACTCCAGTTCCTTTTCCTCCTTGGCGTGCGGGGCGTGGTCGGTTGCAAGACAGTCGATGGTGCCATCGACGACGCCCGCGCGGACGGCCTCGACGTCGGCAGCCGCCCGAAGCGGCGGGTTGACCTTGTAATTCGGGTCGTAGCTCATGCAGGCTGCATCGGTCAGCAGCAGGTGATGCGGCGCAGCCTCGGCGGTAACGGGCAGGCCGGACGCCTTGGCCCGGCGGATCAACTCGACGCTGCCGGCGCTGGAAACATGCATAACATGGTAAGCAGCGTCGGTTCGATCGAGCAGTTCCAGGTCGCGGCGCAACATGATCTGCTCGCCCGATGCCGCAATACCGCCCAGGCCCAGTCGGACCGCAACCGCGCCGGAGTTCATCACGCCTGTCATCAGGTCCGGGTCCTGGCAGTGCTGCATGAGCGGCACGCCGAGCATGCCGGTGTATTGCAGAGCCCGCTGCATTGTCGACGTGCCCGCCAATCCGTCGCCGTCGTCGGTGAATGCCACGGCGCCGGCTTCAGCCATCAGGCCCATCTCCGCCAGTTCCTTGCCTTCGCGGCCTTTTGTGAGGCATCCGACCGGTAACACGCGGGCCTGTCCGGCTTCGGCGGCCCGCTGTAAAACATAGTTGACCGCCGTTTCGTCGTCGACGGGGGGGTGGGTGTTAGGCATGGCGCAGATGGTGGTGAACCCGCCGGCGACCGCTGCCGCCGCCACTGTGGCAATGGTCTCTTCTTCCTCGTGGCCTGGCTCGCGGCAGTGGACGTGCAGGTCGATCAGGCCGGGGCAGACAATCCTGCCGGTCGCGTCGATTGTGCGTTTGGCCTTGGCGCGAACGCAGCCGACCTTGGCGATCCTGCCTTTGGCGATGGCCACGTCGCAGGTTTCGTCCCGACCCGAGCCGGGGTCTATCACGCGACCGTTTTGTATGAGAAGGTCATTCATTTGCCGCCCTGCGAAACCAGATAAAGCACAGCCATGCGCACGGCCAGGCCGTTGGTCACCTGCTGGAGGATGCAGCTATTCGGCCCGTCGGCGACTTCGGAAGTAAGCTCCACTCCGCGGTTGATCGGGCCGGGATGCATCACGATCACGTTTTTCTTGCATCGCCCAAGCCGCTTAGCCGTCAGGCCATAGAGCTTGTGATACTCGCGGACCGATGGAAATAAGTTACTGCTGAACCGCTCGAACTGTATCCGCAGCATGTTGACAACGTCCACCTGCCCGAGCACGTCGTCCAGGCTGTGGCTTATCGTACAGCCCATCGGTTCGATGGCCTGCGGCACCAGCGTAGGCGGGCCGACAACCACCACCTCGGCGCCGAGCTTCTTCAGGCCGAGTATATTGCTCCGCGCGACGCGCGAATGAGCAATGTCGCCGACGACAGCCACCTTCAGGCCCGCCACTCGTCCCAGCCGCTGGCGGATCGTGAAGATGTCCAACAGCCCCTGCGTAGGATGCTCATGCTGGCCGTCGCCGGCGTTGATGATGGAGGCTGAAACATTGTGGGCCAGCATGTGCGAAGAACCGGACTGCCCGTGCCGTATTACGAAGATGTCCACACCCATCGCCTCGATGTTGCGGACCGTATCCAGTGTCGTCTCGCCCTTGGTGATGGAGGACCCTTTTGCCGTGAACAGCAGCGTATCCGCGCTGAGCCGGCTGGCGGCCAGCTCGAAGCTCATCCGCGTGCGGGTGGAATCCTCGAAGAACAACAGACCCACCACCTTGCCGCGAAGGGCGGGCACCTTCTTGATGGAGCGGGTGGAGACTTCCTTGAAGCTCTCCGCCGTATCTAGAATGTGCACGACCTCCTCAGCCGACAGTTCGTCCAGCCCCAGCAGGTCCTTGCGTTTCCAGACGAAAGCCTGGCCCGCCGCCTTGGGTTTAACCTTCTGTCTTGATGATGAAGACGCCTTCTTCGCCATCGTTTTCTTTCAGTTTGACTTGCACCCGGCTGCCGGCCGGAGCGTTAACGACACGGCCCGCAAAATCAGCGGAGATGGGCAATTGCCTTCCGCCGCGATCAATGAGCACCGCCAGCCTGATTATCTTAGGCCGGCCGAAGTCATGCAGCGCGTCCAACGCCGCCCGGACAGAGCGCCCGGTTTGCAACACATCGTCCACCAGCAACAGCCAGGTATCGTCGAGGTCAAAGTCAATTTCGGTTGCCCGCACCAGCGGTGCGCCTCGTCGCTGCGAAAGATCGTCGCGGTAAAACGTGATGTCCAGCACGCCCGTTTCTAGGTGCAGACCAGGCCGCTCGCTGCGCAGGCGGTCCACGATCCGCCTGGCGAGTATCTCGCCTCGGGTGCGGATGCCGACCACGGCTACGGTACCTTCTTTGGGCAATTGCTGCACGACCGCCTTATACAGGCGGTCCAGGGCGTGTTGAACTTGTTGAGAATCGAGTAGTTTTTTCATGGCCCGTTTGAATTCAGCCATACGCCGCCGTCGGAAATATTACTGTAGCAGGCGTTCCAAAAGCAAGTGAAAACTAGCCGCGAGCGGAAGCGAGCGGGCAGGATGTCCGCCGAAACTTGAATGCACCCTTATTTTCCCGCGCGGCCGCCCACCGTCCCGTGGTCCAGCAGGAGTGTCGGCAGCGATTGCATCAGGCTGACGGGGCGATAGAGGCTCTCGACCTCGCCGCGGCAGTTGTACCAGCAGCCGGTGCAGTGATTATTCCTTGCACCGTCCCGCAGTCGTTTGTGAATCACCGGCACTGAGTCACGGTACAGGTTCGCCACCGGGCTGGCCTTGCGCTCGACACAGATTGCTATGTCCCCGGCGGAGTCGATATTGAAGAAGGCTCGGCCGGCCCGGCAGCCGCGGATGCCGCCAGCGAGAAAATCATCGAATCGGCTGAGGTAGTAAGGGTTCGACAGGAAGTTTGCATACCGGTTCCGCAGCGCGAGCAGCCTGGGAGCGACGAGGCCGTCCTGATGTTCGTAGGTGCGGCAGCGGGTCTTCAGGTACCCATAAGGCTGGACCATGAAGTAGGCGTTGTGCCTTGCAGCCAGCTCCAGCAGCGGTTCTACATCGTCAATGTTATCGTCCATGAGAACGGCGATGACGTTGACTCGCTGAAACCTGTGCACCCTGGCCGCCGAGAGCAGTTTCACCGCCCGCCAGGCCTGCTCCCATGCGCCGTCCATGCCGCGGCGCCGGTCATGCCGTGCGGGGTCGGCATAGTCGATGCTCACCGAGACGCCCCAGACGCCGGCTTTCATCAAGTCTCCGGCGGATTCCGGCGTAACAAACCATCCGTTGGTCGTAACGAACGGAAAATGATATTTACCGACTTCCCTGACGATCTGAGGCAGGTCGGTTCGCAGCATCGGCTCGCCGCCGGCCAGCGAAATCATCATCGTACCGAAACCGGCAAGCTTGCGGGCGCCGACGGCGTAGTCGTCCACCGTAGGCTCATCGGCCTGGCCCAGCGGGTCGTACCAGTAGTGGCAGAACCGGCACCGGAAATTGCACCGATACGTTACCTGCCAGGCGCACCATATCGGGTGCCGGGAAGTCCACGCGCGAAACAGCCGCCATTTCTTTTCAATGCTGCTGAATACCATCGCAAATTCACCAAACGAAACACTACTGTACGTTTCGACGGGGCACAAATTCAAGGACAAGTCCTTTACGGCTTTCCGCCGCCAAACCAAATAGGAAGGAATTGCCATACCGCAGCCGGTGGGATAAACTTCTAGCGGACGTGGGTTCCCGCCGGCATAATCGCAATGGGAGCGGAACCGGTCAGGTCAGCATGATTTCTTGAAATGCGGGAGAATTGCGCATATGGACCTTTATGAGACAATCAAAAAGCGAACGAGCGTACGGAAGTACCAAGACAAACCCGTCGAGGACGACAAGCTTCAGCGCATCCTGGATGCCGGTCGGCTGGCGCCCTCGGCCAACAACCGCCAGGCGCGTAAGTTTGTCGTAGTGCGGAACGAGGAGCTGCGGGCTGCCCTGGCTGAGGCGGCCGAGCAGCCATGGATCGCACAAGCGCCCGTGGTAATCGCGGTGGTGGGGCTGGATACGGACCGCACGATGTCGTGCGGCGTCCCGGCTGATCCGGTGGATTGCGCAATTGCGATCGACCACATGACGCTGGCTGCGGTAGCTGAGGGGCTTGGCACGTGCTGGGTCGGGCACTTCGACCAGGACGCCTGCTGCAACATCCTCTCCGTGCCGCCTGCGGCGAAGATCATCGAGCTGCTGCCGCTGGGCTACCCGTCGGCCAAGCAGAAGGCCAACACCCGCAAGCCGCTGAAAGAGATCGTGTCATACGACACCTTCGCCTAATCAACCGCGACGGAATGATGACGATGCTTCGCATAGCGACTCGCCGCAGCCTGTTGTCAATGCGTCAGTCTCAGGCGGTGGCGGATGCAATCCGTTCGGCCCACCCGGCTGTGGAGGTCGAATTGGTTTCGATTGTTACCAGCGGCGACCGGCAGGGCGGTCCGCTGGCGCCCGTTGGCGGCAAGGGCCTGTTCACCGCTGAGCTTGAGGCGGCCTTGCGCGAAGGGCGGGTCCAGGTGGCGGTCCATTCCGCAAAGGACTTGCCGGCCGACATGCCTGAAGACCTGGCAATCGCGGCTGTTCCCGCCCGCCAGAACGCTCGGGACGCGCTGATTTGCCGGACCGGCGGGGGGGTCGAGCAGTTGCCTGCCGCTGCCTTAGTCGGCACGGCGAGTCTGCGCCGCCGGGCGCTGCTTCTAGCCTGTCGGCCTGACCTGAAAGTCGTGCCAATCCGCGGCAACGTTGAAACGCGGCTCAGGAAGGTGCTGGGCGATCAACATTCCGACCTGAGCGCAACGGTGCTGGCCGTCTCGGGCCTGAACCGCAGCGGGCTGGCGTCCGAATTTGCCGGCAAGATTCATCCGATGGAAATTGAAACTTTCATTCCCGCAGCGGGCCAGGGCGCGCTGGCCGTTCAGTGCCTGACCGCGGACGGGAAGACAGCCGCCTTACTTAGTGCAATAGACGACAAGCCGTCGCATCAATCGCTGCTGGCTGAGCGGCGCGTTCTTCAGGCACTGGGCGCTGGCTGCCACAGTTGCCTGGCCGTGCACGTTGCACCGTCAGGCCAGCGGTGGGGCGGGTTGGCCATGGCGGCCCGGACCGACGGCAGCGACATGATGCGCTTTGAGGCCCGTGCGGTTTCGGCCGAAAAGACGGCCGATCAAATGTTGGAAAATATGTTCGCCGCGGGTGTGGCGGAACTTTTTCGGTAGTGATGGTCAAACAAATTGTGTGTGGGTTTTCGTCGAAAGGATACTGGCAATGGAATACGAGGTTGGCGAACTCGGCAGGGTGATTGTCGCGCGAGGGTTCAATGGTGAAGATTTATACAGCGAGATCGAGTCAATCGCGGCGAAGGCAGATATCCGTTCCGCGGCTGTGGTGCTGCTCGGCGCCCTGCGGAGCGCCAAGATGGTCGTCGGGCCGAAAAATTTCACGGGGCCGATCGAACCAATGTTCAAGGAATTTGACGACGCGCGGGAGATCGCGGGCGTGGGAACGATCTTCTGTGACGAGACCGGCCCCAAGCTGCATCTGCACGCCGCCGTCGGCAGGGGCGGTGAGACAATCACCGGCTGTCCTCGCGGCGGGGCGACGATCTTTTCCCTTGTCGAGGTCGTTATCTATGAAATCAAAGGCGTGAACGCAACCCGCAAATTCGATGCCGAATTTGGGTTCAAAGCGCTGACATTGGGCGACGGGAAATAAAAATTCTATTGCTGCTCGTAGTCTGATTTTTCGTCCCCGTTGCGGTCCAGCAGCAGGCAGATAGTCCGAACCACTTCATCCGGGTCGAATGGTTTGCAAAAGTAGGCGTCGGCGCCCACTTCGTAGCCGCGCTGGCGGCAGTCGTCACTGTCCAAAGCCGTAACGATAATGATGGACAAATCCTTGCCTTGTTTCTTGCGGAGACGCCGGCAAATCTCGAAGCCGTCGATTTCCGGCAGCATCAGGTCCAGCAGGACGGCGTCGGCATCGGTGCTGTGGCAAAGCTCTACGGCTTCGACACCATTATAAGCAGCCACGGTGTCGAGGCCGTGAACCTGTAGAAACTCACACTCGAGCTGGTTCATTTCCACATCGTCTTCGACGACCATTACAACGGGGCGATCACTCATAAGATACTCCAGCTCCATGAACTCCAAATGAGCCATAAGACACAAAGCGCCAAACCGCCGGCTTCAGTCTTATCGACAAACGGCGAGCAAGTTCTCTATAATAGAACACATGACCAATGCCAAGCACAAACCCTTTTGTCCTCCCGCCGCGCGGGATATCCGTCAGGCGATTGAGGTTTATCTGTCCTATGCGTACGGCGATGATACGCCGGATTCGGTGCAGAGGTTCATTCCGCCCGATGGTTTCGACCCGGCTGCGTGGCTGATGAGCGACCTTGTCGAACGCACGCCCCCGGATGCGCCGATGGAATCCGTCCGCTCATTCGCCTTGCGGCTGGGCAACTCGAACTACCCGCACATGAAGCTGAGGCTTTCCCGGCCTCCGAAAGAAGGCGGTTTTGTGTTCAGTATTGATTCGCACGATGCTTTCCTCGCCGCCGATGCGGACTCGCCCGACGGCGAGGCCCTGAAGCAACTCAAGAGCCATAATGCCGAGGTGGCGAAGCGTATCTCCAAGGCGTGGGACGCAGCCGGCCTGTCCACCCAGCAGGACTATCTGCGTCGGAAACTCAGGCAAGCCAAGCGGCAAAAGCCCAAAATGCCGGAGAAAAAGAACACCCGCTGACCGTCTCGGCACTAGAATGTAGCTAACGATGGAAAGTCCTTACTTACAGCGACGTTACCTGGTGAGTGTCGAGTCCCGCCGGTTGCCGCACATCTTTACCGACGTGCTGGTAATCGGCGCAGGGGCGGCCGGCCTGTGCGCGGGTATCGAAGCCGCCCAGGCTGGACGGGTAATCGTTGTAACGAAGGGCCAAACGTTTGATTCCAATACTTACCACGCCCAGGGGGGCATGGCGGCGGTTATGGACCCGAATGACTCACTGGGCAGCCATATCGCCGACACCGTCAGCGCAGGTTGCGGACTGGGCGACGAAGCCGTCATTCGCCACGTTATCGAGGCCGCACCTCAGCAGGTGCTTCAGCTACAACAGTGGGGCGTGCCCTTCGACACCACCGCCGACGGCGAGTTGAGCCTTGGCCGGGAGGGCGGACACAGCGCCAACCGCGTGGTCCACGCGCACGGCGACGCCATAGGCCAGGCGATCATAACCGTATTTCTGGAACGGGCTAAAAATACAGAGAACCTAAAAATATTCGAGCAGTGCTTCACCATCGACTTATTGACCGATCCGCCGGCCGGCGGGCAGGAGGCTGTGTGTATCGGTGCGATGACGTACCACCGGCGTTACGGTCTTCAGATTATCCTGGCCAGGCAGACCATCCTGGCCGGCGGCGGCGCCGGTATGCTGTGGCGAGAAACGTCGAACCCGCCCTGCGCCACCGCCGACGCGCTTGCCATAGCGTTTCGCGCAGGGGCAACTATCACTGATCCGGAAATGGTGCAGTTCCATCCCACCACGCTTTACGTCGCCGGTGCAACGCGGTCGCTGATCTCCGAGGCTGTACGCGGCGAAGGC
>JAXIHJ010000079.1:0-12983 GCA_034189755.1 Planctomycetota bacterium
CGATATGGTTGTTGCTTTGGGGCGTCCTGGCCCTTTTAGGCGGGCTGCTGTTTGGGTCGGTTGCAAGTGGTCATGCTTCATCCGACCAAACCGTCGGTCCACTGGGTGGCGTTCTTCTCTACAGCCAGATCGTGATCGGTTTGCTCATGATCAGTTTTGCGATTTATTGCCTGGCGGTTCAGAGTCCGAATACCATCCTGCTGGAAGCGGGATGGTTGTGTCTGAGCGGAAGCGTTAACATACTGTTGTCTTTCTTTTCCATGGTCGGCGTGGGGATGCGTTTCAATTGCCTCTCAATTTTTGCCGGCCTTATTCAACTGGCATGGGGGATTCGGGAGTTTCGTAAATACAAAATCGTTTCCTCGTGGGCGCCGGACTTTAAGGCAACACCTCCCGAGCAGCGCAAGCAGGTCAGAAGGCACATTAAAGCCTTTTTGAAAGGTGACGAGGACTATTTCCAGGGGCGTATCAAGGCGGCAGCAAAAGAAAGTTCTTTCCTTGTCTCCCGCCGGCAAAAAGGTTATCGCGGGCAGCTCCTGGAGGGCGTAGCCATCTTGATTTCCAAGCTGATGGACAACTGCTTCTGCTTCGAGAGAGACGACGCCGGAGTCGCCACATACAACAATAACGTCATGACCGCAATTCGCACTGACCAGGGCAGCAAGAAACTTAGGTTAGGGGCTATTTCGATGCTGGCCGTTAAATCCTGGGCGGGTGTAGCGGTAACCGAGAAAGACCTTTGGCGGGCCGTAAAAGGCAAAAAGGTATCACTGGAACTGCTCAGGGTGTTCCTGGAAGATGTAAATCCGGCGCTCCGTATTACGGCACTTGAGTTGCTCAAGAAGGTGAAAAAAGACAGTAATGCGGCTGTCGCAGCCACGGAGCGATTTCAGGATGCAGATGCGGCAGTGCGTGCCGCTGCATTGAATGTCTGCAACCACCTGCGGGCCGGCGAACTTCACGAGAAGGTAATTCCATTGTTGCGGGATGATGACAATCGGGTGCGGGGTGCGGCTGTGGCATACCTCGCAAGGTTTCCGTCCTCCTCTGCGGTACAGGACCTGCAAGTGGCCCTGCAAACCGAGGAGGACCGCATTGTCTGCAACCAGATTGACAAGGCCTTAAAGGCTTGTGAGAAAGCCATCGCTAATCCATATACTGGTTTCTGACTGTTGTGTGTGCAGCCCGGCGGGAAGCTGCGCAACATTCTTAAACGTCGTTCGAGGATACAATAAGACTACCGATGACTGTTCAGAATCCGGAGAAACCTGTAATCGGCATCGTCGGCGGGATCGGGGCCGGCAAGAGCCTCGCGGCGGCGGAGTTCGCCAGGCTGGGCTGTGCGCTGCTGGATGCCGACGCCATCGGCCATGAGCTGCTGGCCGATGAGTCGGTCCGCAACGAAATCCGCGCCCGGTGGGGCGGGGCGGTATTCACCGACGACGGCGCCGTCAGCCGTGATAAACTGGGGCGGATCGTCTTTGCAGACGCCGACCAGCTCGCCGTGCTCAGCCGGATTCTTCACCCGCGGATCCGCGCGAAGCTGGTCGAAGGAATTGCCGCCGCCCAGCGTGATCCGACCGCCGCGGCGGTGCTGCTGGATGCCGCGGTGCTGTTCGAGGCCGGCTGGGATAAGCTCTGCACGCATCGAATTTTCGTAGAAGCCCCCGAGCAGATGAGGGTCAGCCGCACCTCGGCTGCACGAGGCTGGGACAGGCAAACACTGTTGGCACGAGAAAAAATGCAGATTTCACTGGACAGGAAGTGTCGAAAATGCGACTATACTATAGATAACAGCTCCAGTGCCTCCTGCCTGTGTGAGCAGATCCGTACACTTTTCAACCTGATTGTTCAACATACGGTTCATCCCAGGTAACGGCAGCCTGTGTCGAAAGGTACAGGTCGGACCCCGGACTGTACTGCCTGATGGCGAAAGTTGCAGTGTTTGTAAATCCCAGATACGCGATAACCCCACCATTTGAGGTGGGAGCCGGCATTCCATAAGAAAGCTTACTAAAATCGCTTTCCCTGAAGCCGGTGCGACAAACAAATCAAGTATTGATTCCTGTTTACCTGTTGGAGGTTGCAGAAGACATGGCCAAGACCACGAAGAACCCTACACGAACGACCCGCGGAACAAAAAAAGCCGCCAAGAAGCCTGAGGCCCTAGAGCCTGAGGAATCGTTAAGCTCCGAGGCGACGGCTCTTGCCGTTGACCAGCCTGAGGCGGAAAAAACCGCCACCGATTCCGCTGAGCCGACCGCCCAGGACGCCGAGAGCGGGTTCGATAAGGAAATGCACGCCAAGTATGAGCGCGTCAAGAAGGGCGAGCTGCATATCACCGACCTCCAGAAGATGAGCGTTGCGGAGCTGCACGAGATAGCCAAAGTCGAAAACGTCGCGGAGTACACCGGCCTGGCCAAGCAGGAACTGGTCTTCGAGATTCTCAAGCGCCGGATTCACAAGGACGGCTTGATGTACGGCGAGGGCGTGCTGGAGATATTGCCTGACGGATTCGGTTTTCTTCGCAGCCCCGACTACAACTACCTGCCCAGCCCGGACGACATCTACGTTTCGCCCAGCCAGATTCGCCGCTTCGGCCTGCGCCAGGGCAATATCGTCGCCGGGCAGATTCGTCCGCCGAAAGAGTCGGAGAAATACTTCGCCCTGCTGCGCGTCGAGGCGGTCAACTACGAAGTGCCCGACAAACTGACCGACATGGTCAATTTTGAGGACCTTACACCCACACACCCCGACCGGCGGATGTTCCTGGAAAGCACACCTGAGGAAATCAACATGCGCGTGGTGAACCTGGTCACGCCGATAGGCTTCGGGCAGCGTATGCTGATTGTCTCCCCGCCGCGGACAGGCAAGACGGTGCTGCTCCAGAAGATTGCCAACGCCATAGCGTACAACCATCCTGACGTGTGCGTGATCGTCCTGCTCATCGACGAGCGGCCGGAAGAAGTTACCGACATGAAGCGCAACACGACCGCCGAGATCATTTCCTCGACGTTCGACGAACCGGCCTCGCGGCACCTGCAAATCGCCGAAATGGTATCCGCAAAGGCCAGGAGAATGGTCGAGTACGGCAGGGACGTGGTGATCCTGCTGGACAGTATCACGCGTCTGGCCCGTGCCTACAACACGATGGCCCCGCACAGCGGCAAGATTCTTACCGGCGGCGTGGACGCCAGCGCGCTACAGGCGCCCAAGCGGTTCTTCGGCGGCGCCCGCTGCATTGAAGAAGGCGGCTCGCTGACGGTCATCGGCACGGCCCTCATCGAGACGGGCAGCCGGATGGACGAGGTCATCTTCGAGGAGTTTAAGGGGACCGGCAACAGCGAACTGCACCTGGACCGCCGCTTGGTGGACCGCCGCATCTGGCCGGCTATCGACATCAGCCGCTCAGGGACGAGAAAGGAAGAACTCCTGCTCGACCCGACCGAACTGAAGCTGATCTACCGCCTGCGCAAGGTGCTGGCCGACATGCAGCCGGTCGAGGCCATGGAACTGCTCATCAGCCGGCTGGCAAAGGTCAAAACCAACGCAGAGTTCCTCATGGCGATGAATATCGATTAATCTTTTTCGATTGTTCTCAATTACTATGATACAAGACAGGCCGAAGCCCGCGCACCACGCTGCGTGGGCTTCGTTTTGAAGGGCGAATAATGAAATACAAAGCGGTTCTTTTCGACCTCGACGGCACGCTGCTGGATACGATAGTCGACCTGGCCGATGCGATGAACGTCGTCCTGGCGCGGATGGGTTTTCCGGCGCATCCGGTTGAGCCGTACAAGTACTTCGTCGGCAACGGCCTTGTGAATATTGTCCGTCGCGCGCTGCCGGAAGACAGCCGCGATGAAGAGACGGTCGCCCTGGCCGCCGCGGGCATGTCCGAGCAGTACGCCAAGCATTGGGCCGAAAAATCCCGGCCCTACGACGGCGTCCGGCAGCTTCTGGACGAATTGGCCGCCCGAAACATAGCGATGGCTGTGCTGTCCAACAAGCCCGATGAGTTCACCAGGCAGATGGTGGCGCACTTCTTCGATGGGTGCCCGTTTAGTCTCGTCTTCGGCGCCCGGCCTGATGTGCCGCTTAAACCTGACCCTGCCGCCGCTATCGAGATTGCCGGGCGGCTCGACATCCCGCCTGCGGAATTCCTTTACCTCGGCGATACCGGCACTGACATGCAGACCGCCTGTGCCGCCGGCTGCTACGCCGTCGGCGCAACCTGGGGCTTCAGGCCGGCCGACGAACTGACCGAAAACGGCGCCAAGACGCTCATTAAACATCCCGCCGAACTGCTGGAACTGATTCAGCGGGGATAATCGCGGACAAACCCAGATAATATCCGGCGCATGAAATTAACGTGCTCGGTATGGGAAGCACCTTACGAGCCGCGACTGTAAAGGAGCGGTCATTAAGACTTTCGCATCGGTCCCGACTCCCGCCAGCGCATTAATTTCTTGTGAATCCCTGCTTATCTGTTGTCAACCGCCGCTCGAATCGCACGGATGTGTTCGGGCGTGGTGCCGCAGCAGCCGCCGATGAAGTTCGCGCCGGCGGTGATGAGCTTCGGCACGTAGGAGGCGAACTCGGCCGGTGCCATCGGGAAGACCGTCTCACCGTCGACTATCTGCGGCAGGCCGGCGTTGGCCTTGATCCAGATCGGCAGGTCTTGGGTGGTTGCCTGCCGCAGCATTTCGGCGATTGTTACGTATTTGTCAGGCCCGGTGCCGCAGTTGGCGCCGACGGCGTCGGCGGCGTTGGCCTTGGCCATTTGTACAAGGTCCGCCGGCGAGTCGCCCATCATCGTAGCGGTTTTGTCCGGCCCGGAGGCGAACGTCATTGAGACCACAACCGGCAGGTCGCAGGCGCTGCGGACGGCCTTTAGCGCGATCTCTGCGTCGGCTAATTCATTGAACGTCTCCAGCACGATAGCGTCGGCCCCGCCGCCGGCCAGCGCACCGGCCGCCTCGGCATAAGCGGCGGAAAGCTCCTTGGCCGGGACCTCCTGCATCATTACGATCCGGCCCGTCGGCCCGACAGAACCGAACACTTTGGCCTGCGTCCCGGCGGCGCGCCGGCTGATTGCGGCGCCCGCTTCGGCCAGCTCGCCGACGCGCTCGCCGGCGCCGTGCTTTTGTAGCACGAAACGGTTCGCACCGAACGTGTTGGTGATAATGACGTCGCTGCCGGCTTCGACGTAGCCGCGGGCCACCTCCTCGACGGCGGAGGCGTTTTCCACGTTCCATAACTCCGGCGGCGAACCTGCCGGCAGGCCCATGCGCTGCAACTGCGTGCCCCATGCGCCGTCCGTAACACGCAGCCGCCCGGCGAATTTTTTCAGGTCAAGTGGCATGTTCAGTTCCTTTGTGTACTCGCGCGGGTCAGCACCGGTTCGTACGTCTTGATGTACTGCTGCAGCTTCTGCTGATTCGGGTTGAGCTTCAGGCTCTTGCGCCAGGCGTCTACCGCGTCGGCCAGGAATTTCCGTTCGCCCGTGTTGCGATGGACCTCCAACAGGAGTTGGCCGAATTGCGCCCAGAGGTTCGCGTCTTCGTCGGCGAGTTTTAGAGCCTTTTGCATTGCCACGATCGCCCGGCCGAAGCTGCCGGCGGCCCGGGCGGCGACGGCTACGTTCACCCACGCCGCAGCGTCCCGGCTTTGAAGCTTGGCCGCCTCGGTGTAGGCTTCCATGGCGCCGGCCGGGTCGTCAAGGTCAATAAGCACCTCGGCCAGCTTAGTGTGGGCTGAGGCAAGCTTAGGCTGGCGGGCGATTACCTCACGCCAGGCATCGCGGGCCTCGGAGAGCTTGCCCTGTGTATGAAGTATGGCCGCAAGGTTGTACCAGAGACGCATATCACGATCATCCTGCGAAAGAAGAAGGCGGAACTGCTGCTTGGCTTCGCTGAGCCTCTTCAATCGCGACAGGGCTACGGCCAGGTTGAAACGGGCCGTCCGATCGTCCGGGGACGTGCGGAGAATCGTGCGGTATATCTCGATGGCGTCCTTGTACCGTTGGGCTGCCACCATCGCCACGGCCAGGCCCTTCAGCGAATCGCTCCGCCGGGGGTCAAGGGCCACCGCTCGCCGGTAACAGGCCACGGCCGTTTCGTAATCGCCGCGGGCCAAGGCCCGGTCGCCGCCGGCGATGTGAATTTCGGGGGATTCGTCAAGCTGCCGGCATGCCTCCATAGCCGCCTGTCGCAACTTCAAACCTACCTGTCGCCAAAAGCGACGGTCGAACAAATGAAGCCGGATTCGCTTGCGCACAGTTTCCAGCCGGTGCGTCAAGGGCGAATGTTTAGCTGCTTTTGCGGCCGGGGCAGATTTGGCCGGCGGCGGGGCAGGGGGGGGCTTCTTGCGACAGCCGACGGGTAAGCAGGCCAAAATCGCGACCAACGGCAACAACAGCTTTTTTACCGGCCGACGAGTGAACATGCAGCCATTCTAACGCGAAGCATTGGCTCCGTGTATCAAATATAGTTGGTCTTGCGGCTAACACGAAAAAACACTCAAAAGATTCCCCGAGCCGCCGGGAATCCTTAAATTTTCTGGCCCGGATTACGCCTCGGATGGGGAACTGGGTAAAGTGTACTCATTGTGTAACTTTAGGAGGACAACACAAGATGTAGTGCAAAAGGGGGTGAAGCGGAACCGCTGGATTCGCGCATGCCTCTGGTTTTGAAGCGGTTGGAGAAAAAAAATTCCGAAATTTTGGTTTTTTTGTTGACACCTCGCCGCGGAAACACCATATACGTTTTACAAAACGTAAAATACACTTTGCTACGAGGTGAATTGTTGTGGGTTTGGCTTCCTGTGGATTTGGCTTACGTTGAGATTCTTTTAATTGGGATGTCGAAAAAGATGAGCACTTCTATTTCCGGCGTTTTCGGCCGAGATGCATCAGACGGCGATCATCGCCATGGTTCGGAGGCATCTGTGGGTGGGCGTTTTGGAAGTGGTTTGGGCAAACGCAGACCGATCCCGCCGAAGCTGTACCGCATCGGCGAGGTGGTAGCCTACTCCGGCGTATCTCGCCAGACGATCCACAACTACACGGCCATGGGACTGCTGCGGGAAAGCCGCTGGACACCCGGCGGCCACCGTCTGTATGACGAATCGGTCTTTGGGCGGCTGGACAGAATCGCGGAATTGAAGGCCAAAAACAAGTCGCTTCACGATATTCGAGAAGCCTTCGCCCATATGGGCGGCGGGCGGTAACGGGCACTGTTTGCAAGTTGGTCCAGGATCACGGAAGGCCTGGCTGATGAACATTCGACGATACTGGTTACGGAAGATCAGGGCACGGATCGGTCTAATGGGCCGCCGGAGGCGCATAGTTATCGTGCTTAGTGCCCTGTTGGTGGCAGCCGGGGGCATATGGCTGCTTGGCAACAGGCCTGAGCCGCAACTGGTGGCGGTTCTCGACAAGTCGTTTGCGCCTGAGGAAATAGCCGCCGTAACCCAACTGCTCGACGCCCGCGGGATTGCTCACAGCAGCGGGGCGGGTGTTCTTCGGGTTGAGCCGGAGCACGTCGAGCAGGTGCGGCAGATGCTGGCCTGCCAGGGGTTGTTGCGTGACGGGCCGGTGGCCGATTTCGAGCAACTCGCCAGCCAGAGCGATATCTGGTGCACCGAGGCGCAGAACGCCAAGCGCTGGCAGGCGGCCAAGATGGCTGCCTTGAGCAAGCTGATCTCGATGTTGCCTGCGGTTCGTTCGGCTACGGTGCTGTTCGAGCCTGGCGTCTCGCGCCGGCTTGGCGCCCCGCAGGTTGGGCCTACCGCGGCTGTTAAGGTGCATCTGGCCGATTGCGAACATATGACGCCCAAGCTCGCTCGCGCCATAGCCGACCTGGTAGCCGGCAGCATCGCCGGCATGGATCGCCAAAACGTCCGGATCGTGGACAACACCGGTCAGAGCTATCACGTCGGCAAGCGGAACTCGGCGCTCGGCGGCGACCGGATTGAGCGGTTGCAGGAGGCCGAAGCCTACTATCGAGAAAGGATTCGCGCGGCGCTGCCCTATATTAGCGACCTGGCTGTGGGCGTTCGCACGGGGGTCGTCGGCGACGAGGTGCGATGTCTCGGGGCGTCCGTTTCGGTGCCTCGCAGTTATCTGGTCAGCGTCTGCCACGCCGCGGACAGTGAGCAGGACGAGGTTGACGACCGGCGGATTCAGGCCGTCGCCGTCCCGCAACTGGCGAAGATTCAACAGGCTGTGGCGAAGGTGCTCGGCATGGAGCCATCCGAAGTTGCAGTCGATTGGTACTACGACATTCCCGCCGCCCGTGGCGAATCCGAATTCGCGTCGGTCGCCGAAGACTCCGGCCCGGCCTGGCTGAGCGTTCGGGCACTGGCAGCCGGCGGCTTGATAGTAGCCGTAAGCATCTGTGCGATGGTGGCGCTTAGGCGTCGGCGGAGGCGCAAAAGTTCCGTCAGGCCGGGCGCGTTGACTTCATCGCGGCCGGAAGATTCCGGCGAGGCGGTTGGCGATACCGCCCGGACCGACGATGAATCCGAAACAGTCGCCGGGCTGTTCGACTTTCTGCGGCAGGCCAGCGGTGAGGATTTGAAGACTCTTCTGGCTTCGGAGCATCCCCGGACAGTGGCGCTGGCGATGGCGCATCTTCCTTCGCCACGGGCGGCGGAGATCCTGGCTAATCTTTCCCCGGACAAGCAGGTCGATGTTGCAGGCCGACTTGCAACGATGGAGCAGATGGATAGCGCAGTGGCGCGGGAAATAGCACGGGGCCTGTCGGGCCGACTGGGGGATGTAGCGGCCGGCCGGCAGCCGAAGCTGGGCGGCGTTGGGGCGGTGGCCGAAATCCTTCGACATGCCGGCTACGCGACGGAAAAGGATGTCCTGGACGGTTTGTCGAACGCTGAGCCTGTGCTGGCTGAGTCGATCCGAGGCCAGATGTTCTGCTTCGAGGACATTGCGAACATGCCTACGGCCCGGCTGTGGGGGGCGATGGGTCTGCTCGACGACGAGGAGTTGACCATCGCGTTGCGGACGGCGAGCGAAAAGGTGAAACGGAAAATTTTCGCCTGCCTGTCGCCCGAAGCCGCCCGCCGCGTGCGCGAGAATACCAGGCAGATGAGCCCCGTCAGGCTAAGCGACGTCGAAGCCGCCCAGCATCGGGTTATCGAGGCGGTGCGGCGGTTCGACCGTGGCAAGTACGTCTCGGCCTTGACCGGCAGTACGAGTGAACTATTGGCGTAGTTGGCGTTTGGATGGCTAATTCATGGCAAGTTTTGTGAGACAAATTGTGGTCGTCGCCGTTGTGGTGTTGGCGTTCTCTTCGTTCGTGTGGTCTCAGTCCGCGACGCAGGCTCACCAGGACGGCGATGCGGAAACTAAAGCTGTCGGCTCGGGTGCACGGGACGTCGAAGACCGGCACGTCGGGCGGGATGGCGGCCCGGCCGTCTGGCCCTGGCTGCAAACGGTTTTGGCGCTGGCGGTGGTGATCGTGTTGATCTTCCTGGCGCGGTGGCTGCTGCGACGGGTCGGTGCGGTAACCGGAACAGGTCGGTCGGCCGGTCTTATAGAGGTCCTGGCCCGCTCGTCTTTGTCGCCCAGGCATCAGCTTTTCCTCGTGCGGTTGGGGCAGAGGTTAATTCTTGTCGGCGCCGGACCACAAGGCGGATTGGCCGCACTTACGGAAATAACGGACCAGGCCGAGGTTTCGCGGCTGGTCGAGGTCGCCAGGGGCGGAGGCAGGCCTGAGGTAGACAGCTCGGTTCGAGAGGTGGCCCAAAAGATTCGATCAAAACTTTCAGCAGAATCGACAAAGGACGAAACGCCATGACCGTGCGCGTTACGACAGTGCTGATCGTGCTGGCGGTGGCTGGGGCTGCGGTTACAGCGGCCCAGCCGGCGACGAAAAGCCAGTCTGACGTTGCGCAAATGCTGCCCGATATTGGGAATCTTGAAGAGCCGGCCAAGCTCTCCGGTGCGGTGCGGTGGGTGGTTCTTATCACGGTTCTGTCGCTTGCGCCGGCAATCCTGGTGATGGTAACGTGTTTCACGCGGATTGTCGTCGTGCTGGGGCTGCTCCGCCAGGCGCTTGCGACGCAGCAACTGCCGCCTAATCAGGTGCTGTTCGGATTGGCGCTGCTGATGACCGTTGTTGTGATGGCGCCGGTGTATAAGGACGTTCATCGCAACGCGATTAGGCCTTACCTGGACGGGCGGATGAGCCGTGCCGACGCTTTCGGCGCCGGCGAGAAGCACGTTCGCGGCTTCATGATTCGCCAGATCGAAGCCGGCCGAAACAGCGGTGACGTGTATCTTTTCCTGAGCGATGAGCTGGCCGACAAAAAGGACCTGAACTGGTCCGACGTGCCGACGATGTCGCTGATCCCGGCCTTTGTGGTCAGCGAGTTGAAGATCGCCTTCATGATGGGATTTCGGATTTATCTGCCGTTTCTCATCATCGACATGCTCGTCGCATCGGTGCTGATCTCAATGGGCATGCTTATGCTGCCGCCGGTGCTGATTTCACTTCCGTTCAAGCTTTTGCTGTTTGTGCTGGCGGACGGCTGGCACCTGGTGGTCGGTACGTTGATGAGCAGTTTTGGATAGGGAGCCTTGCGGCTATGAGCACGAGTGAAGCAATCGACCTGGGCCGACAAGCTGTAGTGCTGATGCTGACCGTTGGCGCTCCGGTTTTGATTGTGGGTTTGGTTGTGGCCCTGGTGGTGAGCATCTTTCAGGCCACTACGCAATTGCAGGACCAGACGCTCAGCTTCATCCCGAAAATCGTGGCGATGCTGATCGCGATGGTGATTTTCGGGCCGTGGATGTTCACGAAAGTGCTGGAGTTCAGTTGCGCCATGTTTGGATCGCCGCCGTAATGCCCGTCGGCGATTTTGCTAAAGAGTAAGAAATGACTTTGCATGATTTATCATCTTATATGCCTTACATACCGGCCCTGATGCTGGTTGCGGCTCGGGTGGCGGGCGTTCTCATCGTCGCGCCGGTTTTCGGCCATGCCGCCGTGCCGGTCAGGCTGAGGCTGTTTATGAGCATCGTGATCGCACTGGCGGTCGTTGCCCGCAAGCCTGAGCCGGTTATGTTGCCCTGTTCCTGGTTTGACCTGGCCATGGGCCTGGCCTGTGAGCTGGTTCTGGGTGCGGTGATAGGCATGGCGGCGCGGCTTCTGTTCGTCGGCGTTCAGCTCGGCGCGCTTTATGTCGGTCAGCAGATGGGCATTTCGCTGCCGGCGGTGTTCAACCCGTTGGCCGAGGACGCCTCGGACGCGGTTCGCCGGCTTTTCAAGCTGTTGACGGTGGTGCTCTTTTTGGCCATCGGAGGCCACCGCACACTCCTGGCCGCATTGATGCGAAGCTTCCAGACGATACCGCCGCACAACTTCGTGCCCGGTTCAGCCATGCTGGACATGGTCGTGGCGATGCTGGCGGGGAGCTTTCTGCTGGCGCTGAAGGTGGCGGCGCCGATACTGCTGGCCCTGCTGCTGGCGACGGTGGCGATGGGTTTTGTGCAGCGGACTATTCCGCAGTGCAACCTGCTTTCGACGGGTTTTCCCGTCCGCCTGATGCTGGGGCAGTTGGTGTTGGCGGCGGTGCTGGGCGTGCTGCCGTGGCTGGTCGAACGGGCCTGGTCGCTGACGGCCGGGCGGATTGAAGCACTGCTTGAGGTTGCAGGATAAATGCCGGACGCATTTTACAGAGACGAACTGGGCGAACGCACCGAGCAGCCGATGCCGGCCAAGCTCATCGAGGCCAGGCGTCAAGGGCTTGTCGCCCGCAGCGTCGATCTGACGGCTGTGCTGACGGCCGCCGCGGCGTTCGGCGCGCTCTGCCTGATCGCCCCGGCCCTGCTGAAGGAACTTACGAAAATGACCGCGACACTGCTTGAAGGCGGTTCGCGCTCGGGGTGGGCCGGTGTCGGCTCTGATCTGGCGATGAGTCTCTCGTCGGTGTTGTGGCTGGCAGGGGCGCTGGCGGGCAGTGTGGTCGTAGCGGCTTTATTGGCCAACGTGTTGCAGGTGGGTTTGCAGGTAACCGCCGAGCCGATTCGGCCTCGGCTAAGCAGGCTCTACCCGTGGACCGGATTCAAGAGAATGCTATCGCTTCGAACGCTGGTCCGCATGGTTTTGGTCGCAGCCAAGCTGGCGGCCGCAGCCATTGTAACGTTCATGGTGATTCGCCGTGACCTGCCGCGCATTGCCGCGGTGGCTGGATTGCAGGCTCCGCAAATTGCCGCAACCGCGGGCGAAATGATTATCAAACTCATCTTCAGGCTCGGCCTGGCGCTCGGCGTATTGGCGGCCGCCGACATGCTGTATCAGCGCTGGCAGCACCGGCAAGACCTGAAGATGACCCGGCGAGAAGTTGCCGAACACTTGCGCCAGATGAGAGGCGCACCGCAGTTCCGCTCCGAACGCCGGCGTATGGCTGAGGCCGGTCTGCGGCAAGAGGCCGAATCGCAAGCCGGGCGGCTAGAGAAGACGTAAATGATTGATGAAACGGCAAATATCGGCAAGGCAGTTGGATTGTTGCAACGGCATCGCGGGCTTGTGCTGCCGGTGGCCGCCGCGGCGCTGATCTTAGCCATCCTTGTGCCGATACCGACGCCGCTGATGGATGTGCTGCTGCTGGCCAACGTTACCTTTGCCGCGGTGGTCCTGCTGACGACCATCTACATCGCAAGCCCGCTTGAGTTCAGTGTTTTTCCGTCGGTGTTGCTGGGCGCTACGCTGGTTCGGCTGGTCCTGAACGTGGCGACGACGCGTCTGATTCTCACAGCCGGTGCGACCGGCGGAAACGCTGTTACCTCGAAGTTTGCCGCCGGGAGAGTGATATGGGCCTTCAGCGATTTTGTAGCCTCAGGCTCGATCGCAGTGGGCGTAATCCTGTTCGCCATTTTGGTAATCGTGCAGTTTATCGTAATCACCAAGGGCGCAGCGCGTATCAGCGAAGTAGCGGCCCGGTTTGTGCTTGACGCTATG
>JAXIHJ010000008.1:0-38302 GCA_034189755.1 Planctomycetota bacterium
ATACGATGCTAATCGCACGCGACGTTCGAGGGCTGGCGGAACTGGATCATGCCCTCGGCGAACTCGACGAGCAACCGCCGCCGGACCGGCTTCGCCGGGCGCTTTCAGAGGTTTTCTGCGTGCCGGCGCGAACCGAGTCGCTCGTGGACATCATAGACGTGCTCGACGCCCGCGCGATGCGCTACCAACACGTATTCCTGATGGGTGTCGGCGAGGGGCAGTTTCCTGTTCGTTTCGCAGCCGGGGCGCTGGTGAGCGAACTGGACCGGCTCAACTGGTCCGGTTGCGGTGTCGTATTGGACAGCAGGCGAGATCTGACCGCGCGGGAGATGCTGCTGTTTTACCTGGCCGTGTCGCGCTGCGACGAGAGCCTGACGCTGAGCTTTCCGGATTCGGACGCTGTCGGCCGGCCGGCAGCGCCCGGCAGCTTCCTGCTTTCCATGTTGGAGCCTCTGGGCGGACCGGAGGCGGCCAAACAGGCCGGTATCTTCCAGCAGTTGCCCCAAGGCCAATTCCTGCCGCCGGCTGACGAGCTTGCCAATAACTCCGACGCATTCAATGCAGGCGTTGCAGGTTTATTTCAAGACGACTGGCGCCGGTGGCGTGTCGCGGCGGCATGGGCCACAGTACACGTTCCGGAAAAAATCACGCGGGCCGCAATGGGTCTGTGGGCGAGGCATCGCCGCTGGTCAGCCGGCCCGTGCGATGCGTTCGACGGACGCATTGGCGACACGGAACTGCTGAAAAGGCTCGCCGGGCGATATCCCGGCGGGGAAATCTTTTCAGCCAGCCAGTTGAACGCGTTCGGCTGGTGTCCCTGGCAGTTCTTCGCAACGTACGTACTGAACCTAAAGCCGTTGAGTCAGCCTCAGCGCAGGCTGGAGCCGGTGTTCAGGGGCGTCTTCTGCCACAAAGTGCTGTTTGATGTGATGAGCCGCCTGCGCGACGAGCTTGGCGGCGTCAGGCTGGCTGAGGTGGACAGCCGGCGCCTTCAACAGTTGCTGGACGAGGCCGTTGCCGCCGAAGCCGAACAGGTGGAGCTACAAAACCCGCGGTATCCGGTGCTCTGGCGGATCCAGCAAGAACAGATGCGGCGAGAAATTCATCAGTACCTTATCAGTCAACAAAAAACACAAGCCGCCACGACCGAAAGCCTGTACTTCGAACTGGGTTTCGGCATGGACGCCGCAGACCCGGATTCGGTAGACCCCGCCAGTTCGCCCAAGCCTATTGTGCTACCCACGCCCGCCGGCCAGATACGTATCCACGGAACGATCGACCGTGTGGATAGGCTGAATCTCGACGGCGCCGAGAAGCTGTTCGTCATCGATTACAAGACCGGCCGGCCGGCCAGGCACAAGGACATTGACGCCGGACGGAACCTTCAACTGCCGCTTTACGTCGAGGCGGTCGAGCGCGTTGTCGGCAAAGATTCAGCCGGCGGCGCATTTCATCGTATCACCGACGGCACCCAGCGGCACTTCTCGGCCATCAAGACGCCGCCCAAAGACAAGCGCGAATTCCGGCAGCGGCGGGAGGATGCCATGGCGACGGTCGGTAAGTTTATTTCACACATGGCTGCCGGGCGGTTCGACTTGCTGCCGAGCCATCAGTGTCCGAGCTATTGTCCGTTTCGCCAAATTTGCCACTACACTGTCGCGCGGGCACGTCGCAAGGCGGAAACAGACCGGGAGCCTGTCCAATGACCCGCCGGCTTCAACTGACGCCCGCCCAGCATGCCGCGGCAATCGACCGCGTAGGCGATAATCTGGCCCTCCTTAGCGGGGCCGGATGCGGTAAGACGCACGTACTGGCCCGTCGGTTCACCGAACTGCTGATGCGCAGCGGCGACGAGGCCAATCCTCTCTCGCGCTTCGTGGCGCTGACGTTTACCGACAAGGCCGCACTGGAAATGTCAAAGTCCGTCCACAAGCTGCTGGCGGAAGCGGCCAGGGGCAGCAAGGGCCACGACCGCCGCCGGTTGCTTGGCTGGCTGGAACAGTTGCCCGAAGCGCGAATCTCAACAATTCATGCCTTCTGTGCTTCCACGCTGCGGGCTTATGCCGTAGAGGCCGGGCTGGACCCGGCCTTCGCGGTCTGCGCCGAGGAGCTGATCCAGGAACAGATGATCTCCGAAGCCGCCGAGCAGGCTGTGCTGGCAGCCGTCGAGGCCGAAGACGCCAACGTGGCGAAGCTGCTTAGCTGCATCCCCTTCAACGCAGCCGTGGGGCAGGTTCGTCAACTCCTTGAGATGCGCACGCTGTTCGACTTTTCGGCGTTTGAAAATCCCGCCGCAACCCTGGCGCGATGGTGCAAACTCTACGACGCCGAAAGGCAAGCCGCCTTCGATCGCCTGCAAAACGACGCGGATTTGCGCGACCAATTGAACGCCGTGTCGGCAGCGCCGTGCGGCGACGATAATGACAAACTGAACATCTACCGCCGCGAAAGGCTTCCAATCGCCGAACGGATAATCGCCAGCCGGGACGCCCGGACTGCGGCGGACTTTGCCATATTGGGTAAAAAGCCCGGTACCATCGGTTCGGGAAAAAACTGGGGCGGGGCGGCGTCCCTGAAGCATATCCGCCGGGAAATGAAGGATTTGTTCACCTCGCTGGGCGAGTACGGCGTTTACGCCGAGCAGTTCGGCGAACTGGACGTCCAGGCCGCCGAGATGCTCTCGGCATTAACTTACCTCGCGGGCCGGGCCAACGAACTTTACGCCGCCACAAAACGCCGTCGCGGGCTTCTGGATTTCCTAGACCTGCTGGACCACACATATAAGCTGCTCGCCGGCAACGCGGCGGTCCGCGGGCTGCTGGCCGAGCAGATCGATCAACTTCTCATCGACGAGACCCAGGACACCAACGGCTTTCAGTTGCGGCTGCTTAGCCTGCTGATCTTCGGCCGAGAAGACCCGCCCAATCCGCCCGACGGCCGGCTGTTCATCGTCGGCGACGGCAAGCAGAGCATATACCGTTTCCGCGGTGCGGAGGTGGAGCAGTTCGAGCGGGTTTGCAGGCGGCTCGGCCGAAACAGGCAGGAGACTCTGGACGTCTCGTTCCGCACGCACCCGGCGGGCGTGGCGTTCGTGAACCACCTGTTCGAACCGTTGATGGGCGATGACTACACGCCCATAAGCTCCAGCCGCAGCGAGACGCCCCCCCAGCCGGCGGTGGAAATACTGTTAGCCGGGGCAAGCGATGATTTTCCCATTGATAGCGCCGCAGGCGCAACGGCAGCTCAGGCGGCACTGACCGCACAGCGGATACGCCAGATGCTCGACAACAAAGAACCGCTCGTCCGGGACGAGCACGGCAAGGCGTGGCGGCCGGTGCAGCCAGGCGATATCGCCATTCTTTTCGCGCGCGCTACGTACAGCCTCGACTATGAAAACGAACTGGCTCGGCGGTCTGTGCCAAGTTACATGGTGGCCGGGTCGGGCTTCTTCCAACAGCAGGAAGTCTACGACATACTCAACGCACTCCGCGTAATCGACAATCCGTTCGACGACGTAGCCTTTTTCGGCGTGCTCCGCAGCAGCCTGTTCGGCCTGGACGACAACGCCCTGATGTGGATCGCCGAGACACTGAAGCCTCCGTATCTGCCGAAGCTGGTTGAAAACCCATCGAGCGCAGTCGATGGGCTTACCGAAGCACATCGCGAGACACTGATGTTCGCGACGGGACTTCTCCTGGCGCTGCATCGTGAAAAGGACGCCGTGGGCATCGACGTACTTATCGAGCGGCTGCTGGAAGAGACCGGCTACTCCGCAACGCTATTGGCGCAATTCCGGGGCAAGCGGATGCTGGGCAACGTTCGCCGGCTTATCGAGCAGGCCCACTCGGCAACGGCGGGCCTGTCGTCGCTGGCTGAATTCATCAGACGGATGGATGAGATGGTCATCAGCGACAGCTCCTACAGCCAGGCCGTCGTTGTCGGCGAGACCGAGAACGTCGTACGCCTGATGACCATCCACAAGGCCAAGGGGCTGGAGTTTCCGGTGGTGTTCATTCCAGACCTCAATGCCGGCCGGAAAGGCCACAAGGGCGCCCTGCTGCACCGCGACGACTGGCGGCTGACCTACAAACTTAAGGCCGACGATGCCGATGATGAATCGCAGGGGCTTCCGCTTTCATATCGGCTCGCAAAACGTTTGGAAAACGCCGACCAACAGGCCGAGGATATTCGCAAGCTCTATGTCGCCGCCACGCGACACAGGGACCATCTGGTGTTCGTCGGCGCTGACTGGCGGACTCAAGACGGCGGGTTCCGGGCAAGCAACAGCTACCTTCAGACATTGGACCAGCAGCTCGGACTGGCCAAGGGCCTAAATGCCGGACGGCAGAGTATTCCTTACGGCCGGGATGGATACGAACTTAGGCTGCTGGCAGTCCAGCCTAAACCCGCTCGGCGTAGAAAAACTACCCTCTCGCCCGGCAAGCAACTGCTGGCCGACGCCGCTTCGGGAGAAGACCTCGCCCGACGGATTATCGCCTCAGCCAGCGGCGGCAAGGCCGCCTGGCCGCTGATTGGACCGCTGCCCGTGAGCATCGGGCGAGCGGAGCTGGCGGTAACGGCTTTGGCTGATTTCGAGCATTGTCCGATGCTATATCGCTGGCGATATGAACTGCGCATTCCGGCGGAGTACGGAAAAACAGCCGCCGCTCAAAAGGCGGAGGCCAAGTCCGCCCATCTGCCTGACGCCGCGACGATGGGGACGATCTTCCACCGGTGCATGGAGCTGTTGGACTTCGCGCAGCCGCGGGCGGAAACCTCGCTGGTTCAGCAAGTCGTCGGCGAAATGGATTTGCAAGAAGCTGTCGACGTCGAAGCCGTCGCCGCCGAGTTGGCCTCGATGCTGGCAAACTTCCGCAGCCATAAGCTTTGGCCGCAACTGGTCTCAGCCAGGTGCATGCTCCGAGAGCTGGATTTCGTGATGGATTGCGGAGCGGTGTCGTTGCACGGACAGATAGACCTGCTCTTCCAGGACGCCGACGGTGCGTGGCGTATCGTGGATTACAAGTCCGACTGCATATCGGCTGACCGCGGCGCAATCCAGCGCCACGCCGGGCGGTATGAGTTGCAGATGCTTGTGTACGCCATCGCAGCCGGGCGGCATCTGGGGCATCCGCCGGCTGAGGCGATGTTATACTTCCTCCGCCCGGCCGTTACACATGCGTTCAACGTCACGGAAACCGCACTGAAAGCGGCGGAAAAGCGCGCCGAAACGCTTGCCGAAGAGCTGGTCGCCGCCCGCCGCGTGAGGCAATTCACACGCCGGGAAACCGATGCCTGCGAGCTTTGCTCGTATCAAGCGTACTGCCTTCGGCAGGAAAGCCTCTAGCCAAAACAGCCACACTGTGGTATAGTATGCGGGTCATAAAGGTCATACTTATTCATAACTGGAATATGGGGAAAAAGTAATGGTACTTCAGCTGGTCCGTGTTATCTTCCTGCTGGCTGTTCTGGCCGCCACCATTTCTTATGCCTTGCAGGCTAACGTTTACGAGAAAGGCTCGACGTACGTCACCATATATATTCTGGTGCCGGCGATTGTGGCCTTCGTCATAATGCTGATAGACATGCTGTGGCATCGCAAGAGGCTTCAGGTGCTCAGCGGGTTGTTTTTCGGCATTTTGGCCGGGCTGGTGATTGCCTACGTGCTGACGCTCATCGTGAACCTGGGGGCGACGCTGTTTCCGGCACCACAGCCTGCGATGCACCCCGGAACCGAACCCGAAGTCCCGGCAAAGATCGCTGCCAACGCCCCGGAAGCGGAAAAATTGGCATACGAAGCCGCCCGCAACACCTGGCTGAAGAACAAGCAGGAACACGATAAGGCCATGAGATTGTATCGCTCATACGCGGCTTACAAACAGACGATGCAGCTGATCAAGCTGCTTCTTGGAGCCGCAGCGGTTTTTGTGTGCACCTCGTTTGTGCTTCAAACCAAAGACGACTTCCGTTTCGTGATTCCCTACGTGGAGTTTTCCAAGCAGACCAAAGGCGCACGGCCTTTGCTGCTGGACACGTCGGTGATTATCGACGGCCGGATCGCCGATATCGCAGATACGAAAATCCTCGAATCCGAGGTAATCGTTCCTCGCTTTATTCTCGCCGAATTGCAGACAATCGCCGACAGCGATGAGAAGCTGAAGCGCAACCGGGGGCGGCGCGGGCTGGACATACTCAACCGCCTCCAGAACACCGACAAAATCGACATCCATATACTGGACGCCGACGCGCCAAACGTGGATGAAACCACAGCAGTAGACGCCAAGCTCGTAGCCCTGGCCAAGCACCTCGACGGGCGGGTCATAACCAACGATTACAACCTCAACAAAGTCGCCCAGCTCCGCGGCGTGGACGTTATCAACATCAACGACCTGGCCAACGCCCTCAAGCCCGTCATGCTGCCGGGCGAATCTCTGACCATCAAGATCCTCAAGCCGGGCGAAGAGCCGGGCCAAGGCGTCGGCTATCTCGAAGACGGGACGATGGTCGTCGCCGAACAGGCTCGCGACGTCGTCGGACGGGAAATTACTATCACCGTCACCAGCGTGATCCAGACCTCCGCCGGGCGGATGATCTTTGGGAAACTGGACCCGGAAAAGTCCTTCAGCCAGCGGCGCACGTAATATAAAAATTCCGCCCCATACAAAAACTTGTCTCTACAGCCCTGCTTTGCGGCGGGTTTGTCTTGAATCTTGTCCCCAATAACGGCATAGTTAGCCATTTCGAGGCCTTCTGCGTCATTTTGGCAGGAACATTGTGCCGTACGGAGCCTAAACCATGGCCGAATCCATCGAATCGTTCGTGACAAAGCTGCAGCAGGAAGGTGTTCAGGCCGGCAGGCAGGCTGCGGAGAAAATCCGCTCCGAAGCCCAGGCGCAGGCCGAGGAAATAGTAAGCCAGGCCGAGAAGAAGGCCGAAAAACTTCTCACCGATGCACAGCAGGAGGCGGAAAACACTCTCGCTCGCGGCAAGACCGCGCTGGAGCTGGCGTCTCGCGATACTGTATTGCACCTGCGAGAGGCACTCAGCCGAGCAATCAACGCCGTCTTGATGGACAATGCCAAGTCCAAACTCGACGATGCAGATTTCCTCGGCAAGCTTATGCATGACGTCGTGCTGCAATACGCCAAGGCCCACTCGCAACACAAGGCCGTTCGAATCAACGTCTCCAAAGACATGCAGAAGAAACTCACCCGCTGGGCCTTGCAGCAAACGCACCACAAATCCGATGGTCTGCCCATCGACCTGAAAAGCCGGCTGGCCAAATCGGGCTTTGAGTACAGTGTGGATGACGCCACTGTCGAGGTTACGGCCGAATCGGTCGTCGATACGCTCCAGGAGCTGGTCGGGCCAAATCTCGGCGAAATGCTGGACCACGCGATAGACAAGGCCGGAAAACGCTAAACGCCGAGAATAATCGGGATTCCTTAATGGCTGGAGACAACTATTACCTGATGACGGCCCTGCCGGCCCTGGGCGAGTTGGGAAGCCCCCCGCCCCTTTCCGCCGCCGAGTTGCTTGCGCATGTTCGCCCCAACGGCGGTGCCGCCGACCTGGTCGAGGCGGTTCTTCTCAGCGACGACCTGATCCAGCGAGAAGCGTTTCTTGCCGGCGAGGTCGAGCAGGTTTCTCCGGCTGTGCTGACCGTAGCCCAGGCCAAGAACGATCAGCCGCTGCCGGACTTCCTTGTAAGCGATCTCGACGAATCGCACGTCGGGATTGCAGTTGATAGACTTTGGGCGGCTTACTATCACCACGCAGCCTCCATTGCCAGCCGGTGTTCCAGCAGGTTTCTAACCGAGTGGCTTGGGTATGAGGTCTCCCTGCGAAACGCACTAGCCGTCGCAAGGGCCAAAGCACTCGACATAGACCCCGTCGGGTACACCGTCGCCGCCGAGCTTGGGGGCGAATACGATTTTAGCGTGCTGCTGGCTGAGTGGGCTGCCGCAAGCAACCCCCTGGCCGGCCTTCGCGTGCTCGATAAGGCCCGCTGGCGCTGGCTGACAGAAAACGACGCGTGGTTCACATTCGCAGACGACGAATTGGTCGCATATGCGGTGAAGCTCATGCTGCTGTGCCGCTGGAGACGACTGACTGAACCGCAAAACACCAAAT
Organism: Planctomycetota bacterium; assembly: GCA_034189755.1. GTDB lineage: Bacteria > Planctomycetota > Phycisphaerae > SM23-33 > SM23-33 > JAXIHJ01. The sequence continues at coordinate 8,134 of JAXIHJ010000008.1, forward strand.
CGAATCGCCCGGAAAAAGCGCAAAAGTACACGTAAAACGACCCCGACGGCCCACAGGTAGCTATCTGCGGGCTGTAAAAAGGTTGTATGCTGCAAGATTAGAACGAGGTACTCATCGTGACGGGAAAGATTGTAGCGATCGAGGGCAACATGGTCGTCGCTGCGACGAGCGGCCGCATCGTGCAAAATTCCATAGGCTTTTGCTGCCGCGGCGACGGCGCAAAGCTGCTTAGCGAGGTGATTCGGATCCGCGGGAAGCTGGCCGACCTGCAAGTCTTCGAGGAAACCCGCGGACTGAAGGTGGGCGACGCCGTTGAATTCCACGACGGGATGCTCTCGGTGGCGCTGGGGCCCGGATTGCTGGGGCAAATCTACGACGGGCTGCAAAATCCCCTGCCGGAGCTGGCCAAGCAGGCCGGCTTCTTCCTCAAGCCAGGGCTGTATATTCACGGCCTGAACACGGAAAAGACCTGGCCGTTCAGCCCAGCCGTCAAGCCCGGTAATATCGTGCGGGCCGGAGACACGCTCGGCACTACGCCTGAAAGCATCTTCAAACACCAGATCATGGTACCCTTCAACTGGGACGGCGACTTAACGGTCAAAAGCATTGTCGAGGCCGGCCAGTACACCGTGGAAAAGGAAATCGCCGTCCTGACCGATGCCGACGCTAAAGATCGGCCGGTAACCATGCAGCAGGACTGGCCGGTCAAAATTCCGCTGAACGTCTCACGTCGCCGCCTGATGCCCACCGAGCCGCTGGTAACGCAGGTGCGTATTATCGACTCAATGTTCCCAGTGGTCAGGGGCGGAACGTATTGCATTCCAGGCCCGTTCGGAGCGGGCAAGACGGTCCTTCAGCAGATCACCTCCCGCCATGCCGAGGTGGACGTGGTCCTCGTCGCCGCCTGTGGTGAGCGAGCAGGCGAGGTCGTGGAAACCATCCGGGAATTCCCGAAACTTCAAGACCCGCGCACCGGCAAGAGCCTGATGGAGCGGACCATTATCATCTGCAACACGTCCGCCATGCCGGTCGCAGCCAGGGAGGCGTCGGTCTACACGGCAGCGACGCTGGGCGAGTATTATCGCCAGATGGGCCTGAACGTGCTGCTGCTGGCCGATTCCACCAGCCGCTGGGCACAGGCGATGCGCGAGATTTCCGGCCGCCTCGAAGAAATACCCGGTGAAGAAGCATTCCCGGCATATCTGGAAAGCCGAATTGCATCCTTCTACGAGCGGGCCGGTGTACTGGAGATGAACGACGGGCGCGTCGCATCGCTGACCATCGGCGGAACGGTCAGCCCCGCCGGGGGCAACTTCGAGGAACCCGTCACCCAGAGCACGTTGAAAGTGGTCGGCGCCTTCCACGGCCTGAGCCAGGCACGAAGCGACGCGCGCCGTTATCCCGCTATCGACCCGCTGGAGTCATGGAGCAAGTACACGGGCATCATCGAACCGGAAAAGGCTTCGAAAGTGCGCACCCTGCTTCGCCGCGGCAGCGAGGTCCGTCAGATGATAACGGTCGTCGGCGAGGAGGGCATCACCGTCGATGACTTCGCCATCGTTCTAAAGGCGGATTTCTTCGACAACTGCTATTTGCAACAGAACGCATTCGACGAGGTGGATGGAGCGACATCGGCTGAGAGGCAAAAATTCGTGTTCGACAAGATTCTCGCCGTGCTTGAACTGGACTTCGATTTCGAGAGCAAGGACCAGGCCCGACACACGCTCGTTGCGGCGGCTGACTTGTTCCGAAACTTCAATTATGCCGCCACCGACAGCGACGAGTACAAGCGGGTGCTTGCCGAAATTGATGAGTTGCTCGCTTCCAAAGGCGGAACAGCAAATGAGGCCAAAAATGACAAATACCAAATATCAAATGATAAATAACAGGGGAGAACATACGCTGGAACTCAAACAAGAAGCAAGAGAACTCTGGCAAGAAGCGAAGGAGCTGAACCTTATTTTCTCGAAGATATTCCGTGGTGCAAAATAAAGGAAATTGAAATTCGAGCTTTGAATTTGATTCGTCATTCGAATTTCGGAATTCTCGCAAGAGTCAATCATGCGAAAATATTACGACCAGATAACGCGTGTCTCCGGCAACGTGGTAACGGTAACGGCCGGCGATGTGGCCTTTGACGAGCTGGCGGTCATCACCACCGATTACGGGCCGAGCCTGGCTCAGGTCATCCACCTTGATGCCGACCAGGTGAGCCTACAGATTTTCGCCGGCACGCAGGGCGTCTCCACGGGTGACAAGGTGCGTTTCCTCGGCCGGGCCATGCAGTCGCCCTATGGCGAGGAATTGTTCGGGCGTATCTTTGACGGTTCCGGCCGGCCTCGTGACGGGCGTGGCCAGCCACAGTGCGAAACGACTGAAATCGGCACGCCGCCGGTTAATCCCGTTCAGCGCCGCCGGCCCGACAAGATGATTCAGACCGGCATCCCCATGATCGACGTGTTCAACTCGCTGGTGGAATCGCAGAAGCTGCCGATTTTCTCCGTGCCCGGCGAGCCGTACAACGAGCTGCTGGCCCGCGTGGGCCTACAAGCCAACGCCGACGTCATCATCCTGGGCGGCATGGGGCTTCGCCACGATGACTACCTCACCTTCCGCAAGACGTTCGAGGCCGGCGGCGTGTTGGGCCGAACGATTATGTTCATCCACACCGCCGCCGATCCGACAGTCGAATGCCTGATCGTGCCGGATTTGTGCCTGGCCGTCGGCGAACAGTTCGCCCTCCAGCAAAAGCGCGTGCTGGTGCTGCTGACCGACATGACCGCGTTTGCCGATGCCCTGAAAGAAATCGCCATTTCCATGGAGAAGATTCCGTCCAATCGCGGCTATCCCGGCGACCTGTACACGCAGATGGCGCGTCGTTACGAAAAGGCGGTTGACCTGGACGGGGCCGGCACGTTAACTGTGCTGGCCTGCGTAACCATGCCCGGCGACGATGTAACGCACCCCGTGCCCGACAACACCGGCTATATCACTGAAGGCCAGTTCTATCTGCGCCGAGGATGGATTGAGCCGTTCGGCTCGCTGTCCCGCCTGAAACAACAGGTCAACGGCGAAACCCGCGACGACCACCGGGCGATTATGAACTCCTGCATCCAGTTGTACGCCCAGTGCCGGGAAAGCCGGGAAAAGCAGGACATGGGCTTCGAGATTTCCGAGTGGGACAAGCGGCTGCTGAAGTACGGCGAACTTTTCGAGCTGAATATCATGGACCTGCGCGTGAATATCCCGCTCATCGAGGCGCTGGACCGCTGCTGGGACATCCTGGCTACGTGTTTCGAGCCGGCCGAGGTCGGCATCCGCCACACGATTATCGAAAAGCACTGGCCGAAAAAATCAAAGGGTGCAAAAGCAGAAGAACCCGCAAAAACCACTGCGTGAAGCCGTTTCGGAACCAGGGCTAGCCACCTCGTGCCCCTTGTTTTGATTGTTCTTGTTCCAGTTGCTCCATTAGCCTCGACTCATGGATTCTTGCACTGATCCAGTATCCCAGCACGGCCCCGCCCGTCCCGGCCGTCAGCCAGTCCACAGGCAGCGCGCGGGCATACAGCGGCACATCGATCCACGCGTGTGCCGAACCGCCAATCGACGTCAAAGCCGCCAGCGCATAGAACAGTACGGCCGTCAGCACGGGCACCGCGGCGGCTACAATGCTATACGGAGCGGGGAATACCTGGTGGGCCACCATAACGGCAGTCGCAGAGCCGCCAAGTAATGCGAAGAGGATCTGGCCTCGGTCCGCCGAGCGCATCAACAGCATCAGCAGGACAATTGCGACAATCAGGGCCAGCATCATAAAGTTCAGGCAACGGTAAAAGGTTTTGGAGCCGGCCGACTGCTCCTTGCGGCGACGGTCTTTTACACCGAGATGAAGACGAAAAATGCCGGCCTCCATCCAATCCAAGACGGATGACTCCAACGCCTTCAGCCGCTTGCTGCGCCCAGCCCCCGACAGCTCCCGCTGTGATTCGGGCAGCCTCGCCAGCGGATGCTTCCAGACCCATCCCGGCCGGATACGCTCGATGGCCCTGCGAATCAGAACGATAATGACGGCGATGGCAAACAGCACGACGGTCAGGATCAGCACCTCTACAATCATCTCCCAATACACGCCGCTGACGTCGTCCATCCTCCACCACAACAGCCCGCGCATTCTCGGAGAATGCAGGCTTATGCCGCCGGCGCCCAACAGCACAGCCAGCAAGGCCCCTTCCGGCCTGGCATGGATTGTGGCTATCGCACAGGCGGCGGCAAGGGACCAACACGCCACGATGAATGTGAATAGTTGGACGTAATTTCCCGCCGGCAGAAACGTAACAGGCCCTTCCGGATCCCACGGCCTGACGCCGGGCCAAAGGGCAAAATACACCACCGCCAGCGAACCGGCCGTCGCCAGTTGAACCTGGATCTTTTCCAATAAATGAATGCGGCGATGCGTCATGTCAGGCTCGATTTCGACCGATGAAAACGTTATTATCGGCACCGCAAGGCGCCAATGCGGCTGTCATAGTAACCAGAAAGGTTGATAAGGGCAATTCCATGAATCACATTATCATTGAAAAAATCACGCAGCGTGCGGCGCAGGCTGACAAGTGCGTTGTGCTGCCAGAGGGCAACGATGGCCGCATCCTGCACGCCGCGCAGGAGATTACCTCACGAAAGTACGCAAAAGTAATCCTACTCAGCGATGAAAACCAGGTTCGCAGCAAGGCGAAGGAGCTGGGTGTGGACCTGGCCGGCGTTGAGGTTATCAACCACCTGACGGATGAAAAACGCGACGAGTACGTGGATATGCTCTACCAGCGCCGCAGGGAAAAAGGCATGAGCCGTGATGACGCCGAGAAGTTGTTGGCCCGCTGTATTTACTACGGCGGCATGATGGTCGGCGCCGGCCGGGCCGACGGTATGGTGGCCGGCAGCGCACACCCAACGAGCGATACGGTTCGAAGTGCGATGTATTGCGTGGGCACCGCACCTGGCTGCCGAACGGTCAGCTCGTGCAGCCTGATGAATACTGCCGTGCCGGAAGTGGGCGTGGACGGCATGCTGATATTCGCCGACACCGGCGTCGTGCCAGAGCCGAGCGTCGAGCAGCTGGCGGATATCGCCATCGCCGCCGCAGATGCGTGCCGGACACTGCTGGAAATCGAACCTGTTGTTGCAATGCTGAGTTTTTCAACCAAAGGCTCAGCCCGCAGCCCGGCTGTGCAGAAGGTCGTAGCGGCGACCGAACAGGTTCGCCAGCGCCGCCCTGACCTGATGATTGACGGCGAGCTTCAGCTTGACTCAGCCATCATGCCGGAGGTGGCTCGTCGCAAGGCAAAGCTCTCCGCCGTCGCCGGACGGGCTAACACACTGATCTTCCCGGACTTATCCAGCGGCAACATCGGCTACAAGCTGGTGGAGCGACTGGGCGGGGCAACAGCATTAGGCCCGCTGCTTTTGGGACTGGCCAGGCCGGTAAACGACCTTTCCCGCGGGTGCAGGGCATCTGACGTTATACTGGTTACGGCCATCACCGCCACACAGTCAATCGCACTGTAAAGTCGCCTGCTCAACGGTGGCATAGATGGGGAACAACTTGGTCAGGCGGGTGGTCTCGAGCAGCTTCCGCACGGCGGGCTGAGGGTTGACCAGCCTAATTTGCCCCTTATGGTGACGACACCTAAGGTGCCCTGAGATAATCGCCCCCAGACCGAGCGAGCAGATGAAGCCAAGGTCGCTGAGATCCAGGATGATCATGGGAACCTTGCTGCTGGCCAATCCCTCCAGCTCGATGCGCATGCTTTCGGCCTCGTTCATACCCGCTGAGCCGGCCAGATGCACCACAGCCACCGGCCCGTCCTGCCGAATATCCAGCTTCAGTGATGTTTCATACTTGGCCATTTTACCGAATCCTTAATTGTTTCGCTTGATGAGACGGACTTCGTTGCCCTTTTTATTGAAGTGGACTTCATCCATGTAAGCCTGCATCAGCATAATTCCCCGGCCGTGCGGCTTTTCCAGATTTTCGTTGGCCGTCGGGTCGGGAACGGAGGCCGGATCGAACCCGTCGCCCTCGTCGGCGACGATAATGCAGACCCGCTGCGGGTCAATTTGACAACCGACCCGGACCCGTTTGTTTGAATCGTACCCATTTCCATGCCTAATCGCATTGTTGAGGCTCTCTTCAATCGCCAGCTTGATGGCAAAGCAAGACGCCTCGCTGTAGCCGCAGGCGGCCACTTCGCAAAGCACCTTCTCTTCGACCTCGCGGGCCGCTTTCAAATCAGAAAATATCACCGCCGTACTTTCCAACGTGGACATCCAGAGAACATCCTGCCAAACAGGTCAGGCCAGAGACTCCACGGCCTCCTTGCGAGACGGATGAATATTGAAGATTTCATTCAACCTGGTAATCACGAACACCTCGTGTATTGTCGGCTGAATGTTGCATAACCTGAGCTGGCCGCCCTTTTCTCGAATTTTTTTCTGCAGCGTAATCAGCATACCCAGCGCGCTGGACGACATATGGGCCACGCTGGAAAAATCCATAACGAACTTCGAGTGGCTAGCCTGTTGGACCATGGCCTGGAGCTGTTCGCCAAGCTGCGTAATGTTAATTTCATCAAGGATCTTCTGGTCAGTCAGTTCGATGACCATAACATCACCTTGTTCGGACGCTTTGAGTCGCGGGCCTTGCTCCTGCATGGATTAGTCTCCTTCGGCTCTTGGTTCCGAAAGAATAGTAGATTTAAGCAACCGCTCTGTCAAGACGGCGATCAAACTGATTATTACCGGGCCTGCAGGATAAGCAATACGATATTCAACAGCACACTCAGGGCAAGCGCTGCGCCGAGGATAATGAGATAAACGGTCATGTTGCTCGACGCGGCGGGGCGGACTTCTACGGCCTGCTCCGCCTCGCTTGTCGCCTCGGCAGCCAGGCCCGACAGGACATTGGCGTCAATTCGCTTGCGCGCCTGGAGCGGCGGGGAACCGGCCTGAATCGCCTCCAGGTCAAGCAGCAGGTCGGTGGTCGAACCGTAGCGGCGGGTTCGGTCCTTGGCCATCATCACCTCCACCACTTCGCCGATGCCGGCTGAAAGGGCTGTGTTAATGTGGTCCGGCGGTGCCAGAGGCTCTTTCAGGTGCTTCTGCATGACGGCCACGGGCGTCGGGCCTTCGAAAGGCACGCGCCCCGTCACCAGGTGGTAGAGCGTCGCACCGAGAGAGTAGATATCGGCCCGGAAATCGATATCGACCTCGCCGCGAATTTGTTCGGGGCTGATGTAGTACGGCGTACCGAACGCCCGCCCGGCCTCGGCCTGGGCCGTCTCGGCGTCGGTGGCCTGACGAGCCAGACCCATGTCCGCCAGTTTTGCTGTGGCGCCGTTGGTCATCATTATATTCTTCGGCTTGACGTCGCGGTGAATCAGCCCCTGCCTGTGAGCGTGGTCCAGTGCTCGGGCAATCTGAATAATGACACTCAGTGCCTCGGACTCGGAGAAGACCTTGCCGCCGGTCAGTTCGTCGTAGAGCGTGTGGCCCTTGACGTATTCCATAACAAAGTAGTGGTAGCCGCCGGCCTCGCCTACGTCGATCGCCTGTACGATATTCGGGTGGTTGAGTTTAGCGGCGGCTTTGCCCTCTTTGTAAAAGCGGCTCACGTACTCGGCGTTCTCTGAAAGCTTCCGGGGCAGCACCTTAATGGCTACTATTCTGTCCAGGCTCAATTGCCTGGCCTTGAACACCGTCGCCATCGCACCTGAGCCCAGCTTACGGAGAATCTGATAGCCGGGAATCTGCTGGTTACGCGAGGCCTCGACCACTTTCTTGACACGGCTGATCTGGCCGGCGGTTACAACGCCCTCGGTGACCATCACAGACGCCAGCGACTGCTGATTAGCCTGCTCGGCGAGTTTGGCCTGCATCGATCGGCATCGCTCTACTTCTTCCTGCGTGGCAAACTTTTGCTCGATGACCGCACGGCCCAGTTCCGTATCCAGCGAGGAGGCCTCCAACCCTGAACCGTCGGCGCTATCGCCTCCCTTTGTGGCACTGTTAGATTTCTCTGCCGCCATGGCACTGCCTCAGAGATGAACTTCGCCTGCGAGGGCGTCCTTGTCGCAAAAAAAGTTTATCGACCATACGTTTCCGCTTGCCGGCCGTCAAGAAAACAAAACCGGACTTTCGGTCTTGCGTTGCATGAGTCATGCTGCGGCTCCGGTCGGTCGGGGCTATCCGGGCGTCTCATTCGCCGTACAGCCAGTCCGGCCCCAGTTCTTGACCAGTTGCACCCTTACGGACCAGGAAACGACGAATGTCCCAACACAGGTGGCATTTTCCTGCGTAGCCGGGCCGGGCGACGAACCCGATGGCCTTTGCCTTAGCCAACAGTCCCACCGGCCCGCGATCGACCAGTGTGCCGAGGACCGGCCGCTCGGCATAGTCAGCATCCAGTCGACGCCAGACGCGATCGATGCAGCCGCCATCGGCCAAGCCTACCACAATGCCCGCACAGGTGCCGGGCATGATTCGACCGGCGCCGTCTATGTGAACGTGTCGCGACCGCAACAATGCGTCTCTGCAAGGACTATCGGCAAAATTGACAGCCGGCTTGCATGGCAAGGTTCCGGCCAGCAGTTCTGCCGCCCTGCCATTAAGCCGTTCGCGTCCGACGGCAGCGGTTCGGGCAAATAGCACCGCTCGCTCGGCGTTACTTAGGCCGGCCGTGTCGAAACCATCTGCCAGCCAGTCCCGCCAACGGACCTGCACACGATCGGCGCCCAACACTTCCTCGGCCAGCCGCACCGTCAGCCGGCACTGCTCAATCGGCACAAATTGTTGATGGTATGGGTCGGCCGATATGACCAACTTGCCCATGCCGGCTGCATCCAGCGCAGCCAGCCGCTGCCTGACGACCTTCCGGTCCGTCGCCCAGAAGGCATTGGTTTCGATCTTTTCCGGCGGTCCGAGGCCTTGTCGCCCGGCAAGTCGGCACAGTTCGAGCAAGCGTGGCCAGTCGCCAAACGGCTCGCCTCCGGTCAGGTGCACCCGGCAGCCGTGAGGCGATGCCTCCGTCAATCCTCGCCACACGGCCAAGGCAAACTCCACAGTCATCTTCTGACCGCGGTCCGGGCTGCAGCACAAATAGCACGAGGCGCATCGGGCGTTGCACCAATACGTCAGGATAAGACCCGCACGAGACCAGAACTTAACCGGCATCGGCTCGGAACGTTTGCGTTGAGGCATGGCGTAATCTTACCATGCCGATGCGCGTGAGAAGCTATCTCAAAAGTCGGTTTCACAACGTGGCACGGGCATCTTGCCCGTGGATTTCTGGGCAAGTTCACATAGGCAGGATGCCCATGTGAACCTGAAGAATCAATCTGGATGACGTCTTCCTTCCGCCCGTTTCGGAAAAACGGTATAATTTATCTCACAGGAGTTAAACATGAAGACTATCTCGATTGGAAGGTGCTTGTGTTTAGCTGCGATGGTGCTGTTCTTCGTTGCGTCGGCTGCGGCGGCGCAGACAAGCCGCGTCTCTACGAAGAAAGTTTCGTTGACCACGCAGGCAGCCGGTCGCTCTCGGATCGGTGTGATTCGTCTATCCGGCAGAGTTCTCGCCAGTCCACCGGGGTTCGTCATCTTTGGGGACATGTCCTCTGCCAATACACTTCAGTACTGGCTGCGGCGGCTGGCACGGGCACGTAATGACAAGCATCTCGCCGCTGTGGCGCTGGAGATCGATTCGCCATCAATGTCCTGGGCACAAGCGCAGGAACTTGCTGATGCGGTCCGGCGGTTGGACACCGTGAAGCCCGTTTACTCGCACGTGGTCTCCGCCGATACGGCCCAATATCTGGTCGCATCGGCCGGCCGTAAACTGGCAATGAACCCGACAGGAACAGTCATGATAACCGGCCTGGCGGCAGAACTGCTATTCTACCGCGGCACGCTGGAGAAGATCGGCGTGGAGCCGCAAATCATCCAGATCGGGCGATTCAAGGGTGCAGCCGAACCCTTCACACAGGACCAACCGTCCCAGGAGTTTCATGAGATGTACAACTGGATCCTGGATGATTTGTACGAACAGCTTTGCGGCCAGATCGCCAGCCAGCGGAAACTCCAAATATCCGACGTCCGGAAAGCCCTGGATGCCGGCCCGCTGTCGGCAAAGCAGGCCCACCGCCGTGCGCTGGCCGATTCGCTCATTGCAAAGGCTGACTGGCGGAAGCACGTCGCACGCCGGGTCGCGCCCGGTAAGGCTGCGCCGATCTGGCTGGAAAACTACGGCCGTAAACGCAAAAGGCAAATGGACCTGTCCAATCCGTTCGCCCTTATGCAAATATTGCTCAGGGGCGCCGAGAAGGAAAAAGTCCGCGACCCGGCCATTGCAATCGTCCATGCCGACGGCGTAATCGTCGCGGGGCGAAGCAGGAACGGGCTTTTCGGCCAGCAACTTGTCGGGGCCGGGACGCTCGCCAAAACGTTCAAGCAGGTCGCAAACGACGGCCGGATCAAGGCGGTGATTTTTCGCATCAACTCCCCGGGCGGCTCGGCACAAGCTAGCGAGCTGATATATCAGGCTGTAAAACGCTGTGCCGCGAAAAAGCCGGTCGTCGCCAGCATCTCGCAGACCGGCGCCAGCGGCGGATATTACATCGCAGCCGGCGCACCTACCATTGTGGCCGATCCCGCCGCCATCACCGGCAGTATTGGAGTAGTGAGCGGCAAGTTCGCCTTGACCGGGCTGCTGGGCAAAATCGGTGTAACCCGGCACGAGATCACCCGCGGCAAGAACGCCGGGCTTTGGATGCTGCGCCCGTGGACGCTGCGCGAGCAGACCGTCGTCCGCAAGCTCGCCAGGCAGACATACGATACGTTCGTCCGGCGCGTGGCGACATCGCGCAAGAACAAGATCAGGAACCTCTCCGCCGTAACGCAGGGGAGGATATTCACGGCCCGGCAGGCGGCCGACAACGGACTAATCGACTCCGTCGGCGGGCTGCACCAGGCAGTGCAGATCGCCAAAAAAAAGGCGGGAATCGACAAGGCTTTTTTCATCACGCTGCCGCCGCCTCGCACGCTAATGGACATGCTGACAGGCGACTCTGATGTCTCAGTGCCCGACACGTCGCAGATGGTGCCTGCCGGTCTGCTGTCGGCGATAGCCAGGCGGACCGGAATCGCGTATCTGCTGAACCTCGCCGAATTATTAGATGCCGAAGTTGTATTGACCGCCATGCCGTACGTTTTGCGGCTGCATTGAATTGCTCAGGCCCATGGCCCAGCAGAAAAAGCCATTCAACCTGTTCGTATACGGCACGCTTATGAACCCATCCGTTTTCCGGGCGGTGCTGGGACAGCGATTCGTCACGCGGCGGCGCGACACCGAAGACGGAACTCTGCTTCTTGCGCGCAGGGCCGTACTGAACGGTTATAAAAAGATCAGCCCCGATAATACGTACCTCTACGCTGTACCGGCACGGCATGGCCGGATTCGCGGCTACCTGATCGGCCCGCTGGCGGCTGAGTGCATGACCGCCCTTCGTAAATATGAAGGCCGAAACTACTCCCGACGAACACTCCGTGTCCAAACCTCCCGTGGCGACGAAAAGGCCGTCGTCTTCATCGGCAACCTTCAGCAATTGGAGCATTCCTTCGGCTATGCGTTCCAGGACACGCTCAAACAGGAAGTCCTCCTGGGCAACAAGATCGACGCCGCCCTACTGGAAACCGAGCGAGAGCAAATTCACAGTTCGGACGAGATCGGCCGCCGTGCTATAAGTGAGTTGCGCGGCGATACAATCCGCGACCTCAGGCGTACACACTTCGACGGCGGCGGGATCAGCGACTACGCAATACGCCACGCGCTGAAGGACACGCCGTTGCGTAACTTCAGCCGGATCGCCGAAGACCCGGAAGCCAAGGCGCTGGCTCCGCATTACCTGAGGCTCGTCGTCCGCCAGGTCATCTTCAACCAAATCGAAGAACGCATCTATCAGGATCTCCGCTATGAGTTGAACCGGATGAACCTGCCGGTGCGTTACTATGAGCGGACAATCAGTTCGCTGGTGTCGCTTCGCATTCTGAATGCGGCCAGTTCGCTGACGGATATGCTTGTGACCGATTGTCTAAAAGACCTCTGCTTCACCAAGAATCAACTGGTGGATTTTGTGCATTGGGCCGTGTCGGCCGCCGACGCCATCTACGACCCGGAATTGGCCCGGACGGAAATGAATTTTATTAACAGCCACACAGACAGAGGCTACATCCCGCTCGGGGCGGAGCTGGAGTTCTCGAACATCGGGCACCAGGTTATCCGTGACCCGGACGGCAAGACCAGCCGCGACCTGCAATACGACGGCTTCCTGTATTTCAAGGACTTCGCCCTGGACGTGCTGACCTGGCGGCTGGGCGGCCATATCGACGACCACCACGTGAAGGTCTCGGACCGGCCGAGGCGGGGATTCTTCGAAGTAGCCTTAGGCAGCCTGTCAATTGAGGCGAATTTGTCCAAACCAATCACCGACGATCCCTGGCTGCTGAATCAGTTTATCCACGCCGCCCGGCAGTTCTATGACATCTCACCGCACAGCGTTCATATCTCGTTGCAGCTTCGCAGCCAACATCGCCCGGTAAAGAACCGCACCATGCCACTGGGCATGCTGAAGTGCCTCTTTGCACTTGCCGGCGACCTGACTCGCGGGCTGGATGGCCAAGTCCAAATCAACAGACTGGTTACCGACGAGATCGTCCGCAGCGATCCCGATACGCAGATGCTGTTTTCGGAAATCTCGCTGCGCCACAGCAGCGATGCGGAAGAATCTTTTCCAGCCGTAACGGCCAGGCCAGGCACCAGTCGGTATGTTCAGCAGTTCAAGTTCCTTCGGCTTTCGCCCGAGCTGAACTACGAGCCGTTGGTGCTGGGGCTGAAGGGCATTCAGTTGCATCTGCGACCGGGAAGCTTCCTGATGCCCTCTCAATACCACAGCAGCCGCAGGCATCGAAAACTATTCGAAGAACTGATGCAGTGGGGCGCAAACCCACAGCAGCTTGACGAAGGGGAAATCGACGAGTTCCTCAACCATTGTCATGAAGGGCTGATGACCGAGCGCCGCGGCAAGCCCGCTCATGGCGGAGCATACATCGCCTGGGCGCTCAGCCAGCTTCGCACGGGGCTGGATGCATTCAACGACGCCGTTACACCCAAAGGTGAACCGGACGGCGGCGAGTGAATCCGGGGCTGCTACTTGGCGGGCTTGGTTTCGGCCTCTTGCTTCTGGCCGCCCGGTCGCTTGCCAGTCAGGACAAACGTGGCATAGGATGCTATCAGCCTGTCAGAGCCGGCGTACATCACCAGATCATGGGCATAGCGTTTGGCTTCGGCATGATTGCCCACGCTGTGATGCAGAAACACCGAGACGAACGCCAGCATCGCTTCGGGTGATTTGTTACGGTCGTTCAGGCGACGATCTACCTCGGCCAGCCGGTGGTTGAAGACGCGTTCGTCCAGCATGGCCTTTACGTCCAGCTTCGTCTCCATCAAAGGCGGAAACAGCACCAAGGCCCTGCGGAACTGCATGCCGGCACTAATCGGCTCGCCGGCTGCGAACATTGATAACGCCAGACCGATCCGGGCCAGCGGGTTGGTGGAGTTGATGGTTACGGCAAACTGATACCTGTCAGCCGCCTCGTAGTACTTGCCGTCTGCCAGCAGTTTTTCGCCCTCGGCCAGGTACATATTAAACAGGTTACGATTCCGCCCCGCCAGGCCGTGGATTATGACCGTATTGTCCGGGGAGATTTCCACCAGGTTGGGCTGCGTTAGCGACTGGTCGCCGGAGCCTTTCAGTGGCTTCGCGGCGGCGGTGTCGGCCGGCCCAGGCCGACGGAGCGTTTCCAGCGAGGCGGCCATATCCTGTTCTTTCGGTTCTTCCGGAGCAGCAACAATGGCTGACGGCTTTTTCTGAACGTCAGTCCCGCTTCGCACCTGCCGAAGTTGGACCAGCACGTCGAGGAAGACGTCCTGATTGGCCTGCGGCAATGCTCCTCGTTCCGTGGCGGAAGTTTTCCCGCCCGTGGTTTTAGCCGCGGACGGCGGTTCGGGCAGCGCCGAAGGCTTCTCGGAAGCGGGCTGACCGTCGAGGCTGGAGACCTCAGCCGGTTTGTAGGCCCGGGCATCCACCCCCGCCTGCACCTCCACCGTAGGCTGATCGTCCTGCTCCTGCATCTCGGCCAGTTCCCTGACCAGCAGCCTCCTGTCCTCTTCGCGTGGCACGTTGAAGGCGGCCGCTGCGCCGGGTCTAATCAGCACCGGCCCGGCTGTCTTGACCGTTCGCTGCGGGCCGGTGGCGCCGTAGCTGCCGTCGGGAATGCTTATAAGCGGCGTGCCCGTTACCGACGTCGCCTGCCCCGGCGGCCTGATTAGGACAGGCTCGTAGTCAGCCGTTGCGTCAACGTAAAGTTTCCTCGCCATGGCGGTCGGTATAGCGCTACGGATCGGCATGTCCGTCCCCGGCGCGGCCAACCCCGAAGTTATGCCGCGAACTCCAAATGCCGTCCTGGTTCTCTCGAAGTACGGTGTGGGAGCATAGGTGCCTCCGCCCAGAACATCCTGCACGCCGACAGACTCCTGATGGAACGTCCCCAGCGACGCCGAGGGCAAAGACAGGCGGAGCTGGTTACCGGCAGCGTAGCCGACACCCCCCCGAAAGCGCCCCAGCCCGGTTACCTGCCCGGTAACGTAGAGCTGGCTGTTCAACGGCCCGCCGTAGGTCCGGGCGTTATAACCCCCGCTCCCGACCTGATAGTTGGCATCGAGGGCCCGGCCGGCCTGTGTGCGCGAGACCTGCGCCTCAGCGCCGGCGGCCAGGATACACGCCGTCATCAACACGGTAACTCGTTGGGCCAATCCGTTCATGGCGTTCCTTTCTCCGCCTGGAGCCATTTTATGAGTCGCCCAAACCGAATAAAAGTTCCCAAAATTACTTCTTCCCGCCCTAACAGCATCGGCACTTTCAGAGACTGTCCCCATAATCATTATACGGCGGCGGTGCACGCCAACGCCCGAAAAAACCGCCGGCCGATGATAAACTGTCTGGACTGAGAAGTATTGCTGGAATATCGTACCGTCTTTGCCGATGACAGTAAGAGCGACGGTCTGTGGTTTGGTCTAAAAAGCCGCAGTCCCAAACTGAACAAGGTCAACGCACGCATGCGTCCGCTACGAACATTCACCATTGAGCCGTCCATGCCGGACGAGCTTTCACCGCTGATCGAGATTGCCTACAATCTCTGGTGGTCGTGGCACGGCGACGCACAGGACCTTTTCCGCCGGCTGGACCCGAAGGGATGGGAGGGGAGTTATCACAATCCGGTGGCCATGCTCGGCCGGATCGACCAGAAGCGGCTGGCCCAGATGGCGGCCGATGAAGGCTTTCTGGCTCACGTACACCGTGTCCATCAGGAACTCAACGATTACATGGCCAAGCCGGGCTGGTGGGCCAAGACGTACGGCTCGGCCCAAGCCTCCGAGACGCCTGAAGAAGACTCAGAGCGGGCGCCTCATGCCACGGTGGCCTACTTCTGCGCCGAATACGGTATCAGCGAATGCATGCCTATTTACTCAGGCGGCTTGGGCGTCCTGGCCGGCGATCATCTAAAAAGCGCCTCGGACCTGGACATTCCGCTGGTCGCGGTTGGCCTGCTTTATCAGCAGGGCTACTTCCGCCAGCGTCTGAACGCCGACGGTTGGCAGCTCGAACTGTTCCCCAGGAACGATTTTCATAACATGCCGGTGCAACTGGTCCAGTCAGCCGACCACACGCCGTTGACGATTGCAGTCGAAATGCCGGGCCGCATCACCAAGGCGCAGGTCTGGCGGGCTCAGGTCGGGCGCGTAAGCCTCTACCTGCTGGATGCCAACGTCCCGGAAAATTCGCCGGAAGACCGTCACATCACCGCACAGCTTTACGGCGGCGACCAGGAGCTGCGGATTCGCCAGGAGATAATCCTCGGCATCGGCGGCGTCCGTATGCTTAAGGCGCTGGGCATTTCGCCGAAGGCCTACCACATGAACGAAGGCCATTCGGCGTTTCTGGGCCTGGAGCGTATTCGGCTGCTGATGGCCGAATGCGGTGTTTCCTTCCACCAGGCTCGGGAGGCGGTGGTCGCCTCGAACATCTTCACCTCGCATACGCCCGTGCCGGCGGGCAACGACGCCTTCGAGCCGTGGCTGGTTGACAAGCACTTCTCGCATTACTGGTCGCAGCTCGGCATCAGCCGCGAAGAGTTCCTCTCTATGGGCAGGCAGGAATCAAGCAACAAGGACGAGCCGATGAACCTAACCGTGCTCGCCATGCGATTCAGCAGTTTCCGTAACGGCGTTAGCGAACTGCACGGCGACGTCAGCCGGAAGTTGTGGGCCGGCATATGGCCGGGCACCCCGAACAACGAAGTACCCATCGGACACATCACCAACGGCGTACACACACGAAGCTGGATCAGCCACGACCTGGCCGAACTTTATGACCGCTACCTCGGCCCCGGCTGGCACGAAAAGCCTGCGGACATGAGCGTCTGGCAGGCCGCGACGCAGATTCCAGATACCGAACTGTGGCGCACTCACGAACGACGACGTGAGCGGCTTGTCGCGTTCGCCCGGGCGAGGCTTCGTTGGCAGCTTCAGCACCGCGGCGCCAGTGCGGCTGAACTGGCCGCCGCAGAGGAGGTACTCGATCCCGAAGCGATGACAATCGGCTTTGCACGCCGGTTCGCAACGTACAAGCGGGCAAGCCTGATCCTGTCGGACTTAGACCGTCTGGCCAAGCTCATGAACAACTCGAAACAGCGAGTGCAGATTATCTTCGCCGGCAAGGCCCACCCACGCGACAATCCGGGCAAGGACCTGATTCGCCAGATTATCCATACTGCACGGCGGGAGCCTTTCCGCCAGGCGATGGTCTTCCTGGAAGACTACGACATGAACGTAGCCAGATATATGGTTCAGGGCGTAGACGTCTGGTTGAACACGCCGCTGCGTCCGATGGAGGCATCGGGCACCAGCGGCATGAAGGTGGCTGCAAACGGCAATCTGAACGTTTCGATCCTGGACGGCTGGTGGGCCGAGGGCCACGACCCGTCGGTCGGATGGGCTATCGGCTCAGGTGAAAGCTACGATGACCTGGAATATCAAAACAGCGTCGAGAGCCAGGCCCTCTTCGACCTGCTGGAAAAGCACATCGTGCCGCTGTTCTACGATCGCGGGCCGGACAACCTGCCTCGCAGTTGGATCGCAAAGATGCGAGCCTCGCTGGTCAAACTGGCGCCGACGTTCAACAGCAACCGCATGTTGCGACAGTACGCCGAGAAGTTCTACGCACCGGCTGAAAAGCGATGGGACGCCCTGACCTCTGAAGACCTGGATAACGCAAAAATACTCAGCGACTGGAAAGATCGCGTCCGGGAGCACTTCGACAAGCTCCGGATCGAGTCCGTTTCGGACAACATGAACAGCGGCAACGGCGCGCAGGTCGGTAAAGAAGTACGGGTTGAGGCGGCTGTCAATCTCGGCCCACTTACCCCCGACGATGTCCTGGTGGAGCTATACTACGGCGTGTTGAACGATGACGGGCAACTCAGCCGGGGCAGGCCATTGGCGATGGAACAAGTCGGCCAAAAAGACAATCGCGTAATGTATGCTGTGAATATGCCCTGCCTACGCAGCGGCCTGGCCGGCTATACCGTACGTGTCACGCCACAACACAGCCTCCTGTCCAATTCGCTTGACATGGCAATGATCCGCTGGGCGTAAACCCATAAATAAAATTTGACTTTCCGCACAGATGCGGTACGCTGGAACCGCTGCCAATAATGGATGAATGTAAGCCGGTACGTGAAAATGTCGAAGACCGCAACGATGACGACAACGACTTCGTAATGGCCCACTCCGGACCATTCCGGACAGTGTGCGTCGGCGGTCTTCGGGGCCTTCACGTGCCGCCTTTTTATTTCCGCTCTCGATACGCCAGGCCGACCCTGGTACGACGGGCGGAAACGCCGATAGGAACATGAGCATCCAGGTCAAACTCCCTGACGGAAGCTGCCGCAGCTACGAAAAAAAGCCCGTAACTGCTGCGCGCATAGCAGAGGACATTTCGCCGCGCCTCGCCAAGGCCGCCGTCGCAGCCAAGGTGGACGGCCACCTGCACGACCTGACGTATGAACTGACCAAGGGTGCCCACGAACTGAAAATCCTCACCAACAGCGACGAAGAAGCATTGGAGCCTTTGCGCCACACAGCCGCCCACGTCCTGGCCCAGGCCGTCGTGCGGCTATACGGCAAGGACGTCCGTTACACCATCGGCCCGGCGCTGATGGAAGACTTCCAGTACGGCTTCTATTATGACTTCGACCTGCCCAGGCCCATCAGCCTGGAGGACCTGCCCAAAATCGAAGCCGAGATGAAGAAGGTTACCGCCGAGAAGATTCCCCTTCAGCGCGTGGAGTTGACCGTAGATAAGGCAAAGGCCGAGATGGCTGCGATGGGCCAGCAGTACAAGGTCGAGATGATTGACGACCTGGTCCGCAACGAGAACGTCGCGACGGTAAGCCTGTATCGCCAGGGCGATTTCGTGGACCTTTGCCGCGGGCCTCACCTACCGAACACCGGGCATCTGAAGGCCTTCAAGCTGCTTGCGACGGCCGGAGCCTACTGGCGAGGCGACGAAAAAAACAAGATGCTTACACGCATCTACGGCGTCGCTTTCTTCGACAAAAAGCAGCTCGACGAGCACCTCAGCCGCATCGAGCAGGCCCGCAAGCGCGACCATCGCGTCCTGGGCAGGCAGCTTGGCCTGTTCCTGATTGACGAGTCCGTCGGTCCGGGCCTGCCGCTTTGGCTGCCCAAGGGCACAATCATACGCATGGAGCTTGAAAGCTGGCTTCGCGGGGAACTGCTGAATCGCGGCTACCAGCCCGTCATCACACCACACATCGGGAAGATAGCCCTGTTTCGCACCAGCGGGCATTACCCCTATTACGAACACGGACTGTTTCCCAGTATGAAAATGTCCGACGGCGACGATGACGGTTACCTGCTCAAGCCGATGAACTGCCCGTTCCACATTCAGATGTACAAGTCCGCCCAGCGCAGCTACCGCGAACTGCCGGTCCGCCTGGCCGAGTTCGGCACGGTTTACCGCTTCGAGAAGTCAGGCGAGTTGAACGGACTTATCCGGGCCAGGGGCTTCACACAGGATGATGCGCACATATTCTGCACGCCAAACCAGCTTGAGGACGAGATCGAATCCTGCGTGGCGCTGACCCGCATGGTGCTCGAGACGCTGGGGTTGACGGACTATCGCGTGCGGGTCGGCTTGCGCGACCCGGACGCCGCAAAATACACCGGCAGCAATGAAAACTGGGACATCGCCGAGGAAAACATCCGCAATGTCGTCCGGAAGCTGAAGATGGATTACACCGAAGAGCCGGGCGAGGCTGCGTTCTACGGGCCTAAGATCGACTTCGTCGTCACCGACTGCCTCGGCCGGGAATGGCAACTGGGAACCATCCAGGTAGACTACAATCTGCCTGAGCGGTTCGGCATGGAATACGTCGGCTCGGACAACCGCACGCATCAGCCGGTCATGATCCACCGCGCCCCACTTGGCTCGCCGGAGCGGTTCATAGGCATCCTGATCGAGCATTTCGCCGGTGCTTTTCCACTGTGGCTGTCGCCCGTGCAGGTGGCGGTCCTGCCGGTCAGCGAAAAGTTCAACGATTGCGCCTCCGGCGTGGCTGCGAAGCTAAAGGCCACCCGCGTTCGTGTCGAGACCGACTACTCGCCGGAGAAAATAGGCTCGAAGATCCGCCGCGCGACGCTGGCCAAGATGCCATACATGGCCGTTCTAGGCCAGCGGGAGGCAGCCGACGATACGGTCGCTTTACGCCACCGCACCGAAGGCGACCTCGGCCCGGTGAAGGTCGAGCAATGTTTGGCCGGGTTGAAAAGGGAAATCGAAGCTAAGGGCAAAGTTGTTTTGACAGATGAATTGAAACGGTAGAATACACGAAACTGTTTTCGATAATGCTTGAACAGTATGCAGAGAATGTTAAATCCCAAATTTCAAATGACAAACTCCAAACAAATTTCAATTACCAATTGCCAAATATCAAAACAACGGCTGCCGGCTGTGTTTTCGTTTGAGTCATTGGAGCTTGGGATTTTGAAATTGTTCGGCCTGCCTACCTGCCGGAGGCAGGCAGGGATTTGGTGCTTGGGGTTTGAGCTTTTTATGAAATAAGGAGACACAACCATCGCGAAGAATCTTCGTTGCAACGAGCGAATCCGCATCTCCCCGGTGCGTCTGATCGATGAGGACAACGAACAGTTGGGCATCGTGGAGGTCCACGAGGCATTATCCCGAGCCAGGGATAACGGCCTGGACCTTGTGGAAGTCGCCCCGCAGGCCCGCCCGCCTGTCTGCCGGATCATGGACTACGGGAAATGGAAATATGCCCAGCGCAAGAAGGAGCAGAAGTCCAAGGCCGTCCGGCACGACGCGGGACTGAAGCAAGTTAGAATCCGAACGCCCAAGATCGGCGAGCACGACCTGGAAATCAAGGTCGGCCGCGCCAGGGAATTCATCGAGCGAGGCGACCGCGTGCAGTTCACACTGCGGTTCAGGGGCCGGGAACTGGCACACATCGACGAAGGGCAAAAGGTCTTCGCGAAGATTCAGGAAATGCTGGCCGACATCAGCAAGATCGACCAGAACTATCGCCGTGAAGGCCGACGCATCACTATGACGCTCGCCCCAGCCGGAAAAAAATAACCGACGGGCGTCGGGGCTGCGTTCGACTACCACGCCGGCACGGCAAAATGGGTGGCCGGGTTCGTCAGGCGGACTGGAATGGAATGGCTGTACCGGCCTGTGCCATGAGCCTCGGGTGCTCACAAGAAACATCAGGAGCTTCATCTTCATGTTCGAGGCGACCCTGAGCAGGCGCGCCGGGAGCGATTCCTGCGAAAAGGATTCCCGCGAGGAACGCGGAGAAAAAAAACTTCGTTCAACGAGCAAACGCCATATACAATCACTCGGAATAACTTGTGAAGGAACTTCTTTGATGAAAACGCGCGGACATGAGCACAGACAGAAATAGGTGCCTGTCCCTACTTATCCTACTTATCTCAAAAGGCCCTTTACACCTCACGAGACCTTGCTACAATGGCTGGACTAATCGCCCCGCAGGGGGCGGCTAGTAATAAGAGGAACCGGATAAGATGCCAAAGGTAAAGACACGCAAAGCCATAGCCAAGCGGATCAAGGTTACTGCCGGCGGGAAGCTGCGGCGGCACAAGGCCGGCGCCGGCCATCTGAAAAGCCGCAAGTCCCCGAAGCGGATTCGCGGCCTCCGCAAGGAAATGGGAGTATCGGCCGGTTTCGCCAGGCACGCCAGGCGGATGCTTGGCATATAAGCGATTGTCGGATACATTAGGGTTTGCCCGAGGTGGGAGCCTCTTGTGGCGTTCGTCGCAGCCGGATCGGCCGGCGGCGAATCGGAACACCCCGACCCCTTTGCCGAGAAGGCAGGTGCTTTTCGGGGGTCCACCGGGCTTACTGCAAGGAGTTTTATCATGCCACGCGTACGGTCGGGTGCCGCTCGGCACCGCAAGCACAAGAAGGTCCTGAAGGCCGCCAGCGGCTATTACGGCGCAAGCTCGCGCCGATATCGTCTGGCCAAGCAGAGCACGTTTCGAGCCGACGTATGCGCCACGCGCGACCGGAAGAGACGTAAACGTAATTTCAGGGCGTTGTGGATCACGCGAATTACGGCTGCCTGTCGGCAGAGAGGCATTCAATACAGCCGGTTCATACATGCGTTGTCGAAAGCCGGTATCACGCTGAACCGGAAAATGCTGAGCGAAATTGCCATCGCCGACCCTGCCGCATTTGACGCCGTAGTCGAGCTGGCGATGAAACCAACCGACAAGACCGCCAAAGCCAAAAAGGCCCCCAAGGCTAAAAAGGCGTAGTTGTCCCAAGACAGCAATCATGTCGCTCCTGGACGAATTGCGAGAGCTGAAATCGAAGGCCGAAGCCGAGCTGGCTGACATCGCCACGCCGGAGGCACTGGAAAACTGGCGAATCAGTTATCTCGGCGTCAAGGGCTTGGTCAAGGCGGCCATGCGGCAGCTCAAGGATGTGCCCGTGGGCGAAAAGCCCCTCGTCGGCCAGGCCCTGAACAAGCTGAAGTGCGAGTTGCAGGAGGCCTTCGACAAGTTGGCGGCGAAGCTCGCCGTCGAGGCCGACCAGGCGGGCGGCCCCGCCGTGGACGTTACACTGCCGGGCAGGCAGCCGGAAATCGGCCACACACACATCATCACCCAGACGATCAACGAGATTTGTGAAATCTTCGCGCGAATGGGTTTCGCCGTCGCGTATGGCCCGGAGCTTGAGGACGAGCACCACAACTTCGACGCGCTGAACATCCCGCCGTCGCATCCGGCCAGAGACCCGCTGGACAACTTCTACATCAACGAAGCCTCCATGCTTCGCTCGCAGACTTCCACCGTGCAGATTCGCGTGATGGAATCGCAAGCCCCGCCGGTGCGGATTATCGCCCCGGGCAGGGTCTATCGTCCCGACACCGTGGACGCCACGCATTCGTTCATGTTCCATCAGGTCGAGGGCCTGTACGTCGATGAAGGCGTAACGATGGCCGACCTGAAAACCTGCCTGGATCAGTTCTGTAAAGCCTACTTCGGCCATGAGATCGCAACCCGGTTCCGCCCGAGCTTTTTCCCATTCACCGAGCCGTCGGCGGAGCTTGATATCCTCTTCCACGCACCGGACGGCTCGACTCGCTGGGTCGAACTGGGCGGCTGCGGCATGGTCGATCCGAACGTCCTGACCGCCGTCGATTACGACAGCGAAAAGTACACCGGCTATGCCTTCGGGCTGGGCATCGAGCGAATGGTGATGCGCAAGCATGACATCCCTGACATTCGCCTGCTGTTCGGATCGGACGTTCGGTTTCTGCATCAGTTCTGAACCTCTTCGGCGGTGTTCGCAGCCTCGTAAATCTCCGCAGTCTTTGATTAAATGACCCGCCCATTGTGTCGATATGAAATATGCAGCCAATTCATGACTCTGTCTGCTGCGCATGGTCAAAGGGCGAGTGAAGTTCAGGAGCAGGTCAATAATGTTGAAACCCGACAAATTGCTGACCGAGGCGGACGTTCAGCAGGTCAATGAGGTCGCCTCTTACGCCCGTGCACGGAGCAACGTGGACATCATCCCCGTTGTAACCGGCTCGTCCGGCAAATACGACCGGGCCGAAGACATGGTGGGCCTGTGGGCCGCGGCGCTGGGCTTGGCGCTTTTATGGCTGTTGTTTTCACGGGTGGTCGGCCGGGAAACGGTCGGCCAGACCGGCACCAACGGCATAGGGCTGATCCCCATATTGGCTATCGTCATTATCGGTTTCCTCGGAGGTACGCTGCTGGCCACCCAGATCGGCTGGTTGAGGCGGCTGTTCATACCAACTCACCAGTTGGACAAGGCGTCAGAAGCCCACGCGCGGTACGTCTTCTACGACTGCTTCAGCCACCGACATCAGGAGCAGGCACATCTCTGCGTTATACATCTCAGCCTGTACGAGCGGCGGGTCGCCATCGTCGCCGACAAGCATCTTCAAGAGAAGCTCACCGACGCCGACCTGGAATCCATACGCCGGCCGATTTTGGAAGGCCTGTCCAAACAGAACCTCCGAGACGGATTGTGCGACGCAGTTCGCAGGGCGGAGGAACTGCTGGCGACTTCTTCCGCCGACGGGAATTCACGCCCATGCCCCACCCCGGCGATGCAACTTAGAATCATACAATAGCGGTGCGCCTTGCAGTTCCGGCTCGCACTATTGAGCCGTCGGCCGGCTTAGCCTGCGGGCGAACACGTTGCCGGGCATCTGCCTGACCGCGCCTTTCAGCACAAGCATTGTCATGGCGGCGGTGGCCGCACCGCTGTCCAGGCCGGTCCGGTCCGCAAGCTCATCCAGCGACAGCGACGCACCGGCCAGCACATCCAGCAGCTTCTGCTGCGTCTGGTTCAGGCCTGAGACGCTTACCGGCTCAGCCGGCGCGTCGGGCACCGTCATCTTCACGCCGACTTCGCCAAGCTGTTCGAGGACGTCTTCAAGTCCCTGAACGAGCACGGCCCCGTCCCGGATAAGTTCGTGGGTGCCCCGGCTAAGCGGCGAGTCGAGACGCCCGGGCACCGCGAAGACCGCCCTGCCCTGTTCGGCTGCCTCGCGGGCGGTAATCAGCGCGCCGCTGCGCTTCCCGGCCTCAACAATCACCACGCCCAGCGACATACCTGAAATAATCCGGTTCCGCGTGGGGAAGTGGCCGGCCAGCGGCGTCGTTTTCATCGGCAGTTCGGAAATCACCGCGCCTCGGCCTTCAGCAACGATCCCATCGAACAGCCTGGCGTTCTCAGCCGGATAGCTCTGGCACAGTCCGCAGCCCATTACCGCTACGGTTCGCCCGTCGGCCGCCAGCGCGCCGCGGTGGGCGGCCGTGTCTATGCCACGAGCACCGCCGCTGACTACGGTGAACCCGGCGGCGGCAAGCAACTGCCCGAACCGCTCAGCCTGCTCCAGCCCATAGTGCGTGCAGCGCCGCGAGCCGACGATACCAACCGCGACCGCGTCGGCTGGACCAACCCGGCCGCGAATATAAAGCACCGGCGGGCAATCGTAGAGCGTTTTGAGGGCGGCCGGAAAATCAGCGTCGGCCATGCAGATGATCCGCACGCCATGTTTGTCGGCCTCGGCCAGTTCGGCATCTGCGTCAGCCTCACGGACGGACGCCATGGCCGCCGCTGTCTTCGCGCCGATGCCTTCGACCTGCCGCCATTGTTGTGGCCCGGCCGACAGCACCGACTCGGCGTCGCCGAAGGCGTCCAGAAGCCGGCGGAATAAAACCGCACCAACACCCGCCGCCAGGTGCAAACGAAGGTAGGCTCGCAATTGCGATGCGTCTGACATATCCGGCCCCGTTCCAGCTCATAAAGGAATTTCAGCCGGATTATCCCACGCGACATTCAGCCGGACAAGGCATTCCCATTGCACCGCCCGCCGACAAAACTACCGCGCCCAATTCCACCCAATTGCGCCCAATTGCGCCCAGTTGCGCCCAATTGCGCCCAATTGCGCCCAGTTGCGCCCAATTGCGCCCAATTGCGCCCAATTGCGCCCAAACCGTTTTTTGCGTAACTCTCGCCCAAGCAAACACTTAGCTATTTTTGGGGTCCCCAAAACCGCCTTTTTGAAATTTTTAAAACATAGGGGTTTTTGAGCCTTGATTCGCTAACTCATTGAATTCAAAAGCGTTCCGGGTTCCTGGTTCCGTATCAACTTGTCAAATAGCGTACTCGGACCTCGGACCCCTGCCTGCTTACCGCAGGTAGGTAGGTTGCTCGCGCGGAGCGCGAGCGCTCCATCTTCTACGAAATGACGCGATTTGCGCGCGCAAGCGGCGTCGCAAAACTCTTATTGACGTTGTAAGTCCAGGCCGGACAAGGAGAAGTTTTTTTGATTTTCCAGAGCTACTTTCAGAGTCCACTTGTAAATCCGTGCGCACAAAACAGTCCACGAATTACACAAATGACACGAATTCAAAAAAAAGAAGAAAATCGTCCGCGCTTGCCCGCCGTAGTCCCGGCGCGCCGGGATCGAAGGGCGGATTACGGATTACGAGTTACGGCTTTCTTGCCCTGAGCAGGTATTCCGCGAGCAACAAGTTGCTCGCCCTACAACTTGGCGGTTCGTCTGGATCTGATGGAAACCAACCCATTTGCGCCGGTTAGTATGGCTGCCAGTGCTGCACATGCCGCTGCCGAGGTATACCACAATACCGGTGGTGCGGCTGCGTAGTCGCCGATGCGGGTAACGTGATACATAACCGGCGCCTGATGCCATATGAAGTGTGTTTTTTCCACGGTGGCGGCTGTTATGCAATAAAAGGGATTGAGCCAGACCGCTAGCGAAGCCACTACCGGCCTGGTCGGGGCGTTTACAGCCAGCAGCAATCCGCCTACCCAGAAAGGCGTGGTAACCGCAGCCATCAGGCCCGCCGCCACGGCGACGGCCAGGGCGTATCTTCCGAATTCCGATCGAGCGCAGCGAACCGCAGCCACCGCCGCTATCGCCATAGCGGCAAGCGTACAGTAGACCTTCACCGCCGCCAGGAACGTTACAGCCGGCGTTGCCAGCCAGAATACCACCAGCGTTACAGTCGAGGCATCGGCAACAATGACACCGCGCAGCAGGGCCGAGAGGCTGCTTCGGCCTCCGGCTGCCAGCACCGCAGGCGAAAGGGCAGTCCAGCTCACCATAACCGCCAGCGAAGCCAGCACCGCGCCGAGCCGGCTTCCGCCGCAGGCAAGAATCAGGCCGTAGGCGCCAAGCTCAAGGCCAATCGTTACCGCGCCCGCCGCCAGAAGCAGCGGCCACTCGATGCCCAGCAGGGGCCGGACCGGCCCGCGAGAGATGCGCCGAACCTGGCTGGACTCGGTGTCATTCATGGTGAGATTGCTTTACTGGCTTTTCGGCTGATTAGTCTTTCGGGCCGGCGTCGTCCGAAGCGGGCCGCGTGCTCGCATCGTATTCGGAGAGCATCTGGCCGAGTGCGGCGGCATACTCGCTCCACATCGCCTTAAGCGCATCAAGCCGCCGGCTTTGGTCATCTATCCGTCGCAGCGTCGCCCTGGCGTCACGCACCGGGTCCACAATCAGGCGCTCAGCCTTGGCGAACTGCCCGGCCCACCATTTAAGCGACCTTTTGGCCTGCCGGGGCGTGCGGGGCAGAACTTCGCCCATTGGCGGCAGAACCTGCTGGTCAATATCTTTCAGCCCGCCCAGCTCCAGCGCCTGGCGGGCGCGGGCGATGTCCCAGGCCAGCGACCGCGCCTCGGCGCGGATGAACACCTGAGCCTTGGCGTGGCGGGCGATATATCCTCGCGCCCAATTCATCAGGTCATCGTGGGTGATGGGCCTGCCGTCCAGTTGCAACCGGCCGAAACGGTCAATCTCCAACATCGCGCGGGCATGGTCGGCCTTTTCGGCGCCGGGCATCGGCGTGATGATCACCTGCACCTTCGTGCCGACCGGCGGAATGACGTCGGTGGCGGCCGTGAAGTTCAGCATGGTGTTCTGGTTGGAACTTTCGAAAGGCACGTCGATCACCGAGGCCTCGAAGTTGGATACGGAAATCACGTCGCCGTCCACGTCGGCCCAGTAGCCGCCCGCCGGCAGGACCTGCGAGCCGACGAATATCCACGTCTTAGGCGTCGGCGCCGGGTCCGCATCTGTGCTGCGCAGCCACCGGCCGGCGTCGGCCCGACACACGTCGCCGGCGGCGGACTTCCATTGCAGTTCGATTCTCACCGCTGCGCCCCGCGGCGGCAGGAACTTCGCCTTGGTTTTGTTACTTGCGGGCGACCAACTGGCCGGTTTGCCCGGCGCAAGGCCAAACACCAGTATGGCTGCGTGCAGGTCCGACGGCTCGGCCCGGGTCCGCAGTATGCTCTCATAATCCTTCGTGCCCCACTTGCAGAGCAGCAGTTCCAGCGGCCCGGCGCGAAGACAAACTTCGGCATCAACCGTGACTCGCCTGTTTTCCAGGTCGATCCGCAGGTGCTTAAGCTCCGCGACTCGCCCGGCGGCCGGTTGCGTCTCGGCGCCGGCGGCAGCGTCGGCCCGGTCAGACAGAAATAACAAAACGGCTGCGGCAAACAGGGCTGTCCAGATAATTCGATTCATGTCCAGCGCACCCGGCCCAATTCAGACTTTGCAAGATTTGCAAGATACGGGCCGCACCTCCATCGGGAAGGCGCGGCCCGTTTTAAGACTATCGGTCCAAAGATTCCATCACAAAGTCGGCGGATGCTGCCTTTCCTCTTCCTCGCGCTGGATGATAATCTTCGGCTTAATCAGAATAAGCAGCGTCTGCTCGTCGCGGATCATGCCGCGGTTGGTGAAGGCCCGATTGATAACCGGAATCTTGCTGAGCAGCGGCACGCCCATTTCGCGTTCGATCTCGCCGGCCAGCTTCTGCCCGCCCAGCAGCAGCGTACCGCCGTCGGGAACCGAAACGGTCGTCTGAAGGTCCTGGATCGCCACTTCGGGCAACTGGATAAACCCTTCGCCCTGTATCGGCTCGCCCGTAGCCGGGTCGGTGGCCGTAACGTCGATGAAATAGGTGAAGAACCTTATCAACGTAGCGACCTGCGGGCGGACGGTGAGCGTAACGTACCGCAGGTCGCCGGAGATAGTGCCCTCAACGTCCAGGACCGTTCCGGTCGGCACGTAGGCCAGCGTCGGGTCGTAGGCGGTCTCGTTGTCGCTGATCACCGGTTCGAGGTCGGCGATGTAAGCCCTTTGCGTGGCGACAGTTACGTATGCCCTCTGGCCGTTGAACAACGTAAGCCTCGGTGCCGTCAGAGACCTCGTCGAACTGTGGGCCTGGGTCGCCTGGATGAGGAAGTCCACTTGGATATCCTCAAGGAACGTACCGGCGATACTCAACGCCTGGTTGGTAATCTGCCCGCCGATGCCGCTCTGGACCGGCGATTCCAGTCCGACCATGTTGGTAAATGTGCTGCTGCCTTGTTGCGCGGCGATCGGGGTCCAGTTATTGCTGCCGGGCGGCCCGGTGCCCCAGCCGGAAACGCCCGTCGTCGTCGGCACCGTCGCGCCGGTGAAAGGGTCGACAACGGTGGCCGAACCCAGCCTCGAACCGATGTTGAAGAAGAAGTCCAGGTCGATCCCTATGCTGTTGAGAAAACCCGTGCTGACCAGAATGAACCTTGCTTCAATCGCGATCTGCAAGTCCCTGGCCTCGCGCAACTGGCCGACCAGCTCTATCAACCTCTGGTGGTTTTCCGCCGTCTGCGTTACGACCAACTGGCCGTGCAACTCGCGGATCGAGCCGATCTCGCCTTCGGGCCTCCACGACGTGGGGTCGATCGTGTCCTTGACCAGGTCGATGATATCGTCAATGATTTCACCCTTTGTGGGGATGTTTTCCTCGTCCTCCGCCTCTTCCTCATCCTCACCGAACAGCCCTTCTCCGCCGAAACCGCCGCCGCCCTCGGTATCGGCTTCGGCTTCGCCAATCTGATCCAGATCGATGCGCGGCGCGACAAAGTTCGGCACACGGACAATCAGGTCGCGGATGTCATACACGCGGGTTGTCGTCCGGCGAGACAGGTCGTCATCGGTCGATACCGTAATCACACCCTCGTCCACGACGAACTTCAGCGGCGTCACGCCGCCGACGTCGTTAAGGATGATCCGCAGGGCCTTTTCAAACGTTACGCCCACCAGGTGAACGTTGACGGTCGTGGCTCGGTCGACGCCCACGGCTTCCAGCGCGCGCCAGTTGACGTAGATGCTCACCCCGGAAGTCTCACGGAGGAACTGCACCACGTCTTTGAACTGGATATCAGCGAAGTCCAGCGTCTGAAGCTTCACCCGCAGCCTCTGGCGAACGACGCGATCGGCTTCCGACTCGGCGATGGTGCCGGCTCCAAACTCCCTGCGGCGAGCGGTAACCTCTTTCCAATCGTGCGGGTACCTCAGCAGTTCGTACCACGGAATCTCCGACCACCGCACGTCCAGCAGCGAACGCTGTTCTTCGGTGCGCTGGGTGATGTCGGCTTCACGCTCGTCCTGAAGGATAATGAACTGCTCCAGCAGCTCGCTGCGCTCCGCCGCCCATCGGTTCTCCGGGTCGAGCCTTATAATCTGCTGGAGCACCTTAAGCGACGCCTCGTACTTGTGCTCTTCGGTAAGGCTCCTCGCCCGAGCGGCCAGCGTCTGAAGTTTTCGGCTTCGCTGGGCCTGCTCTTTTGTGACGCGTTCGGTCTCGGCCTTGGTGAGTTCATCCTGCTGCTGACGAACGCGGGCTTTTTCCCATTCCTCGCGCCGCATCATGACCCACTTGCTCTGGTCCTTGGTGCGTTTGAGCTTCTGGCGGTATTCGTCGGCGGGATAGAGACTCTTGTTGGTTTCCAGCACGTTTTGGGCGACGAGGGCGGCATCGGCAGCCTTGTCGAAATCCACCTTGCTGTCCGCCACGGCAAGCGCTTCCTGCGAT